>NZ_JBFUKJ010000005.1:0-143245 GCF_056400905.1 Cellulomonas sp. P4_H12
CGGTTGCTCGGCGCCGGGCGGCGGGTGCCGGTCTGCTCGGTGCGGGCGCGCGGGCGCGCGACCGGTGTCGTCATCCGCCCGCTCCCGCCGGCTCCGGCGTGCCCTGCACGCTGCCGTCGGACAGCCGCAGCCAGCCCGTGCCGTTGGTGGGGACCATGCCGAGCGCGGCCGCGGCGCCGGCGAGCTGCGTGGGCGACGCCTTCGCGTCGAGCTGCGCGGTGAGGTCCTGCTCGTCCTGGTTCAGCCGGCCCAGCTCGTTGGACAGGTCGTACTTGGCGTACGCGGTCGCCGCCATGGACGTGTTGAGCAGCAGCGCGGACAGCAGCGCACCGGCGAGGACGGCCATGCAGGCAAGGATGAACGGAACACGCGTCCTGGCGTGCTCCGGCGCGCGGACGACGCGAAGTCGGGGTGCGGGTGAAGCGGCCGCGCGCGGGCGCGCCGGGGCCGGGTAGGCAGTTGCTCGGGCAGCGGACTGGGCGCTCATGCTGCCCTCCTTCCGGTCGGACGTGGCATCAGGTGGTCAGGGGTGGGACGGACGCGCTCGGCGGCGCGGAGCCGCACCGACTGCGAGCGCGGGTTGTGCGCGAGCTCGGCCTCGTCGGCCTCCTCGGCGCCCCGCGTCACCAGGCGGAGGAACGGCGCGTGGGTCTCGGGCTCGACCGGGAGGTCGGGCGGCGCGCTGGACGTGGCGCCGACGGCGAGCGCCCGCTTGACCGCGCGGTCCTCGAGCGAGTGGTACGCCTCGACGACGATCCGGCCGCCGATCGCGAGCGCCTCGATCGACTGCGGCAGCGCACGCTCCAGCACCTCGATCTCGCCGTTCACCTCGATCCGCAGCGCCTGGAACGTGCGCTTGGCGGGGTTGCCCCCGGTCTTGCGCGTCGCGGCCGGGATGTTGGCCCGCACGATGCTCACCAGCTCGCCGGTGCGCTCGAGCGGCCGCTTCGCGCGCTGCGCGACGATCGCGCGGGCGATGCGCGGCGCGAACCGCTCCTCGCCGTACACCCGCAGGATCCGCGCGAGCTCCCGCTCGTCGTAGGTGTTGAGCACGTCCGCGGCGGTCTGCCCGGTCGTCGCGTCCATCCGCATGTCGAGCGGGGCGTCGGCCGAGTAGGAGAAGCCGCGCTCGCGCTCGTCCAGCTGCAACGACGAGACGCCGAGGTCCATGAGGACGCCCTGGACCTTGGCGATGCCGAGCCGGTCCAGCACGTCGTTGATCTCGTCGTAGACGGCGTGGACGCCGATGAAGCGGTCGCCGAAGGGGGCGAGCCGGCGGCCCGCCAGGTCGAGCGCCTGCGTGTCGCGGTCCAGCCCGACCACGCGTACCCGCGGGAACGCACGCAGGACGCCCTCGGTGTGGCCGCCCATGCCGAGCGTCGAGTCCACCAGCACGGGGTTCTCGACCTCGAACGCCGGCGCGAGCAGGTCCAGGCAGCGCTGCAGGAGCACCGGGGTGTGCCGGGACGCCGCGTCGTCGGGCGTCTGCTGCTCGGTCATCGCTGCTCCCTCCCCAGGGCGTGATGTGTGTGGTCAGGCGGCCCCTCCGCCGTCCGACCAGATCCCCCACCGACCCTCTGACGCCGGGGAAGTGCGTCAGAGATTCGGGAGGAGGTCTCACCGGGCGGGCTGGGTGGGCCTGTGTCAGAAGGGGCCGTTCGGGAAGACCTCCTCCGCGGTGTCGGCGTAGCCGGCCTCCTGCTCGGCCAGGTACGTCTCCCACGCGGTGAGGTCCCAGATCTCGACCCGGGTGCCTGTGCCGATGACGGCGACGTCGCGCTCGAGCCCCGCGTACTTGCGGAGCATCGGCGGGATGGAGATGCGGCCCTGCTTGTCGGGCAGCTCGTCGCTGGCACCGGACAGGAAGACACGCAGGTAGTCACGGGCCTGCCGGCTGGTGACCGGGGCCTGTCGGAGCTGGTCGTGCATGCGGCGGAACTCGTCCATCGGGAGCAGGAAGAGGCAGCGCTCCTGGCCACGGGTCATCACGAGGCCCGGCGCCAGCTGGCCACGGAACTTGGCCGGAAGGATGAGCCGCCCCTTCTCGTCCAGGCGCGGGGTGTACGTCCCGAGGAAGGGCGCGAAGGACCCGAAGGTGCCTGACGTCGACTCATACGACACCTCGCCCCCTCCGCTCCGCCGACGCGAGACTCCCTGCCTCACCACGTGCCTCCACGGTACTCCACTTCACTCCACCTGCCATCGGAGAAGTCCATGATTCACCCGATCGAGGCGGTATATGCCCAGGTCAGAGGCGGTGGAGCGAAGTGGAGGGCTGGGACGCCCCCGAGGCTGCGCGGGGCGTGTCGGAGCCGCCCCTGCGACCGAATTTCCGGAGGGATCGGACGAACCACCCCAGGTCAGGGGGAGATCGAGGCTGCGCCGGGTGGGTGGTGGAGCGAAGTGGGGGCCCCGTGGGCGATGAACTCCGCCCGCCCGACCTTTAGGCTCGGACCCAGTTCCGCCAAAGGAGGCGTCATGCTGCAGGCAGTCCCGTCGTCGAGCGAGCTCGAGGACGTCGTCGCGACCACGCACCGGATGCGTGCCGCCATCGAGGGCGTGGTGACCGGCCGCCCCGAGCTGGTCCGGGTCACCGTGGCCGTCCTGCTCGCCGAGGGGCACCTGCTTCTCGAGGACGTCCCCGGAGTGGGCAAGACGACGCTGGCCAAGGCGTTGGCCAAGACCATCGACTGCACGGTCGGCCGGATCCAGTTCACGCCGGACCTGCTGCCGTCCGACCTCACCGGCGTCAACATCTTCCGGTCGCAGACCCACGAGTTCGAGTTCCGGCCGGGACCCGTCTTCGCGCACGTCGTCATCGGCGACGAGATCAACCGCGCCTCGCCCAAGACGCAGTCCGCCCTCCTGGAGTGCATGCAGGAGGCGCAGGCCACGGTCGACGGCCGCACCTATCCCCTGCCGCGGCCGTTCCTCGTGGTCGCGACGCAGAACCCGGTGGAGATGGAGGGCACCTACCCGCTGCCCGAGGCCCAGCGCGACCGGTTCATGGCCCGCCTGACCGTCGGCTACCCCAGCATCGAGTCCGAGCTCGACATGCTGGACCTGCAGGAGACGTCAGACCCGCTGGACAGCCTCCGGTCGGTCACCGACGCCGCCCAGGTCAAGGCGCTCATCGAGACCACGCGTCGCCTCTTCGCCGCGCCGGCGGTGAAGCGCTACGTGGTCGACCTGGTGACCGCGACCCGCGAGGACCAGGGCCTGCGGCTCGGGGCGTCCCCGCGCGCCGCCATCCAGCTGCTGCGCGCGGCCAAGTCGCTCGCCGCCATGGACGGACGCGACCACGTGCTGCCGGACGACGTGCAGCAGCTCGGCGTCCCCGTGCTCGCGCACCGGCTGCTCCCCAGCACCGAGTCGCGGCTGTCCGGGCGCAGCACGTCCGACATCGTCACCGACATCCTCGACCGGGTGCCCCTGCCCTCTGCGGCGAACACGGCGCGCTCCCGCCGCGCGATCGGCTGATGCGCCTCCGCCCCACGCCCCGCGGCTGGGCCATCGGCATCGCCGGCCTGGTGGCGCTCCAGTTCGGCGTGGTGCTGGGCGCGGTCGACCTCGTGCGGATCGGCACGCTCGCGCTGCTGCTCGTGGTCGGGGCGGCCGTCGGCGTGGGGCTGCTGGACCCCGGTCGCGGCAAGCACCGCCTGAGCGTGCAGCGGCGTGCGACGCCGAACCCCGTGCACGCGGGCGACGAGGCGCAGATCGAGGTCACGATCGCCGCGACCGACCCGGCCGCCCGCGTGCGGCTGGCCGGCCTGAAGTTCGCCGAGCAGGCCGCCACCGAGCTCTCGGGCGGCCGCCCGCTGCGCGCGCGCGTCAACCGCGCGCCCCGCCGGGTCACGGTCACCTACGCGGTGCAGGCGGCCCGACGGGGGCGCTGGCCCCTCGGCCCGCTCGTCGTGACGCGCAGCGACCCCTTCGGCGTGGTCCGCACCTCCGCCACCCTCGGCGAGCAGGCCGAGGTGTCGGTGTGGCCGGCCGTGGTCCCCCTGCCGACCCCCGGCGACGTCCTGGTGGGCGAGCCCGACCGTGTCGCGCTCGGCGCGCGCACGCCGTCCACCGACGACGCGTCGCTGCGCGACTACCGCGAGGGCGACGACCTGCGGCGCGTCCACTGGAGCAGCAGCGCGCGCAAGGGCGCCCTCATGGTCCGCTCCGACGAGCGCGCCGGCATGCGCCCGGTGTCCGTGCTGCTCGACCTGCCGGCCCGGGTGGCCAGCCTGGAGTGGTCGATCTCGCTCGCGGCGTCCATGTCGTTGGCCATGCTCGACGGAGGACATCCCGTGCGGCTGGTGAGCGGCCTGCGCGAGGACGCGTCGGTGTACCCGCTGGCCTTCGTGCACAACCGCACGGGGCCCGGAGCCCGCAACGCCGTGCTCGACCGCACCATCGACCTCGAGTCCCCGCGCACGGCCGCGCAGGGCGAGGCCGAGCTCGTCGCGGCCGCCCACCTGCTGCAGACCACCGACGCCGGCGGCGAGATCGTCCTCGCCGTCCTCGGGCCGCTCGGTGCCGCCGCCCGGGCGGCGCTCGCCCACGTCGCCGACAACGCCCAGGCCTGGGCCGTGGTCCGGGCGGACACGCCCGCGCACGAGACCGAGGCCGAGCACACCGTCAAGGCACTGCGCCGGGCCGGCTGGCGCGCGTGCCGGGTCACGCCCGGCGAGCCCATCGTCGACTGCTGGCTGCGCCTGCTGGGGTCCGCGACATGACCGGGCGTCCCCAGCGCATCCCCCGCGGCCCCCGGTCGGCCCTCGGGTCGGCCCTCTGCGCCGCTGCCACCTGCGCGAGCCTCTACGCGCTCACCGGCCTGATCGTCCGCGGCGGCTGGCTCGTCGCCACCTGGTTGATCGTGCTGGTGGTCGCGGCGATCGTCGTCGGCGTGCGCGCCGTGACGCGGTCCTGGTGGGCGCCGACCCTCGTCGGTGCCGTCGTGGCCGTCGGCATCGTCCTCGTGCGCTACGGCGCTCCCCCGGGACGCCTGCAGGTCCTGCCCGACGGCGGCTCCCTCGAGCGGACGCTGGCCACCGCGCGCGAGGGTGTGGCCGTCATCAACGCCTCGCTCGTCCCGATGGCCGGCGTCCGGCCCGCGGAGCTGCTGGTCGTCGTCGGCGCGGTCGTCGTCTTCCTCGTCGCCGACCTCGTGGCGATCGGGCTGGGCATGCCCGCGGTGGCGGGCGTGGCCTTCGCGGGGCTCTGGGTGCCCGCGATCATCCTCGGGTTCCCGGCGAGCGGCTGGGCGATCGCGTGGACCGCCTTCTTCTACCTGCTCCTGCTCGCGCTCAGCGCCGCTCCGGCGTCGGCCCACACCGACCGGGGCCGGCGCGCCACGGTCGCCGTCCTGTCCTCGCTCTCGCTCATCGTCGCGACCCTGCTGGCCGGTCCCGCCGTCGCCGCGTTCCCCGGGTGGGCCACCATGCGCCTGCCGAGCTTCGGCAGCGGACCCGTCGGACCCATGTCGCTCAGCGACCAGCTCGATCTGCGCGAGAGCCTGGGCTCCCGGTCCGGGCAGGTCGTCCTGCGGTACTCCGTCACCCCCGTGGCCCCGGTGGTCGAGGGGACGGTCGACGCACCCACCCCCACTCCGTCGGTGGCCAACGTCACCGCCTCCGACGTCGGCCCCCTGCGCGCCTTCACGCTCACCACCTTCGACGGCCAGTCCTGGGACCGCACCGAGGCCACCGAGCTCGAGTCCTGGGACCCGGCGACGCTGCTGGCGTCCGACCCGGCGATCCGCGGCACCGCACCGGACGCCGACCGCGGCACGCTCGGCGACGTCCGCGTCGAGGTCGCCGGCCTGCGTGAGCGGCGACTGCCCGTGAGCACCTTCCCGCGCACGGTGAACGCCTCCGGCACCTGGGAGTACGACTCCGCCCGCGACGAGGTGGTCGGCCGACGCGGCACCTTCGACGGCATGACGTACGCGATGACGGTCGAGATCCCGTCGCTGACCGCCGACGACCTGGCCGACACCCCGGTGGGCGACCCCGGCGACGACGGTGCCTCGCTCGCCGTGCCGCAGACCAGCCACACCGACGACGTCACCGAGCTCGCGCAGGAGATCACCGCGGACGCGAGCACGCCCTACGAGCAGGCCATGGCGCTGCAGACGTACTTCCGGGCGACGACGAACTTCACGTACGACACCCGCGTCGCCCCCTCCCGGTCGGACGACGCGGTCTGGGACTTCGTGCAGTCGAAGAAGGGGTACTGCGTCCAGTTCTCGACCTCGATGGCGATGATGGCCCGCACCCTCGGCATCCCGGCCCGGGTCGGCGTCGGCTTCCTGCCCGGCGAGTCCGACCGCAACGGCGCGTACGTCGTCACCGGCCACGAGTCGCACGCCTGGCCCGAGCTGTTCTTCGAGGGCTACGGCTGGGTGCGCTTCGAGCCCACCCCCGCCGTCCAAACCGGGGCGCCCCCGCGGTGGAGCGACCCGTTCCAGGGCGTCTCCGCCCAGGGCGACGTCCCCGACAACCTCGTGCCGTCGTCGCGTCCGCTGGCCACCGCTCCGGCGGTGCCGACCACCCAGCCGTCCGCCAACTCGGCCGACGACGCCGGACGCGCCTGGCTGCCGGTGGGGATCACGGTCGCCGTCGTGCTGGCCCTCGCGTCCGTCGGGCTTGCGGTCGTCCGCCGCCGCACCCGGTTCCGCGCCGACCTCACCCCGGAGCGCGCGTGGCTGCGGGCCCGCAAGCGCCTCGCGGGACGCGGCGTCACCTGGACCGACTCCGACACGCCTCGGACGGTCGTCGGCTCTGTGCAGGACCAGCTGCAGCGGCTGGCCGGGTCGTCGTTGACCGGAGCTCCCGCCGAGGCGTTCGAGTCACTGGCGCGCACCGTCGAGCGCGACCGTTACGCGCCGGTGCAGCCCGACGTGGATCCGGCGGTGCTGGCCGGATGGGTGGACGAGATGACGTCCGGGGTCGAGACCTTGTTCAGCGACCGCTCTCGCCGCGCCGACGCTCCCAGCGCTCCTCGAGGCGGCTCATGAAGCCGGCGCGCTGACGCCCGCGCGAGGGGGTCGGCTTGACCTTCCCGTCGCCCTGCACCACGCCCTGCGGTCCCGAGCGGCGCCCCGACCCACGGCGCGGGTCGGCGAACGCGAAGGCCACCGCGGCGAACATGACCACGAAGCCGACGACGCCCAGCCACGCGCGGCTGTTCGCCGCGCCGAGCACGAGCAGCAGCAGACCGACAGACGCCCCGACTCCCGCGATGACGTATCGGCCGAACGGGCGATGCCCGCGCTGAGTCAGCGTGTTCGCGAGTCGAGGATCGTCAGAGGTCAGCTGCCGTTCCATCTGCTCGAGCACGCGCTGCTCGTACTCCGAGAGTGGCATTCTGACCCCCGTTGTCAGCTTGTGGACCTGCGTTCGGGTTCAGGATAGATCCGCCGGAACGAAGGTGGTAGTCGAGGGTGAGGTTACTCCACCTGCCTGAGAGGCCGGGGCCCCGATCGCTCCCTTTCCGAACCGGTCGCGCACCACGACCATCACCCTCTCGGCGTCCCTGCGAGCCCGGAACGGCCCGTCCGACGCCTCGTCGTAAGTGGGTTGGCGGACCACCGACGCCGCGGGTGAGAGGCTCTCCGCCCGCACGCCCACGAGGCGCACCGCCTGGCCACCGAGATCCACGCCGGCCAGCAGCTCCCGCGCCACCAGGTAGAGCTCGCGCCCCACGTCGGTGGGGGTCAGCAGCGTGCGCGAGCGGGTGAGCGTACGGAGGTCGGACGTGCGCACCTTCACGCTGATCGTGCGGGTGACCAGGCCGTTCCTGCGCAGCCGGACGGCGCACCGGTCCGCCAGCTCGCGCGCCTTGTCCTGCACCAGGGCCAGGTCGGCGACGTCCACGGCGAACGTCTCCTCGGCACCGAGCGACCGCTCCTCGCGGCCTGGTCGGACCGGCCGCGGGTCACGACCCCACGACAGGTCGTGCAGGTGCGCGCCCACGACCTTGCCCACCGCGTGCTGCACCGTCKACACGTCGCTGTCGGCGAGCTCAGCCACCGTGCGGATCCCCCACCGGGCCAGCGCCGCCTCCGTCTTTTCACCCACCCCCCTCAGCGCCCCCACAGGAAGCACCCGCAGGAAGCCGACCGTCGCCGCCCGCGGGACCAGCAGGATGCCGTCCGGCTTGGCCTGCCCGGAGGCCAGGTTGGCGACGAACTTGGTGGAGCCGATGCCGACCGAGCACGTGATCCCGAACTGCTCACGGACCCGCCGGCGGATGATCTGGGCGATGACGGTCGGTGGTCCGAGCCGCCGGCGAGCGCCCGCCACATCGAGGAACGCCTCGTCGATGCTGACCTGCTCGACGAGCGCCGTGATGTCGGCGAGCACCCGCATCACGCCCGCCGACACCTCGTGGTACGCGTCGTGGTCGGGCGCGACCACGACCGCCTGCGGACACTGCCGCAGCGCGACCGACATCGGCATCGCGGCGTGCACGCCGAAGGCGCGCGCCTCGTACGTGGCAGCCAGCACGACGCCGCGGGACGCGCCGCCCACGATCACGGGCAGGCCCCTCAGCTGGGGTCGGCGCGCCAGCTCCACCGACGCGAAGAACGCGTCCATGTCCACGTGCATGATCGAGCAGCCGAGCTCGTCGCGACCCCAGTCCCGCTTCGCCTCGGCCGACCGAGGCCCGCGGCTCATCCCGCGGCCAAGCCGGCGGGGCTCACGACGCAGCCAGGACGCGCATGCTCAACGTCCGGCCGGCCACGGCGTCCGCACCCTCGTGCACCAGGTCGCGGACCGCGTCGACGAAGTCCTCCGCGGCGCACACGGCTTCCTCGCCCCGCTGCGGCCCGACCAGCTCGAACCGTCCGGCCTCGACCGCCGAGCGCAACGAGGCGGCGTCCGCGAAGTACGTGGACCACGACGTCAGCTCGGGCGCGACCATGCCGAGCATCGCCCAGACGGTGCGCGGAGCCCCGCGGCCCGACGGCGTGCCCCGGAAGGCGACGGCGGCGGCCCCGGCGCGCAGCGCGGCGAGGTGCGCGTGGGACAGCTGCTCCCACGGTTCGGTCGAGAACTGCGCGGCGAGCAGCTCTGCGTCCGCACGACTGAGGAGCTCGAGCACGCGTGCCGGGACCGGCGCCCCCGTGGTCGTGCCACCCGTGCCGTGCTGAGCGAGCCGCTGGTCCATGCCGCCGTCCCCTTCGCTTCCGTCCGTCCCTGTCTCCAGTATCGAACACCTGTTCGATGCCGTCAAGCCCTCGTCGGGCGCCGTAGCGTGTGCCCATGGCCGCCCGCGACCGCTCCGCCCGACGCAGCCCAGGCTCGCACCGACCACCCACACGGCCCGCCTCCCGCGCACCGTGGCCCACCGGACCGCTGCCCATCGCGACGGGGACGGTCGAGCTGGTCCGGGACCTCGACGACCCCGACGGGGTGACGGTCCTGGTCAACGGCGTGCCCAGCTCGTACCTCGACCTGGTGGACCCGACCCGGCTCGACTTCGAGTACATGCAGCAGATGGCCGCGGTGATCGACCGGGTCGGCGACGCGGGGGGTCCGCTCGACGTGGTGCACCTGGGCGCCGCGGGCTGCGCGCTGGCCCGCGCCGTGGACGCCGCACGCCCCGGCTCGCGGCAGCTGGCGGTGGAGCTGGACCCGACGCTCGCGGAGCTGGTGCGCGGCTGGTTCGACCTGCCCCGCTCCCCCGCGCTGCGGATCCGCGCGGGCGACGCGCGCGCGGAGCTGGAGAAGCTGGCCGACTCGTCGGCGGACGTGGTGGTCCGCGACGTCTTCGCCGGCGACAGCACGCCCGACCACGTCCGGACGCAGGAGATGGTCGCGCACGTCGCGCGCGTCCTGCGCCCGGGCGGCGTCTACCTGGTCAACTGCGCCGACCGGCCCCCGCTGGCCGGCGCGCGGGCGGAGGGCGCGACGCTGCTCGCGACGTTCGCCGACCTGGCGGTCGTCGCCGAGCCCGGGCTCCTGCGGGGTCGCGGCTACGGCAACGTCGTGCTCGCCGCGACGGACGACCCGGAGCTGCTCGGATCGGCCCGGCTGGCCCGCGCCATCCGCAGCCTCCCCGCGCCGGCCCGGCTGCTGCACCGCGACGAGGCCGCGGCGTTCGTCGGAAAGGCTCCGGTCCTGACCGACCCCCAGGCATGACGAAGGGCCGCACCCGAGCGGGTGCGGCCCCTCGCAGGAAGATCAGAGCGGACGGACGCTCTCGGCCTGCGGGCCCTTGGCGCCCTGCGTGATCTCGAACTCGACGCGCTGGCCCTCGTCGAGGCTGCGGTAGCCCGAGGAGTCGATCGCGGAGTAGTGGACGAAGACGTCGGCGCCGCCGCCGTCCTGGGCGATGAACCCGTAGCCCTTCTCAGCGTTGAACCACTTGACAGCACCCTGTGCCATGTTCGTTTCCTTCTGTCCCACCGGTGACGGCGCTGGCCTTCTGCCTGCACCGTGCCGCAATGCCTCACGTCCTGCACCGGGTGGCCCAGCCGAGAACGACTGGTCGGAACCGACCGCGAGCCGAGGCCCGGGTGCGATCCCTCTCGAACAAGCCGGTCAAGCGAGTACGTCACTGCAACGTGTGCATCCTTACATCGGGCCCGCGGGCCGCGCCACGCTTTCGCCCTACCGGCGCACACGGTTTGACAACGATCTGGTAAAGGCGGGGCCTCAGATGGCCGGGCCGTCGTCGCCCTGCTGGGCCAGGAAGCGCTCGAACTCGGCCCCCAGCTCGTCGGCGGTMGGCAGCTCGTTGGACCCGGCGAGCAGGCTCGTGCGGCCGATGTTGCGCGTGAACGAGTCGTACTGCTCCTCGAGCGCGTGCACCACGGCGGCGACGTCCTCCGAGCCGGTGACCTGCCGCTCGATCTCGGACATGGCCTCCTCGGCGGCGGGCGTCAGGGCGCCGACCTGCAGGTCCAGACCCGTCGCGCGCTCGACGTTGGTCAGCGCCGCCTGGCTCGCCTGCGGGAACGCGGACTGCGCGAGGTAGTGCGGCACGTGGACCGCGAACCCCACCGCGTCGTGCCCCGACTGCCCGAGGCGCAGCTCCAGCAGCGCGCTCGCGCTGGCGGGCACCTGCACGGTGCCGAACCACGAGGTGTGGTCCGCGACGAGCTCCGGCCGGGTGGCGTGCGCCGTGACCGACAGCGGCCGCGTGTGCGGGATGCCCATGGGGATGCCGTGCACCCCGACGGTCAGCGGCACGTCGAAGCGCTCGACGATCTGCCGGACGGCGGCCACGTACCGCTCCCACTGCACGTCGGGCTCGACCCCGTGCAGGAGCAGGAACGGCACGCCGCTCGCGTCCTGCACCAGGTCGACCACCAGCTCGGGCTCCGTGTAGGAGGACCACGTCGACTGGTCGAACGTCATGACCGGTCGCCGCGAGCGGTAGTCCAGCAGCTGGTCGACGTCGAACGTCGCCAGCCGCGTCGTCGGCAGCTCCTCGACCAGGTGCTCGGCGGCCAGCTGACCGGCGTTGCCCGCGTCCACGAAGCCGCGCACCGCGTGCACGAGGACGGGGCCGGCGCCGTTCACGGTCCGCGCCTCGACCTGGGCGGCGACCTCCGGGTCGACGTCGTAGATCTCGCTCGGGTTCAGCATGGGTGTCCGCTCACTTCCGTCCGGTCCGGGTTACCGGGGACAACGCGAACCCCCGACGAGTTCTTCCCGGGTCAGCGACCGGGCAGCCGGACGACCTCGACGAAGAACTCGTCGATCTGGCGCACGACCTCGATGAACCGGTCGAAGTCCACGGGCTTGGTGACGTACGCGTTCGCGTGCAGCGAATAGCTGCGTACGACGTCCTCCTCCGCCTCCGACGTCGTCAGCACGACCACCGGGATCGAGCGCAGGTCCGCGTCCGCCTTGAGCGCCTGCAGGACCTCGCGGCCGTCMATGCGCGGCAGGTTGAGGTCGAGCAGGATCAGGTCGGGCGTCGGGGCCTCGACGTGCTCGCCCTCCTTGCGCAGGAACTCCAGCGCGCTCACCCCGTCGGAGACGACCGACAGGCGGTTGCGCAGCTTGTTGTCCTCGAACGCCTCGCGGGTCATCAGGACGTCGCCAGGGTCGTCTTCGACCAGGAGGACGTCGATGATCTTGGTGCTCGCAGCCACAGGGGCACTCCGTTCAGGCTCGGTCGTCGGCAGCGGGAAGGGTCCAGCGGATGCTGGTGCCCTCGCCGTCGGGCTGCTCGATCCAGATGCGACCGCCGTGGAACTCGACGATCTTCTTGCACAACGAGAGCCCGATGCCGGTGCCCTCGTAGACGTCCTTCGCGTGCAGCCGCTGGAAGATGACGAACACCCGCTCCGCGTACTGCTCGTCGATCCCGATGCCGTTGTCGCGACACTCGAGCTCCCAGAAGTCTCCCACGAGCCGCGCGCTCAGGTGGACGGTCGGAGGCCGGTCCGGGTGGCGGAACTTGATCGCGTTGCCGACGAGGTTCTGGAACAGCTGGACCAGCAGCGGCTCCTCCCCCCGGACCACCGGGAGCTCGTCATGCGTCACCACGGCACCCGACTCGGCCACGGCCTCGCTGAGGTTCTCGAGCGCGTCCGCGAGCACGGCGCCGAGGTCGACGTCGGTGACCTCGCCCCCGACGCGCCCGACGCGCGAGAAGCCCAGGAGGTCCTGGATGAGGCGCTGCATGCGCTTGGCACCGTCGACCGCGAACGCGATGTACTGGTCGGCCCGCTCGTCCATCTGCCCGCCGTAGCGCTTCTGCAGCAGCTGCGTGAAGCTCGCGATCTTGCGCAGCGGCTCCTGCAGGTCGTGCGAGGCCACGTAGGCGAACTGCTCGAGGTCCCGGTTCGAGCGGCGCAGCTCCTCGGCCTGATCGGTGAGCTGCTCGTGGGCCAGCGCGATCTCGGCGCGGGAGGCCTCCAGCACGTGCACCTGCTCGACGAGCGCCACGCGCATGCGCTCGACGTCACCCGCCAGCGCCGCGATCTCCCCCGGCCCGACCGTCTCGACCGGGTGCAGCAGGTCACCCGAGGAGACCGCGCGCGCGTCCGTGGCGAGCGCGTCGAGGGGCTCGAGGATCCAGCGTCGCAGGGTCACCCACAGCGCGATGCCCAGCGCGACGGCCGCCAGCACGAGCAGGCCGACCGTGGCCCCCGCGATCGTGGTCCACAGGTGGAGCTCGTCCAGGGCGTCGACGCGGCGTTCGCGCAGCAGGTCGGTGTAGCCGTCGGCGGCCGCGCGGGCCTGATCGAAGAGCACCCGGCCCTGCTCGATCTCGTCCGGGGTCACCGCGCCCTTGCCGCCCGCGTCGACCTCGGCCATCACCGGGACGGCGAACTCCTCGTTCCACGTCCGGGCGGCGTCGGCCGCGGCCTGCGCGGCCGTCGCGAGCTCCTCGTCGTCGCCGCGCGCCGCGGTCTCGGCCAGGGTGGCGAACGACACGTCGTCGGCCATGGCGCGGTCGTAGGGCTCGAGAGTGATCGGGTCACCCGTGAGGGCGTAGCCGCGGACCGCGGTCTCGGCGTCGATGAGCTGGATGTAGGCGCCGTCGGCGAGCGTGATGGCGTTGAAGTACGTCTGGGTCACGGCCTCCTGGCGGTCCACGAGCCGGACCAGCACGAAGGCGGCGCCGAGCACCACCACGAGCAGGGCGGCGCCGGCCGCGATGATGACCGTGCGCAGGCGCCGGCGCAGGGTCGAGGAACGCCTCGCGGGCGTCGTGCCAGCGCTCACGCAGACCATCCGAGGACGACCACCGCGGCGTCGTCGACGAGGTCGCCGCCGTGCAGGGCGCGCACGTCGTGCAGCACCCGGTCGACCAGGTCGTCCTGCGGCGCGCTGCCGAGGGCCCCGTCGACGATGCGCAGCAGACCGGTCTTGCCGACGCGGTCCGAGCCGCCGGCGATCGTGGCCTCGAGGACGCCGTCCGTGTACAGCAGGATGCGCCAGGACGCGCCGAGCTCCAGGCGGACGGGCTCCCACCCGCCGCTCACCGGGATGCCGAGCGCCCGCCCGCGACCGTGCGTGGGCAGGAGCTGGGACGGCGCGCCGAGCAGCAGCGGCACGGGGTGACCCGCCAGGTAGAGGTCCACGGAGCCGCGGTCCGCGGCGACGTCGAGCATGGAGACGGTGGTGAAGATCTCCGGCCGGGCGCGCTCGGACATCAGCACGCGCTCGAGCAGGCCGAGGATCTGGACCGTCGGCACCTCGGCCAGGACCAGGGTCCGCCAGGCGGTGCGGAGGGTGGCGCCCAGCGCGGCCTCGTCGGGCCCGTGCCCGCAGACGTCGCCGACCAGCGCGAGGACGGAGCCGTCCGGGCGCTCGACGACGTCGTAGAAGTCGCCGCCGAGCACGCCGTCGCGACCGGCGCGGTAGCCGACCCGCACCTCGAGCTGCTGGTCCGCGACGGACGGCGTCGGCAGGAGCGCGCGCTCGAGCCGGTTGACCTCCTCCGCGCGGACGAGGCTGCGGTACAGGGCACGGTCGGTGTCCTCGAGCCGGCGACGCTGGATCGCGTACCGGATCGACCGCCCGAGCAGCTCGCCGTCGACCTCGCCCTTGACCAGGTAGTCCTGGGCTCCGGCGGCCACGGCGGCCAGGCCGACGTCGGTGCCCGAGAGCCCGGTGAGCACGACGACGGCGGGGGCGCCCGCGCCGAGCAGCCGCTCGAGGGCCGCGATGCCCATCGCGTCGGGCAGGCCCAGGTCGAGCAGCACGACGTCGACGTCCAGCCGGTCGATCGCCTCGTCCAGAGTCCGCGCCCAGGACAGGTCGACACGCAGGCCGGCGTCCTCGAGGTGCTCGCGGACCAGGATCGCGTCGCCCTCGTCGTCCTCGACGAGCAGCAGACGGATCGGCGCGGCCACCGTGTGGGTCTCTCGGGGCACCGCAGTGCGTGCCTCGCTCAAGAATGCTCCTCCCGGCCGTTCGCCTGCCTCTGCTCGACAGACACCCGAAGCGTAGGGTGCCCGCCCGGCCTCTGCGCGCCATCTCACCCGCTCCGGGACCGCACCCACCCGGACGGGCGTGTGCACCGGGGTCGCGGACAACGGATAATGGACGGCCGCTCCGCGCGCCGCGCCGTCCCTCGGCCGGGGCAGGAGCCGCGCAACGCACGGCCGGGTCGCCCCGGCGGAACGGAGATCGCCCAGGTGGCAGGCATGGACAACGAGCTGACCGGTGAGCAGCGGGTGGTCGACCAGCTGTACGGGCGGCTCGACGACCTGCGCGCGCAGATGCGGGCACGGTTGGCGGACGTCCGCCGCGAGGGTCCGTCGGGCTCTCCGCAGAACCGCAGCGAGCGGGACGCGTTCGCCACCCTCTACGAGGACCGCATCGCCCAGCTCGAGGCCGTCGAGGAGCGCCTCGCCTTCGGCCGCCTCGACCTCGAGGACGGGTCCCGACGGTACATCGGCCGCCTCGGGCTGACGGACGAAGAGCAGACGCAGCTGCTCACCGACTGGCGGGCACCCGCGGCGCAGGCGTTCTACCGCGCCACCGCCGCGCACCCCGACGGCGTCGTGCGCCGTCGGCACGTGGTGACGCGCGGCCGCACCGTCACCAGCGTCGAGGACGAGGTGCTCGACCTGGACCTGCTCAGCGAGGACTCGGACGCGCGGCTGAGCGGCCTGTCCGGCGAGGGCGCGCTGCTCGCCGGCCTGGCCGCGGGACGCACCGGCCGGATGGGCGACATCGTCGCCACGATCCAGGGCGAGCAGGACGCGATCATCCGCTCCGAGCTGGGCGGCGCGCTCGTCGTGCAGGGTGGCCCCGGCACAGGCAAGACCGCCGTCGCGCTGCACCGTGCGGCCTACCTGCTGTACGCGCACCGCCGCATGCTCGAGCGTTCCGGCGTGCTGCTCGTCGGCCCCAGCCGCACGTTCCTGCGGTACATCGACCAGGTGCTCCCCTCCCTCGGCGAGACGGGCGTGGTCACCACGACGGTCGCCGAGCTGTACCCGGGCATCCAGGCGACCGCCACCGAGGACGAGGCCGTCGCGGAGCTCAAGGGCCGGGCGCTGTGGGGCAGCGTCATCGCGCGCGCCGTGCGCGACCGGGAACGGATCCCGGCGCAGCCCGTGCAGGTCCGCGTCGACGGGCACGACCTGGTGATCCGGCCGAACGACATCGCCTCCGCGATGGCCCGCGCCCGGCGCAACCACAAGCCGCACAACCAGGCACGCGTCTCTTTCGTGCGGGACATGCTCGGCCGGCTCGCGGAGCAGTACGTCCTGCAGCTGGGCGGTGACGTGCCCGCCGACGAGCGCGGCGAGATCATCGAGGAGCTGCGGACCACCCGCGAGATCCGGGTGGCGCTCAACCTCGCCTGGATGCCGATCACGCCGCAGAAGCTCGTCGCGGACCTGTGGTCCAAGCCGCACCGGCTCGCGTCCGCCGCACCCCAGCTCACGCCGCAGCAGCGCGCGATGCTCGTGCGCGACGCCGACGCGCCGTGGACCCCGGCCGACGTCCCCCTGCTCGACGAGGCGGCCGAGCTGCTGGGCGAGGACGACCAGGCGGCCCGCGCCGAGGCCCGCGCCGCCTCGGAGCGCCGCGCGTCCGAGATCGCGTACGCCCGGCAGGTGCTGGAGTCGACGGGCAGCGGCGGCATGGTGTCCGCCGAGATGCTGGCCGACAGGTTCGCGGTGAGCGGCCCGACGCTGACCACCGCCGAGCGCGCGGCCGCGGACCGGTCGTGGACGTACGGGCACGTGGTGGTCGACGAGGCGCAGGAGCTCTCCGCGATGGCGTGGCGCTCCCTCCTGCGGCGGGTGCCGACGAGGTCGCTGACGATCGTCGGCGACGTCGCCCAGACCACCGCCACCGCGGGCGCCCGCAGCTGGGCGGCCCAGCTCGACCCCGTCCTGCGCACGTCGTGGCGGCTCAGCCAGCTGACCGTGAACTACCGGACGCCCGCCGAGGTGGCCGACACCGCGCGCCGGGTCGCGGTCGCCGCCGGGCTCCCGGTGAGCCCGCTGACGTCGGCCCGCGACGTGGAGGACTCCCTGGTGGTCGAGGCGAGGTCCGACCTCGTGGCCGCCGTCACCGAGCGCACCGAGAAGCTCGCGGCCGAGGTCACCGACTCCTCGGGCGCGGGTCGGATCGCCGTCATCGCCGTGCAGGCGCGGCTGGACGGGATCGCCGACGCCCTGCGCGCGGCGGGGCTGCGGCCCGCGCTCGGCACCGGATCGAGCGCCGCCGACCTCGACGCGCCGCTGCTCGTGCTGACCCCGCGCGAGGCCAAGGGCCTCGAGTTCGACGTCGTCGTGCTCGTCGAGCCCGCCGAGGTGATCGACGCGAGCGCCGGCGACCTCTACGTGGCCATGACCCGGCCCACCCGCGCGCTGCACGTCTTCCACCACCGTCCGCTCCCCCGCGGCTGGGCCGAGCGCGGCTGACCTGCGCGTCTCACGCGTGTCCGAGGGCCGGACCGGTGTGGGCCGCGGCGGCTGTGAGGCGCACCATAGGGGCGTGCTGAAGGCCCTGCTGCTCGAGAACCTCCACCCCCAGGCTCGCTCGATCCTCGAGACGGCCGGCTTCGACGTGACGACCCGCACCGGGGCGCTCGACGAGGCCGAGCTGATCGAGGCGCTCGACGGCGTGCACCTGCTGGGCATCCGCTCCAAGACGCACGTCACCGCCGAGGTGCTCGCGCAGGCGCCCTCCTTGGTGACGATCGGTGCGTACTGCATCGGCACCAACCAGATCGACCTCGCCGAGGCGGCGTCGCGCGGCGTGGCCACGTTCAACGCGCCGTTCTCCAACACCCGGTCCGTGGTGGAGATCGCGATCGCGGACATCATCTCGCTGACGCGGCGCCAGACCGAGCTCGACCGCGCCATGCACGACGGCATCTGGAACAAGTCGGCCACCGGAGCGCACGAGATCCGCGGCCGCACGCTCGGGATCATCGGCTACGGCAACATCGGCACCCAGCTGTCCGTGCTGGCCGAGAACCTGGGCATGTCCGTCGTCTTCTACGACACGGCCGAGAAGCTCGCGCTCGGCAACGCCCGCCGGATGGACACGCTCGACGAGCTGCTCGAGACGGCGGACATCGTCACGCTGCACGTCGACGGGCGCAGCGGGAACGCCGGCCTGTTCGGCGCCAAGCAGTTCGCGCGGATGCGGCCCGGTGCGGTGTTCCTCAACCTCTCGCGCGGGTTCGTCGTCGACTACGCCTCCCTGCGGGACGCGATCGTCTCGGGCCACGTGTCCGGCGCGGCGGTCGACGTCTTCCCGGTGGAGCCCAAGCGCAAGGGCGACCCGTTCGAGTCGGAGCTGCGCGGGCTGCCCAACGTCATCCTCACGCCGCACACCGGCGGGTCGACCGAGGAGGCCCAGGAGGCCATCGGGCAGTTCGTGTCCAACAAGGTCCGCGACTACCTCGCGACCGGGTCCACCACGCTCAGCGTGAACCTGCCCAACCTCGCGCTCGAGCAGCAGCCCGGCGTGCACCGCCTCGCCTACCTGCACCGCAACGTGCCCGGCGTGCTCGCCGCGGTCAACGCGACGCTCGCCGAGCACGGCGTGAACATCGAGGGGCAGCTGCTCGCCACCCGGGGAGAGCTGGGCTACGTGGTCACCGACGCCGGGGCGCCCGTCGACGCCGCGGTGGTCGAGGCGCTGTCGACGCGCCCGGAGTCGGTGCGGCTGCGCCTGCTGTCCTGACGGCCCCCGCACGTCGAACGGGCCCGACCACCGTGGTGGTCGGGCCCGTTCGCGCTGGTGGGTCGAGGGGTCAGGCGGACCCGGACTTGCGCTGGAAGCGCCGCTGCGACGGTCCCGCGGTCTCCGAGCCGTGCACCTGCCCGGTGTTGGCCGAGCCGTCCGTGGTCCGGTGCTGGTTCGACTTCTTGCGCTCCAGCGCCTCGCGGAACTTCGCCTTCGTGTCCTCGGTCACCGCCGCCTCCGTGGTCGCCGTTCCTTCGTCGTTCGCCATGGCGTCTCCTTCGATGCGGTGCTGTCTGCGGCGGACGTGTGCGCCCGCGACCCGCTCAGCCTGACCGACTCGCGCGCCCGGCGCCACCTCTTCTCACTGCTGCGCCGCCTCGTCGGGCGCCGGTAGCGTCGGAGCGTGGCATCCGCCCCTTTCCTCCCCCACCGGCGGACCGGTGGCCTGTCCTGGCCGGTCGTCTCCCTCGGCCTGTGGCAGAACTTCGGCGCGGCGACCCCGTTCGAGGACCAGCGCCGGCTCGTGCTGCACGCCGTCGACCGCGGGGTCGTGCACCTCGACCTGGCCAACAACTACGGCCCGCCGCCGTTCGCCGCCGAGGAGTCCGTCGGCCGGATGCTGGCAGGTGACCTGCGCGGACGCCGCGACGAGCTGCTGATCACCACCAAGGCCGGCTACCGCGCGTGGCCGGGACCGTACGGCGAGCACGGCTCCGCGAAGTACCTGCGCGCGTCCCTCGACGAGTCGCTGCGCCGGCTGGGACTGGACAGCGTGGACGTGTTCTACAGCCACCGGTTCGACCCGAGCACGCCGCTCGAGGAGACGCTCGGCGCCCTCGACCGCGCCGTCCGGTCGGGCAAGGCCCGGTACGCGGGCATCTCGTCGTACTCGGCCGAGCGCACCGTCGAGGCCGTCGCGGTTGCCCGCTCGCTCGGGCTGCGGCTCTCGGTGCACCAGCCCGCCTACTCGATCCTCAACCGCTGGATCGAGCGGCCCGGCCCGGACGGTCGCTCGCTGCTCGACGTCGCCGCCGACGCGGGACTCGCCGTCGTCGCGTTCTCCCCGCTGGCGCAGGGCATGCTCAGCGGGAGATACCTGCACGGCGTCCCCGCCGACTCTCGCGCTGCGCGCGGCAGGCCCCTGCGGACCGAGTGGCTGACGGACGACGTGCTCGATCACGTGCGGGCCCTCGACCAGATCGCCCGCGCCGGCGGCCGGACGCTCCCGCAGCTCGCCCTCGCCTGGGTGCTGCGCGACCCGCGCGTCGCGTCCGTGCTCGTGGGTGCGCGCACCACCGAGCAGCTGGACGAGAACCTGGCCGCCGTGGCGCTGCCCCCGCTGACCGCCGACGAGGTCGCGGCGGTCGAGCCGCACGCCGTCGACGCGGGCATCAACCTCTGGGGTCCGCGGTCGAGCGACCGGTAGACCGGCCCCCGACGGGCAGGTGCCTGCCCCACCAGCGCAGCACGTGCTCGAACCGCACCTGGCGGTGCTTCGGGTTGCCCGACCGCGAGAGCTCGTGCCCCTCGCCGGGGAACAGGAGGAGCTCCGCCTCGACGCCGCGCCGCTTGAGCTCGACGAACCAGCGCTGCCCCTGCTCGACCGGGCACCGCCAGTCCTGCTCCGAGTGGATCACGAGGGTCGGCGTGCGGACGACGCCCACGTGGGCCATCGGCGACTGGGCGGCCACCGCAACGGCGCCGTCCTCGTCCGCGGTGTCCCCGAGGTAGGCGGTGCCGAAGAACCAGCCGATGTCGCTGGACCCGACGAAGCTCACCGGGTCGAGGAAGCCGCGCTCGACGATCGCTGCCACGAACCGGTCGGTGCGCGTGGTCAGCCACGCGGTGAGGTAGCCGCCGTAGGAACCGCCCATCACGCCGACCCGTTCGCCGTCCAGCGCGGGGTCCTCGAGCGCCGCGCCGAGCAGGGCCAGGACGTCCTCGGTGTCGACCGTCCCGAAGCCGCCGCGGATGGCCAGACCGTGGTCGCGACCGTAGCCCGACGACCCACGCGGGTTGCCGTACACCACCGCGTACCCGGCCTCGGCGAGCACCTGCACCTCGTCGAACAGCCCGTGCGTGTACTGCGCGAACGGTCCGCCGTGGATCATCAGGATCGTCGGGTGCGGACCCACGCCGTACCGCCCGGGGTCCGGCGTCACCACCCACCCGTGGACCTCGTAGCCGTCCGCGGCGGTGGCCAGCAGCTCGGTCGGCACGCGCACCCGGCCGGTCTCCCGCAGCGGCGCCGCGAGGTCGGTGCGGACGGCGACGGCGCCGGTGCCCAGGTCGAGCGACAGCACCTCGCCGGAGGACGACGGCGACGACGCCACGACGACCGCGCGGGCGGCCCCGTACGCGACCGCGGCGCCGGAGACGACGTACGTGCCGCCGACCAGCGTCGTCGCGGTGCCGTCGGGCGCGACGCGGACCAGGTGCTGGGCGCCGCGGCGCTCGACGACGACCGCCGGGTCGCCGTCCACCTCGACCAGGACGCCGGTGAGCTGGTCGGCGTGCGGGTCGGTGAGCCGCTCCGGGGAGCTGTCGCCCGCGTCGAGAGCGAGCCGGAACAGCCCCGTCTGCGCGGCGACGAAGTCCTTGCCCGTCGGACCGAGGTCGCTCGCGAGCAGCCACAGCGCGGTGCCGTCGGCCGACGGCAGGACCCCCTCGACGCCGAGCGCGCTGCCGGCGTCCGCGTCCGTGAGCGGGACGGGCGGCGTCGGGTCGTCCACGGGCGAGGCGTCGATGAGGACCGCGTCGCTGCGCAGGTCCTCCTCCCGGGCGCGGTGCCGAGCCGAGACCCCGACGAGTCCCGTGCCCGACGGCAGCCAGCGCGCGCCCGAGACGCCGATCTCGCCCGCGGTCAGAGCCTTCGCCTCGGGCAGGGTCGACGGACGCTCCCCGTCGGTCGGGACGTCGAGGACGAACACGTGCTGCGGGCGGTCGCGCACGAAGCCGACGCCGTCGGAGCGGTACCTCAGCTCGGTGATGTGCCGAGGCTCCTCGGACCCCGGCTTGCCGTCGGGCTCGTAGCGGCCGGGCTCGGGGACGCGGGCCACGAACGAGATCCGTGCGCCGTCCGGCGAGAACCGCGGCTCGGCGGCCCCGAGCGGCGCCTCCGTCAGCTGGACGGGCTCGCCGCCGGTCGACTCGACGAGGAACACCTGCGGCTTGCCGTCGCGCTCCGCGCGCAGGAACGTGACCCACCGGCCGTCGGGAGACACGTCCGGGTCCGTGTCGCTGTAGCCGCGGGTCAACGGTCGCGGCGGGTCCTGGCCGACGAGGTCGACGGACCAGAGGTGCCCGGTGTACTCGTCGTCGGTCAGGTCGGGTCGGACGACCGACACGATCGCGCGACTGCCGTCGGGCAGGACAGCGGGGGCGCCGGGGACATGGAGGAGCTCGAGGTCGCGAGGAAGCACCCGACGAACCTACGTGTCCCGCCGACCGACGGCGAGACGTGCTCGCGGGTGTCGCCGCCCTCAGGTGGTGCGCGCCGCCTCGTCCTGCGGCTCGACGATCTCGTCGGCCTCGTCGGCCTCGTCGCCGTCCTCGGTGCCGTCGCGCTCGGCCCGCAGGACGGTGATCGCCGCCTCGAAGTCCTCGAGCGAGTCGAACGCCTGGTAGACGCTCGCGAACCGCAGGTACGCCACCTCGTCGAGCTCGCGCAGCGGCCCGAGGATGGCGAGCCCGATCTCGTACGCATCGATCTCCGCCGAGCCCGCGCCCCGCAGGGTCTCCTCGACCTTCTGCGCGAGGAGCGCCAGGTCGTCCTCGCTGACCGGTCGGCCCTGGCAGGCCTTGCGGACCCCGCCGGCGATCTTCTCGCGGCTGAAGGGCTCCGTGGCGCCGGACCGCTTGACCACTGAGAGGCTCGCGGTCTCGACCGTGGTGAACCGACGGTTGCAGTGCGGGCACTGGCGGCGGCGCCGGATGGTCGACCCGTCGTCCGACGTCCGCGAGTCGACGACCCGCGAGTCCGGGTGACGGCAGAACGGACAGTGCACCGTGGTCCCCTTCGAGCTGGCGCGCCCGGCCGAGAGCTCGGACGGCGGCGGTGGCGTCGTGAACGCCCCCGTGACGCTAGGCCACGCTCTGCGCAGGTGCAAGGTCGCCGCCACGGCGTCCCCCGACGGGAGTGCCGCGAGGGCCGCCATCCGGAGATGACCGCCCTCGCGGCGACGCCGCCGTGCCTGGCCGCGAACCGACTTCCCCTCGGCTCCTTGCGGCGGTGCGAGCCCGCTCGGCGCCTCAGTCGGCAGGGACCACGATCACCTGACCGGCCATCAACCCGGAGTCGGGCAGCTCGTTGAGGCGGACGAGGTCGACCACGACGTCGCGGACGTCGTCCGAGGGCCCGGCGACGCCCGCGGCGATCTGCCACATGGTCTCCCCCGGCTGCACGACGTGCCGCACGACCTCCTGCGCCCCGACGGGCCCGTCCGCCGCGGCGCGGCTGCCGAGGAGGGACACGAGCGCGACGACGGCCGCGGCGAGGACCCAGAGGACCACGCGGCCGCGGGTGGTGAGCCGCAGATGGGCGCGCGCCGACGGAGCGGGACGTGCGGCAGGAGCGGCGGCGGCCGTCGGGGTGACGACCAGCTGGAGGTGGGGCGCCCGGGAGGCCGCGGACCTCCGGGGGGTGCCGACCGCCCGGGTGCTCGGCGTCGCGAAGCTCGTCGCGGGTCCCATCACCATCGCGCTCATCACGTCTCTCGTTCCTGCTCGGCCCGGTCGCCCGGGGTACCGCTGATCGTCGAACGCCTGTTCGTCGAACGTCTGTACGATGTCTACCAGCATCCGGTGACACTGTCGAGACACGATCGAACAGATGTTTGATCTTCGGTCCCGACATCCCTAGGCTGGCGATGCAGCACAAGCGCACCACGAGCCACTGACACGGCCGCCGGGATCTCCCGTCAGACCAGGTCAGGGCGCTGGTGCGGCGCTGCAGCAGGCGGAGGCGGAGCGGGCCGAGAGGCGGCCGCCCTACGGAGGAGGAGCGCAGTGACGGACTCACGGGACACGTCCCAGCCCGAGCAGGACCTGGCGACGATCCACGCGCTGCCCGACAGCGCGCCGGGTCCGGACGGCCTCACGGCACGCCAGCGGCTCGTGCTCGACACGATCCGGTCGTCCGTCGAGTCCCGCGGGTACCCGCCGAGCATGCGCGAGATCGGCGAGGCCGTGGGCCTGACCAGCCCGTCCAGCGTCAAGCACCAGCTCACGGCCCTCGAGCGCAAGGGCTACCTGCGCCGGGACCCGAACCGCCCCCGCGCCATCGAGGTCGTGCACGCCGACGACTCGCGCGGTGTCGGCACGTGGACCGCGCCGGACGGCAGCCGCTCCAGCTTCCCGGAGCAGGTCGAGGGCGAGCGGATGCCCGCGCCGTCCTACGTCCCGGTCGTCGGTCGGATCGCCGCGGGCGGTCCCATCCTCGCCGAGCAGGTGGTCGAGGACGTGTTCCCGCTCCCCCGTCAGCTGGTGGGGGACGGCGACCTGTTCCTGCTCAAGGTCAGCGGCGACTCGATGATCGACGCCGCCATCTGCGACGGCGACTGGGTCGTGGTCCGGCGGCAGCCCGTCGCCGAGCAGGGCGAGATCGTCGCCGCCATGATCGACGGCGAGGCGACGGTGAAGACGCTCAAGCGCATCGACGGGCACGTCTGGCTCATGCCGCACAACCCGGCGTACTCGCCGATCCCGGGCGACGAGTCGACGATCCTCGGCCGCGTGGTGAGCGTCCTGCGCAGCCTCTGACCTCTCCGCCGGGCCGACGAGCCGCGGCCCGGCGGGTCAGAAGCCGAACTTCCGGGCGACCGAGCGCACCGCCTCGGCCGAGGTCCGCAGGCCGGCGAGCTCCTCGTCGGACAGCGGCACCGGCAGACGCTCGCCCACACCGTGCGCCCCGACGATGGCGGGCACCGACAGGCAGACGTCGCTGATCCCGTGGAAGTCGTCGAGCAACGACGAGACGGGCAGCACGCGGCCCTCGTCCTTGACGACGGCCTCGATGATCCGGGACCCGGCCAGCGCGACCGCGTAGTTCGTCGCGCCCTTGCCCTCGATGATCCGGTAGGCGGACTCCACCACCTCGCGGGTGATGGCCTCCCGGACGTCGGCGGTGAGCGGTCCGGAGCCACCCGTGCCGGTCCACTCGAGCAGCGGCACGGAGCCGATGCTCGCGGACCCCCACAGCGGGAGCTCGGTGTCACCGTGCTCGCCGGCGATATAGGCGTGCACGTTCTGCACGGCGACGCCCGTGTGCTGGGCGATCAGGTAGCGCAGCCGCGAGGAGTCGAGGACCGTGCCCGACCCGAACAGCTGGGCCGGCGGCAGCCCGGAGATCTTGAGCGCCGCGTAGGTGACGACGTCCACGGGGTTGGTCACCATGACGTAGACCGCGTCGGGGGCGACGTCGACGAGCGCGGGCAGCACCGTGCGGACCAGCCCGATGGTCGCCTCCGCGAGCTCGAGCCGGGACTGGCCGGGCTTCTGCTTGGCCCCCGCGGTGAACATCACGACGTCCGCGTCCGCGCACACGGCGATGTCGTCGGAACCCACCACCTGCGCCATCGGCATGAACTGGATGCCGTGCCCCAGGTCGAGCGCCTCGGCCTCGACCTTCGCCGTGTCGATGTCGTAGAGCGCGACGGAACGAGCCGCACCGCGCATCAGCGCGGCGTAGGCCATGGTCGATCCGACGGCCCCCGCGCCCACGATCGCGAGCTTCGACGTGCGCCGGGCGCTCCGGAACGGGCTCATGCCGACCTCGTCCATGTCCAGGCTCTCCGTCATGTGGTCCTCCCCGTGGTCGATCCGTCGAGGCTATCCGGACGTGGCGAGCCGCCGCAGGGCGGAGACGGCGACGGCGCGGTCGGTGGTCCGCCAGAAGTCGGGCAGCGACCGGGTGAGGAAGCTGCCGTACCCGGCGGTCGCGAGGCGGGGGTCGAGCACTGCGACCACCCCGCGGTCCTCGCTGGTCCGGATCAGGCGGCCGGCGCCCTGGGCGAGCAGCAGGGCCGCGTGCGTGGCCGAGACGGCGAGGAAGCCGTTGCCGCCCGCCGCCTCGATGGCGTCGGAGCGGGCGGAGCTCACCGGGTCGTCGGGGCGCGGGAACGGGATGCGGTCGATGAGCACGAGGCGGCACGTCGCGCCCGGGACGTCGACGCCCTGCCAGAGCGACAGCGTGCCGAACAGGCACGTGGGCTCGTCGGCGATGAACTGCGAGACCAGGGTCGGCAGCTGGTCGTCGCCCTGCACGAGGATCGGGACGTCGAGGCGTTCGCGCATGGCGGCCGCCGCGGCGTTCGCGGCCCGCCGCGACGAGAACAGGCCGAGGGTCCGGCCGCCGGCCGCGGTGACCAGCTCGGCGATCTCGTCCAGCTGGGCGTCCGTCGCCGGCTCGCGCCCGGGCTTCGGCAGGTGCCGCGCGAGGTAGAGGATGCCCTGCCTCGGGTAGTCGAAGGGGCTGCCGACGTCCAGGCCCCGCCACGGCTGGCCCGCCGGCGCGGCGGTCGGCGGCCCGCCGAGCGTGGTGGGACCGACCGGCTCGGCGTCCGGACGGACCTCCAGACCGACCGCGCGAGCGATCGGGTCGAAGGAGCCGCCGAGCTCGAGGGTCGCCGACGTGAGCACGCCCGACCTCCCGGCCAGCAGGTGGGTGCGGATCAGCCCGTTGACGGCGAGCGGGGCCGCGTTCAGGCGGGTGAGCACGCTTCCCCGGCGGTCCTCGCTGCGGGAGCACCACAGGACGGTGTGCCGGTTGTCGTCCGGGTCGGCGGCCATCCGCTCCGCCACCTCGTACAGCGCGAGCATGGTGGCCTGCGCCATCTTGCGCCCGCCCTCGGGGGGTGCGTTCGGCCCCGTCTCCGGCTTGAGCACGCTGAGCAGGGCGCGCGTGGCGTCGCGCACGCTGGCCACGGCGTCGCGGGCGGCGGGCGGCAGACCGTCGCGGAACCGGGTCTCGGGCAGGCCGACCAGCACGCCGGCCAGCGCCTGGCTCGCCGAGTCCAGGTCGGTCGTCGGGATGCCGCCGTGCCGACGGGCCAGGCGCGCGGCGTGCTCGATGGTGGCCACCGAGAGCTCGGAGGTCGCCTGGGCGGTCACGCGGTCGGTCAGCTCGTGCGCCTCGTCCACCACCAGGACCTGGTGCTCCGGCAGCACGCCGGGCGAGCCGGAGGCGGCGATGCCGAGCATCGCGTGGTTGGTGACGACGACGTCCGCCTCCCGCGACGCGGCCTTCGCCTTCTCGGGGAAGCACTCGGCGAGCATCGGGCACTTGCCGCCGAGGCACTCCAGGGACGTGACGGACACCTGCCGCCACGCCTGCGCGGTCACGCCGGGGACGAGGTCGTCGCGGTCGCCCGTCTCCGTCTCGTCGGCCCACTCCCGCAGCCGCAGCACCTGCTCGCCCAGGCTCTCGGTCGGCCCGGTGACGCCCTTGCGCGCGGGCGCGGGGTGCTCCGCGGCGCCCGCGTGCTCCCCCAGGTCGAACAGCGTGCCCGTGTCGTCGTCGGGGTACCCGCCCGCGACCTTGTGCACGCAGAGGTAGTTGTGCCAGCCCTTGAGCAGCGCGATCGACGGCGTCCGCGGGAGGTGCGGCTCGAGGGCCTTGGCGACGAGCGGGAGGTCGCGCGTGATGATCTGCCGCTGCAGGGCGAGCGTGGCCGTGGAGACCACCACGTGCTCGTTCTCCAGGACGGCGTGCCGCAGGGCGGGAACCAGGTACCCGAGCGACTTGCCGGTGCCGGTGCCCGCCTGGACGAGCAGGTGCTCGCCCTTCTCGATGCTCTCGGCGACGGCCACCGCCATCTGGTGCTGGCCGTCGCGACGGACGCCGCCGAGCGCCTCGACCGCGACGTCGAGCAGCTTGTCGACGGAGGGGTCGGCGTCTGGCACCGCGTCAGCCTAGTGGCGGCCGACGACGGTCACGGACGCGGCTGTGCAGCCGCCTCGAGCTCGGCGGCGAGCCCCGCGTCGACGCGCGCGCGGATCGCCGTGCCGTCGGCCGTGTGCTCCTCGGCCAGGATGTCGCCGTGCTCGTGCACGCGGCTGATCAGGTCGCCGCGCTGGTACGGCACGACGAGGTCGACGGCCACGCCGGGGCGCGGCAGCTGGTCGGCCACGAGCGCCTGCAGCTCGTCGATGCCCTCGCCGGTGTGCGCCGACACGACGATCGAGTGCACCTCGCGCGACCGCAGGCGGGCGATCGCCTCGGGCGTAGCGAGGTCGGCCTTGTTGAGCACGATGATCTCGGGCACGTCCATCGCGCCGGGGATGTCCGCGAAGACGTGCCGGACCGCCGCGATCTGTCCCTCGGGGTCKGGGTGCGAGGCGTCGACCACGTGCAGGATCAGGTCGGCGTCGGCCACCTCCTCCAGCGTCGAGCGGAACGCCTCGACCAGCTGGTGCGGGAGCGCCCGCACGAAGCCGACGGTGTCGGCGAGCGTGTAGACCCGCCCGTCGACCGTCTCGGCGCGCCGCACGGTCGGGTCCAGCGTGGCGAACAGGGCGTTCTCGACGAGCACCCCGGCGTGGGTCAGCCGGTTGAGCAGCGAGGACTTGCCGGCGTTGGTGTAGCCGGCGATGGCCACCGACGGGATGGCGTGCTTCTTGCGCGACGCGCGCTTGGTGACCCGACCGGGCTCCATCGCGGCGATCTCGCGACGCAGCTTGGCCATGCGGTTGCGGATGCGCCGCCGGTCGAGCTCGATCTTGGTCTCACCGGGACCGCGCGAGCCCATGCCGGCCGCGGCGCCGCCCACCTGGCCACCGGCCTGCCGGGACATCGAGTCGCCCCAGCCGCGCAGGCGCGGGAGCAGGTACTCGAGCTGCGCGAGCTCGACCTGCGCCTTGCCCTCCCTCGACTTCGCGTGCTGGGCGAAGATGTCGAGGATCAGCGCGGTGCGGTCGATGACCTTGACGCGGACGATGTCCTCCAGCGCGCGGCGCTGGGAGGGGGCGAGCTCGCCGTCGACGACGACGGTGTCCGCGCCGACGGACGCGACGAGGGCGGCGAGCTCGGACGCCTTGCCGGAGCCCAGGTAGGTGCCGGGGTCCGGCTTCTGCCGGCGCTGGAGCAGCCCGTCGAGCACCTGCGAGCCGGCCGTCTCGGCCAGCTGCGCGAGCTCGCGCAGCGAGATCTCGGCGTCGGTCACGGTGCCGGAGCCCCAGACGCCCACGAGCACGACCTTCTCGAGGCGCAGCTGCCGGTACTCGACCTCGGTGACGTCCTCGAGCTCGGTGGACAGTCCGGCGACGCGGCGCAGCGACGTGCGCTCCTCGAGCTCGAGCTGGTCGCCGTCGTACGACGAGTGGACGGTCCCGCCCACGTGCAGCGAGCTCCCGGCCCGGGCGAGCACCCGCGCGACGACGTCGTCGGCAACCTCCTGCGCAGTGCGCTCCACTGCGGTGTCGGTCTGGCGGGTGGTGGGCTGCGGGTCGGTCAAGGTGAACCTCTCTTCGTACGGTGCCTCCAGGGTCGCACGCCCGCTCGGAGGCGGACGAGGTATTTCGCTGCGGGCCGAGCGCGCCGGCCTGGGTATCGTCGGCGCGTGAGCGAGCCCGACCACTACTTCACCGCGCAGCCGGCGTCCCCCGACGAGCGACGCCTCCTGCGGGTCCGGCTGGCCGGGCGGGACGTCGAGGTCGAGACCGCCGGCGGCATCTTCTCCCCCGACCACGTGGACCTCGGCACGCGGGTGCTCCTGGACCACGCGCCCGAGCCGCCGGCCGAGGGCGACCTGCTCGACCTCGGCTGCGGCTGGGGTCCGATCGCGCTCACCCTCGCGCTGGAGTCGCCGGGCGCCCGCGTCTGGGCGGTCGACGTCAACGAGCGCGCCCTCGACCTCACCCGGCGCAACGCCGAGCGGCTGGGAGTCACCAACGTCCGGGCGGTCACGCCGGACCAGGTGCCCGAGGACGTCGAGCTCGCGACGATCTGGTCCAACCCTCCGATCCGCGTCGGCAAGGAGGCCCTGCACGCGATGCTCACCCGCTGGCTCGGTCGGCGCGCGCCCGGCGGTGACGCGCACCTCGTCGTCGGCAAGAACCTGGGGGCGGACTCGCTCCAGCGCTGGATCGCGGCGGAGCTGGGAGTGGACGTCGAGCGGACCGCGAGCGCGAAGGGGTTCCGCGTGCTCGCCGTGCGGGACCGATGAACGACTGGCGGTCGCTGCGCCCGACCACCTGGAGCCTGGTCGCGCTCATCTTCATGGTGGCGTTCGAGTCGCTGGCCGTGACCACGGTGATGCCGACGGTGTCGAACGCGCTGGACGGTGCCTCGTTGTACGCGTTCGCGTTCGCGGGACCGCTGGCCACGGGCGTGGTCGGCATGGTGCTCGCCGGTCCGTGGAGCGACCGCAGCGGCCCCCGCACGCCCCTGCTCGTCGCCGTCGGCCTGTTCACGGTGGGCATCCTCGTCGCGGGCTCGGCGCCCACGATGGGCGTCCTGGTCGCGGGCCGCCTGCTCCAGGGCCTCGGTGGCGGCGCGATGACCGTCGCGGTCTACGTCGTCGTGGCCCGGCTGTACCCCGCGCTGCTGCACCCGCGGGTGTTCGCCTGGTTCGCCGCCGCGTGGATCGTGCCCTCGCTCGTGGGTCCCGCCGGGGCGGGCGCCGTGGCGCAGCACCTCGGGTGGCGCTGGGTGTTCCTCGGGGTCGCGCTCCTCGTCGTGCCGACGACCCTCGTGCTGGTCCCGGCGCTGCGCCGGATCGGGGCGCCGGAGACGCGCGGCGACGCGGCGCCCCGCGGTCKGATCGCGTGGGCTGCCCTGGCCGCGGCGGCGGTGCTCGGGCTCAACCTGGCCGCCCAGGTGCCGCTCCGGTGGTCGGCGCTCGTGGCGGTCGGCACGGGCGCCGTGGCTCTCGTCGCGCTGCGTGCGGTGGTGCCGACGGGCACCCTGCGTGCGGCCCGGGGCCTGCCGAGCGTCGTCGCGACGCGCGGCCTGGTCTCGGGGGCCTTCCTCGGGGCGGAGGTCTACCTCCCTTACCTGCTCACGGAGAGGTACGCGTTCTCGCCGACGACCGCGGGGATCGCGCTGACCTTCGCCGGCGTCGCGTGGGCCGGCACGTCGTGGCTGCAGGGCCGCCTCGGGGACCGGCTGCCGCACCGCACGGCCGTGGTGGTCGGCTCGGTCCTGGTCGCCGTCGCTGTCGCCGGAGTCGTCGCCGTGGCGGCGGCCCATCTCCCGGCGGCGGTCGCGATCGCCTCGTGGACGCTCGCCGGCGCGGGGATGGGCCTCGTCTACACGCGTCTGACCGTTCTCGTGCTGGCGTACTCGACGCCCGGCAACCAGGGCGTCAACAGCTCCGCGTTGTCGATCGCCGACTCCATCGGCGCGGCGCTCGCCCTCGCGCTGACGGGGCTGGCGTTCAGCGCCGCGGCCGACCGCGGGCCGGACGCGCCGTTCACCGCAGCGCTGGCGGTCGCCGCCCTGTTCGCCGTCGGCGCCGCCCTGGTGGGACCGCGCGTGGGCAGCGGGCGGCGTCAGGCGGAGGACGCCACCGACGACGCGGCGTCGAGCGCGCTGCGCACCTGAGCGAGCGTCGGCACCCCGGACGCCCGGCGCACCACGTCTCCGCGGGCGTCGAGCACCAGGACCGTCGGCGTCACGTCGACGCGCAGGCGCTCGCCCAGCGCGAGGTGGTCGGCGACGTCGAGGTCGACGTAGGCCACGCCCTCGGCGGTCGCGACCGCCCGCTCCACCACGTACCGGGTGGACCGGCACGGGGCGCAGAACGTGCTGGAGAACTGCACGACGGTGGCGCGCCCGCCCAGCGGCGCGCCCAGGTCGTCCGGGGTCAGCCGCGTCGTCATCGGCCGGCGGTCAGGGCGGTCAGGTCGACGTCGGCGGAGGCGACCAGCACGGCGGGACCGGCGAGCTCGACGTGCCCCTCGGGCAGCACGCTGACGCGCACGGTGCCGCCGGGCACGTCGACCAGCCAGACGTCCGGTGCGCCGGCGCCGGCCCAGGTGCGGACCGCGAGCGCCGCGGCGCAGGCCCCCGTACCGCAGGAGCGGGTCTCGCCCACGCCGCGCTCGTGCACGCGCATGCGCACCCGCCCGACGAGCGAGCCGTCCGGCTGGTGCTGCTCCCCGAGCGGCACGACCAGCTCGACGTTGGTGCCGTTCGGCGGCACGGGCGTGACCAGCGGCGCGCGCGTCAGGTCCGCCGCCGCGAGCTCGTCCTCGTCGCGCAGGGCCAGCACGACGTGGGGGTTGCCGACGTCGACGCTCAGCCCGGCGCGCGCGACCTCGAGCCCGGCGACCTCGACCTCGGCGTCCGCTCCCGCGCCGACGGCCTCGGCTCCGCCCGGCAGCTGCCAGCGGCCCATGTCGACGGCGTACCAGACGTCGTCGGCGACGCCGGCGGGCACCGCCACCCTGCGCACCCGACGCACGCCGGCGCGCGTGCCCAGCGCGAGCTCGCCGTCGGCGGCGTTCCACAGCCCGAGCCGCTCGAGGTAGGCCGCGAACACCCGGACCCCGTTGCCGCACATCTCGGCGACCGAGCCGTCACCGTTGCGGTAGTCCATGAACCAGCGCGCGGCCGGCTCCTGCGCCAGGGCGGCCACGCCTTCGGGCACGAGCTCGCTGGCGACCACGCGGATGACACCGTCGCCGCCGACGCCCGCACGCCGGTCCGCGAGCTCGCGCACCAGCGCGGCCGACAGATCGACGCGCGCCTCGCGGTCGTCGAGCAGCACGAAGTCGTTCTGCGTGCCGTGGCCCTTGGTCACGTGCAGCGTGGGGAACGCGCGTGGAGTGACGACGGTCATGACCCCAGGCTACGTCGTGGCGCGGGATCGTCCGTGGCCGGCCCGAGCTGGTCCGCGTCGGCCGCCGCCACGAGCGCCAGGGCCTTCGCGACGAGGTCCGGGTCCCGCGAGTCCAGCCAGTGCACCCGGGGGTCGCGGCCGAACCAGCCCATCTGCTTGCGCGCCAGCCGGCGGGTGCCCGCGGCGACCGCCGCCCGCGCCTCGTCGACCGTCAGCTCGCCGTCGAGCATCGCGAGCACCTCCGCGTAGCCGACCGCGCGCGACGCGGTGCGGCCCAGGCCGTGCGCGCGCAGGTGCACGACCTCGTCGACCAGGCCGCGCGCCCACATGCGGTCCACCCGCGCCTCGATGCGCTCGTCGAGGACCGCACGGTCGCAGTCGAGCCCGATCTGCACCGCGGGGACCTCGTAGACGTGCTGCGGCAGGCTCGCCGAGTACGGGCGCCCGGTGATCTCGATGACCTCCAGCGCTCGCACGATCCGGCGGGCGTTGCGCGGGCCGATGCCGTCGGCGGCGACCGGGTCCCTCTCGGCCAGCTCGGCGTGCAGCGCCCGCGCACCCTCGGCCTCGACCCGCGCCTCGAGGCGTGCGCGGATCTCGGGATCGGTGCCCGGGAAGTCCATGTGGTCGAGCAGAGCGCGGACGTAGAGACCCGAGCCGCCGACCGCCACCGCGCGGGCGCCCCGCGACGCGATGTCCTGCAGGGCGGCGCGGGCCCGCGCCTGGTAGTCGGCGACGGACGCGTCCTCGTGCACGTCGAGCACGTCGAGCAGGTGGTGCGGGACGCCCTCGCGCTCGTCGGGCGCGAGCTTGGCGGTGCCGACGTCCATGCCGCGGTACAGCTGCATCGCGTCGGTGTTCACCACCTCGCCGCCCAGCGCGTGCGCGAGGGCGAGCCCGAGGTCGGACTTGCCGGTCGCCGTCGGGCCGACGAGCGCGACCACCCGGGACACCGCGAGGGGCACGGCGTCAGTCGATCGTCGGCCGCGCCGGGTCCGTGTACGACACCGGGGGCGCCGCCGGCGGCGCGACCGGCTGGGTCTCCGCGGCGTCCGGGTACTTCTCGTCGAGCTGCGCGAAGAAGCGCAGGGCGCTGGCGATCCCGCCCGTGATTTGCAGGTCCAGCTGCGCGTCGCTGACGCCGTGCTCGTAGTCGACGGTGTGCTCCGAGTAGACCGCGACCTGCTCCATCTCGATCCGGACGTAGAGCTTGGGCCAGACCATGGTCTCCGACCACGCGTTCGCTCCCAGCAGCACGTTGCCGAACTCGGTCGACGGCACCTGGCGCGCCCAGCGGCCGCGCACCTGGAAGTACTCCTTGTCGCGGCCCATCGTGATGAACCAGAACGGGTGGCCGTCCCAGCGACCGACCAGGTCACCGTCGGAGTCGCGGCCGTAGACCGAGCCACGCGCGTCGAGCCGCGCGGCCACCCGCTCGATCGTCAGGGGCGGGAGGGTTGGCTCGGGGGCGTCGGCAGACATCGGGACCTCGGGTGTCGGGGATGGACAGCGAGACCTTACCCGGCGTCCCGCAGCGGATCCCAGACGAGGACGGCGTGCTGGGCGCCGAGCTCGGTGCCGGCTGCCAGCAGCCTCGCGGTGACGGTCGCGTCGCCCGCGACGGCGCCGAGCAGCACCTGCCAGGGCGCCCACCCGCGGACCGCGAGCTCCTCGGCCAGTCCCGGGTCGTCGAGCGCGAGCCGCGCTCGGGCGGCCGGCCCGGCGTCYGCCAGGTCCGCGAGCACKCGGGCGTCGTGGGCGAGCGCGCGCGGATCGTCGGCGAGGGGCGCGTCCGGGCCGTGCCGACCGCTCCCCGACCCGACGACGACCAGACCGGTCGGTCCGTCGGCCACGAGCGCCGACCCGAGCGCGGCCAGGTCGTCGCGCCGCTCCCGCCCCGTGACCTCGACGACGCGCAGGTCGCGCCGCCGGTGCGCCCGGAGCAGGAGGTGCAGCGCGACCGCGGAGGCGACGGACGGACCCGCCGGGATTCCCGCGTGCTCGAGCGTCACGGCGTCGCTCGGCCACCCGAGCAGGTCGTCCGGGATCCCGGCCGCGCCGAGCGACGGCCGCACGGTCCCGGCGAGCTCGCGCGACGTCGGACCGGGCGCCACGACGACGATGGTGCGTGCCCGCGACCCGACCACCTCGGCCACCGCCTCGAGCGCGGCCGCCCGCAGCACGGCGTGCACGTCGGCGGAACCGGCGGCCCCGGGCACGAGCAGGGCGGTGTCGGGGACGAGCGCGGCGCGGACCAGCATGCGGTGAACCTACGCGACGGCCCGCGCCGGCATCGCGACACGGCGTCCCCCGGACGACGGCCGCCGTGTGTGGGCGAGCGCCGGTACTGTCGTGCGCATGGGGTCGTTCGGGGATCGTGCGCGGCGATGGTTCTCCGGACGCCCGCGCCCGCAGACGCCCGACCGGCTCCCCGCGCCGGAGCCCGACGACGACGAGCTGCACGACCGGGTGGCGGAGCTCCTCGCGCGCGAGCTCGGGGTCGCGGAGCCCGCGACGGACCTGCCGACGGACGTGACCCCGGCCCGGATCGCCGCGTGGATGACCAACAACCAGTTCAGCTACTTCGTGGACAACGACGGCGACCTGGGCGGGCTGTGGCGCGGGCGGCTGTTCTACTTCTTCCTCTTCGGCGAGAAGTCGGAGATCCTCCAGGTCCGTGGTCAGTGGCACCGCGAGGTCGCCATCGAGCGCCTGGAGGAGGTGCTCGACGTGTGCAACGAGTGGAACGCCGACCGCATCTGGCCCAAGGCGTACGTGCGCGTGCGCGACAACGGGCGCGTCCACGTCGTCTCCGAGGTCGCCACCGACCTCGAGCACGGCGCGACCGACTCCCAGCTCAGCCAGATGCTGTTCTGCGGCCTCTCGACGGGCAGCATGTTCTTCGACGCGCTCGACGAGCGCTACCCGGACCCGGCGGGAGTGGCGCCGTGAGCGGCCCGGGCTGGCTGCTGCGGGTGCTCGGCGGGCTGCCGAAGCCCACGAAGCGACTCACCGCCGACGACGAGCCGCCGGGCCCGCTGACCCGCGAGCGGATCGCCGACTACCTGGTGGGCCGGGGCTACCGGTTCGTCGTGGACGACGACGGCGACCTCACCGGCACGTGGGACGGGAGCCGGTTCTGGTTCCTGCTCCTGGGCGAGCAGCAGGAGATCCTCCAGGTCCGCGGGCGCTGGCACCGCAGCCTGCCGCTGGACCAGCGCGAGCTCGCGTCCCTGGCGGTCAACGACTGGAACCGCGAGCGGATCTGGCCCAAGGCCTACCTGCGGGAGGAGGAGGGCGTCCTCGCCCTCTACAGCGAGGTGTCGGCCGACTTCGAGCCGGGCGTCACCGATCCCCAGCTGGCGCAGCTGCTGGCCTGCGGGCTGGGCACGGGCGTGCAGATGTTCTCGTCGCTCGAGGCGGTGCTCCCCCACGACGGCGCTCCGCCGCCGGACGTGCCGGACAACTGACCCGCGGGTCGGTCAGCGGCGTCCGATCGTCGGCAGACCGAGCACGACCGGGCCGGACGGGCCGCCGGTGCCGCAGGAGTCGCCCGCGCCGCCGTGGCTGTGCTCGTCCGCACCGTTCTGCCGGCGCTCCCACGCGTCGCCCGCGGCCGTGCGCCGGACGGCGAACGTGCCGCCCGCCAGCGCGGAATCGGCGACCAGGTGGTACGGCGCCGCGCGCGTCACGGTGACGGCGACCAGGTCGCCGGGGCGCGGCACGTCGGCGTCGCCGCCGGGCAGGGCCAGGTGCACCAGACGGTTGTCCGCCGCTCGGCCCGTCACGCGGTGCGTCGCGTCGTCCTTGCGGCCGTCGGCCTCGGAGACGAGCACCTCGACGGTCCGGCCCACCTGGGCCAGGTTCTCCTCGTGCGAGATGCGGTCCTGCAGCGCGGTGAGGCGCAGGTAGCGCTCCTGGACCACGGCCTTGGGGATCTCGTCGGGCAGGTCGAACGCCGGGGTCCCCGGACGCGGCGAGTACTGGAACGTGAACGCGGAGGAGAACCGCGACGCCTCGACCACGCGCAGCGTCTCGGCGAAGTCCTCCTCGGTCTCCCCCGGGAACCCCACGATGATGTCGGTCGTGATCGCCGCGTCGGGCATAGCGGCCCGCACGCGGTCGAGGATGCCGAGGAACTTGTCCGACCGGTACGAGCGGCGCATGGCGCGCAGGACGCGGTCCGAGCCCGACTGCAGCGGCATGTGCAGCTGCGGCATCACGGTGGGCGTCTCGGCCATCGCCGCGATCACGTCGTCGGTGAACGACGCGGGGTGCGGCGACGTGAAGCGCAGGCGCTCGAGCCCGTCGATCGCCCCGGCGGCGCGCAGCAGCTTGGCGAACGCGCCACGGTCCCCGAAGCCGACACCGTACGAGTTCACGTTCTGACCGAGCAGCGTGACCTCGATGGCGCCCTGCGAGACGAGCGCCTCGATCTCCGCCAGGATCTCGCCCGGACGACGGTCGCGCTCCTTGCCGCGCAGGTGGGGCACGATGCAGAAGGTGCACGTGTTGTTGCACCCCACGCTGATCGACACCCAACCGGCGTAGACCGACTCGCGCCGCGTGGGCAGCGTGCTCGGGAAGACCTGCAGCGACTCCTCGATCTCGACCTGCGCCTCGGCGTTGTGCCGGGCCCGCTCGAGCAGGGTCGGCAGGACGTCGAGGTTGTGGGTGCCGAACACGACGTCGACCCACGGCGCGCGCTCGACGATGCCCGCGCGGTCCTTCTGCGCCAGGCAGCCGCCGACCGCGATCTGCATGCCCGGTCGCGCGCGCTTGGTGCCCGCGAGCCTGCCCAGGTTCCCGTACAGCTTGTCGGCGGCGTTCTCGCGGACCGCGCACGTGTTGATGACGATCACGTCGGCGTCCTCGGCCGCGGCGTCCGCGGGGCTGGCCGCGACGTAGCCGGCCTGCTCGAGCATCCCCGCCATGTGCTCGGAGTCGTGCACGTTCATCTGGCAGCCGAGGGTCTTGACCAGATAGGTGCGCGCCGCCGGGGTCGCCGAGGGGGCGTGCGGCAGGACGAAGGGCAGGGTCGTGGACATCACCRCCCAGGGTACGGCGACCCCGCTGGCCCACCCGCATCGAGCCCGTCCCTTGACGATCCCGTGGCCCGATCGTGACTGGAAGCGCTCGCCAGATCAGACATTCCCCCCTAGGTTCGACCAATGGGTGACCCGTCAGCTGCTCCGACCGACCATCCGACCGACGCCCTCGTCGAGCTCCAGGGCGTCGACAAGCACTTCGGCTCGCTCCACGTGCTCAAGCACATCGACCTCACCGTGCGTCGCGGCGAGGTCGTCGTCGTCATCGGGCCGTCCGGGAGCGGGAAGTCCACGCTGTGCCGGACGATCAACCGCCTCGAGACCATCGACTCCGGCACCATCGCGCTCGACGGGCAGCCGCTGCCCGCGGAGGGCCGCGGGCTCGCCCGGCTGCGGGCCGACGTCGGCATGGTCTTCCAGTCGTTCAACCTGTTCGCGCACAAGACCGTGCTGCAGAACGTCGTGCTCGGCCAGGTCAAGGCCAAGGGCGTCAAGCCGGCGAAGGCCCGCGAGATCGCGCTCGACCTCCTCGACCGCGTGGGCGTCCGCGACCAGGCGGACAAGCTCCCCGCACAGCTCTCCGGCGGCCAGCAGCAGCGCGTCGCCATCGCGCGTGCCCTCGCCATGCAGCCGAAGGTCATGCTCTTCGACGAGCCGACGTCCGCCCTCGACCCCGAGATGATCAACGAGGTCCTCGACGTCATGGTCGGCCTCGCACGCGACGGGATGACGATGATCGTCGTCACCCACGAGATGGGCTTCGCCCGCCGGGCCGCGAACCGCGTCGTCTTCATGGACGGCGGCCAGATCGTCGAGGAGGCGGACCCCGAGACGTTCTTCACGGCTCCGAGCAGCGACCGTGCACGCGACTTCCTGTCGAAGATCCTCACCCACTGAGGCACCCGAGAACCCCACACGAACCGACCGACACCGCACACACACAACAAGGGGACACACCATGCGACGAGGACGACTGGTACTGGCTCTCGCGGCCGCCGCGACGCTCAGCCTGGCGGGCTGTTCGAGCGACGACGGCGGTGACGACAACGACGCAGGCGCGACGAGCGACACGTCGGCCAGCAGCGGCGGCGCCGAGGGCACCGTCAAGATCGGCATCAAGTTCGACCAGCCCGGCCTGGGCTACCAGGACGGCAGCGAGTACACCGGCTTCGACGTCGACGTCGCCAAGTACGTCGCGGGCAAGCTCGGCTACGGCGAGGACCAGATCGAGTTCGTCCAGGCGCCGTCCGCGCAGCGCGAGACGCTGCTGCAGAACGGCCAGGTCGACATGATCTTCGCCACCTACTCCATCACCGACAAGCGCAAGGAGGTCGTCTCCTTCGCCGGTCCGTACTTCGTCGCCGGGCAGGACCTCCTGGTCGCCGCGGACGACGACTCGATCACCGGCCCCGAGGACCTCGAGGGCAAGAACCTCTGCTCCGTCACCGGCTCCACGTCGGCGCAGCGCATCAAGGACGAGTACGCCACGGGCACCAACCTGCTCGAGCAGCCCGGGTACGCCGAGTGCGTCACGGCCCTCACCGCCGGCACCGTCGACGCCGTGACCACCGACGACATCATCCTGGCGGGCCTGGCCGCCGTGCCCGCCAACAAGGGCAAGGTGAAGGTCGTCGGCAACCCGTTCTCCGAGGAGAACTACGGGGTCGGCATCCCCAAGGACAGCGACAAGTGCGAGGACATCAACGCCGCCATCACCGAGATGATCGACGACGGCACGTGGCAGGAGCTGCTCGACAAGAACGTCGGTGCCTCCGGCTACAAGGCGAACGACAAGCTCAACCCGCCGACGCCTGCCGCCTGCGCCTGACCCGTCCTCCGGGGGCCCGCGCGGTGATCGCGCGGGCCCCCGGACCCTCTGAGAGCAAGGAGAGTCGGTGGACGACGGGTTCCTCCAGCAGTTCGTGTCGCTGTTCGGCGAGTTCGACGTGCCCGCCGCGTTCTGGGTCAACATCCAGCTGACCTTCTACGCCGGCATCCTCGCCCTCGTCCTCGGCACCGTGCTGGCCACCATGCGGATCTCGCCCGTGCCGAGCCTGCGCTGGGCCGGGTCGACGTACGTCACGCTCCTGCGCAACACGCCGCTGACGATCATCATGGTGTTCTGCGTGCTGGGCCTGTGGGGGCAGCTCGGCTTCACGCTGTCGACCAACTTCCAGACGAACTTCTTCCGGCTCGCGATCCTCGCGCTCGCCGTCTACCACGCCGCGTTCGTCTGCGAGGCCCTGCGGTCCGGGGTCAACACGGTGCCCGTCGGACAGGCCGAGGCGGCGCGCGCGATCGGCCTGTCGTTCTGGCCGGCCGCGCGGCTGATCATCCTGCCGCAGGCGTTCCGCGGGTCCGTCGCCCCGCTGGGCAACGTGCTGATCGCGCTCACCAAGAACTCGACCGTCGCGTCGGCCGCGGGCGTCGCGGAGGCGTCCGGGCTGATGAAGACCATGATCGAGTTCCGGCCCGACGTCATCGTGGCCATCTTCCTCACGTTCGCCCTCGGCTTCGTTATCATCGTCGTCCCGATCGGCCTGGCGACCACCGCGCTCTCCCGACGACTGGCGGTGGCCCGATGAGCACCCTGTTCGACGTCCCCGGCCCGGTCGCCCGTCGCCGGATGGTGTGGGCGAACATCGTCGCCACCGTCGTCGTCGTCGGCATCGGCGTGTGGGTGCTGGCCCGGCTGGGCGCCAAGGGCCAGCTGGACCCGGCGCTGTGGAAGCCGTTCCTCACGGCCAGCCCGTGGACGAACTACCTGATCCCCGGGCTGGTGGAGACCCTCAAGGCGGCCGGGATCTCCATCGTCACCGCGTCGGTGTTCGGCCTGATCTTCGGCATCGGGCGCCTGTCCGGCTCAGCCGCGGTGCGCTCCGTGTCCGGCATCATCGTGGAATTCTTCCGGGCCGTCCCCGTGCTGCTGATGATGATCTTCTTCTACCTCGGCCTGGGCCAGATGCGGATCATGGAGCCGTCCGACGTGCCGCTGGTCGCCGTCGTCCTAGGGCTGACGTTCTACAACGGGTCCGTGTTCGCCGAGCTCGTCCGCTCCGGGGTGCACAGCCTGCCGCGCGGGCAGCGGGAGGCCGCGCTCGCCGTGGGCTTGCGCCCCACCCAGTCGCTGCGCCTGGTCGAGGTCCCGCAGGCGCTCATCGCGATGCTGCCGGCGATCGCCAGCCAGCTCGTGGTGATCCTCAAGGACACCGCGCTCGGCGTCATCATCACGTACCCGGAGCTGCTCGATGCCGCCCGCCGGTTCGGGTCCGGCAACGGCAACATCCTGCAGGCGCTGGTCGTCGCGGCGCTCATCTTCATCGTCATCAACTACGCCCTCACGCGCCTCGCGTCCCTGCTCGCCGGGCGCGTCGGCACGCGCACCGCCGGCCGGCCGCGGGCCGAGGCGCCGAGCCTCGTCGTCGCGACCGGTAAGGACTGAGGCGACAGGCAGCGCCTGACCGTGCTGGGGCGACGCGCCGATCGCGTCGCCGACCGCGTGAGCACCGCACAGGCCGATGGCGGGGTCGGGCAGTCCATCTGACGGCGCGCCGACGGTCCCTCGCGGGACGGGCGCTGGTCAGCCCGCCGTGGCGCTCGCGCGCATCTCGCGAACCACGGTCACCTTGATCTCGCCCGGGTACGCCAGGTCGGCCTCGATGTGCCGGGCGATGGCCACCGCGAGCTGCGGCAGGGCGTAGTCGTCGACCTCGGACGGCTCGACGACCACGCGGACCTCGCGGCCGGCGGACATGGCGAGCGCGCGCCGCACGCCGGCGTGCGCGGCCACGAGCTGCTCGAGCTTGTCGATGCGCTCGACGTACTGGTCGAGCTCCTCGCGGCGCGCGCCGGGACGGGCGGCCGAGATGGCGTCCGCGACCTGCACGAGCACGGCCTCGACCGTCTCCGGCGGGACCTCGTCGTGGTGCGCCGCGATCGCGTTCACCACGGCCTCCGACTCGCCGTGCCGACGCGCCAGGTCGGCGCCGACCAGCGCGTGCGTGCCCGGGACCTCGGCGGTGAGGGCCTTGCCGAGGTCGTGCAGGAGCGCCCCGCGCCGGCTGACCTCGACGTCAGCGCCCACCTCGGCGGCGAGGGCGCCGGCGAGGACGGCCGACTCGACCAGGTGCTCGAGCACGTTCTGCCCGTACGACGTCCGGAGCCGCAGCCGACCCAGGGTCCGGACGAGGGTCGGGTGCAGCCCGCGGACCCCGGCACGCTCGGCGGCGTCGTGGCCGGCCGCGTCCGTGCGCTCCTCCGCTCCCGCCAGCGCCTCGGCGTATGCCTGCTCGATCCGCTGCGGGTGGATGCGACCGTCGGCCATGAGCGCCTCGAGCGCGACCTGCGCGACCTCGCGGCGCTCCGTGTCGAAGCACGACAGCACCACGGCGTCGGGCTGGTCGTCGATGAGGACGTTCACGCCGGTCAGCGCCTCGAAGGACCGGATGTTGCGGCCCTCCTTGCCGATGATCCGGCCCTTCATCTCGTCCGACGGCAGCGCCAGGACGGTGAGCGCGGACTGCGAGCTGGTAGGGACCGCCAGCCGCTGCACGGCCGTCGTGACGATCCGGCGGGCCCGAGCCTCCGCGGTGCGGCGCGCCTGCGCCTCCGCGCGGCGCACCTGGGCGGCCGCGTCGTTCTGCGCGTCCTCCACGATCCGGCGCGTGAGCTCGGCACGCGCGTCGTCCGCCGTCAGGCCGCTGGCCGCCTCGAGCTCGGTCCGCGCAGCCCGCTCGGCCTCGGCCGCACGCTGCGCCGCCCCGCGCTCGGCCTCCTCGACGATCCGCGCGCTCGCGCGGCGGGCCTCGGCAGCCGCGTCGGCGTCGGCACGGGTGCGCCGCTCGAGCTCGTCGAGCTCGGAGCGGTCGGCCGCGACCAGCTGCTCACGCTCGGTCAGCCGTCGCTCGCGACGCTCGACGTCCGCGAGCATCGCGCGTGCCTCGTCCTTGATCGAGGCGACGTCGTGCTCGGCCCGGGTGCGCTGGACACCGGCCTCGCGGCGGGCGACGAGGACGAGGACGAGGGCGACGAGACAGGCGCCGAGCAGCCCCACGATGGTGGCGATGGCGCCTGCGTCCACGTCGTCCTCCTGGTCCGTCCGTGCGGGACCCGCAACGTAGCCGGTGCGCGGTCCGGCTCATTCTCCCTCACGGCGACCCCTTGCCCTGGCCATCGCCACCCCGGTCGAACCGGGGGAAACCCGGCCCATCCGGGGTCAGAGGCCGAGGTCGGGTCCCGCGACGACGTCGTCCGAGCCCGCCACGCCCACGGCCGCGAGCTCCTCGCGGACCAGACGCGACACCAGCCCGGGCGGGTATCCCTTGCGGCCCAGCGCCGCGAACGTCCGCCGTGCGCGCGTCTGCGCGTCGAGCCCGGACGTGGATCTGAGCTTGCGCCGCACCAGCTCGCGCGCGGCGATCTCCTCGTCGTCGGAGTCGAGCTGCTCGAGGGCCTCGCCCGCCAGCTCGTCGTCGATCCCCCGCCGTCGCAGCTCGACGGCGATGGCCCGGCGGGACAGGCCGCGCTCCGCGTGCCGGGTCCGCACGACCATCCGCGCGTACTCGGCGTCGTCGATGAGCCCGACCTCGGTGAACCTGTCGAGCACGCGCTGCGCGACGTCGTCCGGCACGTCCTTGCGCGCCATCGCCTCGGCGAGCTGGGACCGGCTGCGCGCCGAGGACGTCAGGAGCCGGAGCGCGATCGCGCGCGCCACCGACTCCTGGTCCGGCTCGACGTCCTGGGCCGCCGAGCCCGTCGGGGGCGGCTCGCTGCCGTCCCGCCCCCGACGTCGGGTCCTCCCGGTCATGGGACCGCTCAGAAGTCGACTACCGGAGAGGCCTCGGCCGGCGCGTCGACGCGTGCGCCGATGCCGAGCTTCTCCTTGATCTTCTTGTCGAGCTCGTTGGCCAGGTCGGGGTTGTCCTTGAGGAACGAGCGGGCGTTCTCCTTGCCCTGCCCCAGCTGGTCGCCCTCGTACGTGTACCAGGCGCCGGACTTGCGCACGAAGCCGTGCTCCACGCCCATGTCGATGAGGCTGCCCTCGCGGGAGATGCCGACGCCGTAGAGGATGTCGAACTCCGCCTGCTTGAAGGGCGGCGCCATCTTGTTCTTCACGACCTTCACGCGCGTCCGGTTGCCGACCGCCTCCGTGCCCTCCTTGAGGGTCTCGATGCGGCGGATGTCCAGGCGGACCGAGGCGTAGAACTTGAGCGCCTTGCCACCCGTGGTCGTCTCGGGCGAGCCGAAGAACACGCCGATCTTCTCGCGCAGCTGGTTGATGAAGATGGCCGTGGTGCCGGACTGGTTGAGCGCACCGGTGATCTTGCGCAGCGCCTGCGACATGAGCCGCGCCTGGAGGCCGACGTGGCTGTCGCCCATCTCGCCCTCGATCTCCGCCTTGGGCACGAGCGCGGCCACCGAGTCGATGACGACGATGTCGATGGCGCCGGAGCGGATCAGCATGTCCATGATCTCGAGCGCCTGCTCACCGGTGTCCGGCTGCGAGACGAGCAGGGCGTCGGTGTCGACGCCCAGCTTCTTGGCGTACTCGGGGTCCAGCGCGTGCTCCGCGTCGATGAACGCCGCGATGCCGCCGGCCCGCTGCGCGTTGGCCACGGCGTGCAGCGCGACCGTCGTCTTTCCGGAGGACTCGGGGCCGTAGATCTCCACGACGCGGCCGCGGGGCAGCCCGCCGATGCCGAGCGCGACGTCCAGGGCGATGGAGCCGGTGGGGATGACCTCGACCGGGGCGCGCCCGTCGTCGCCGAGGCGCATGATCGATCCCTTGCCGAACTGGCGGTCGATCTGGCTGAGTGCGGCCTCGAGGGCCTTGGCACGATCCTGGGGTGCGGGCATGTCCGACCTCGTCTGTCTCGAGCAGCGGTGCTGCGGTACGGGGGCTGGTCTCGTCGCGAGTGACGCTATGTCCGACCACCGACATCCCGACCGGGACACCCCCAGCCCGGGGATCCGGCAGACGCCGGAGGGGGCTGTGGGAGGCTCGGTCGCTCTCTCGCAGAACCCACCCTAGCCGAACAGATGTTCGATGCACGCGACACGCCGTCAGCGTGTCTCAGCGGGTCTCAGGCACCTCGACCTGCTCCCCCGGCACCACCACGTGGACCTGGACACCGGGTGCCACGCGCGCCGCCGCCGCGGCGAACGCCGGGCCGGAGCGGTCCATCCACCCCGGCGGCAGGCGTCGGGACACCGGCGCGTGCAGGGTGCCCCAGTGCACCGGGACGGCGACCCGCGCGCCCACCGTCGCGCAGGCGCGCGCGGCCTGGACGGCGTCCATGTGACCGCCCGACAGGCGCGGACCCCAGCCGCCGACGGGCACCAGGGCGAGGTCGATCGGGCCGCCCGCCAGCGCCGGGATGTCCGCCATCGCCGCGAACGGGGCGGTGTCCCCCGCGAACCAGACGCGCACTGAGTCGCTCGCCACGACGAACCCGTGGGTCGCGTTGGGCCGGTGCGGCATCGGGCGGTGGACGTGGATCGCCGGGACGAGGCGCACCCGCACGTCGGAGCCCGGGACGGTCCACCACTCGGTGTCCGTGAGGCCGACCGCGTCGGGGATCCCCTTCCCGCGCAACCAGCGCGCGTTCGCGGGCGCGCTGAGCACGGGGACGCCGTCGAGGAGCCGCAGCGAGCCGATCTCGGCGTGGTCGTGGTGCAGGTGCGAGAGCAGCACGGCGGCGGGTCCCTGCCAGTCCACCTGGCGCGGCGCGGCCCCCCGGCGGCGCAGGAGCCCGGCGTGCCGCAGCAGCAACGGGTCGGTGAGCAGTCGCACGCCGTCCAGGTCGAGGACCGTGCTGGCGTGGCCGAGCCAGCGGACCTGCAGGGTCACGGTCGCAGGCCCGCGGCGTCCGCCCACCGGATCAGCTGCTCGTGCACAGCCTCGGCGCCCACGAGCAGCTCGCGGTCGCCCACGGGCTCCCGGAGCTCGTCGGACAGGGCCCACCGGGTGGGGTGCAGCAGGAACGCGTGGTTCTGGGCGCCCCCKATGCYGCCGTGCGAGCCGACCTGCCCCTCGAAGGCGTGCACGTGCCCGCGGTTCGTGACGGTCGAGATCAGCAGCAGGTCCCCGGTGTGCGCGAGCCGGGCGGCGCGCAGGAGGTCCGCGTGCCCGCGGGGACCGTAGGGAGCGAGCGGGTCCTCGCCCTCCGGCTCGGCGCCGGGCTGCTCGAGGAGCACGAGGCCCCGGGGACCGATGGCCACCAGGCCGCGCTCGAGCGTGTCGACCACGACGACGCCCACGCCGGGCCGCGCGGCGAGGCCCGTCACGAGCCCGGGCCAGCGCTCCTGGAGCTCCTCGAGCGTCAGCCGGTGCGGGACCTGCGGGAACCAGACGAGGCCCAGGTTCCCCGACCCGACGGTGACCACGTCGGGCAGGTCGTCGGCGTCGGCGGGCTTCTTGGGTCGACCCTGGTCGGGGCCGAGCACGGTCGAGCCGTGCGAGAGGTTGAGGGCGCTGTTGACGAGGGCGTTGAGCAGGCCCCAGTCCTCGCCGGTGCTGCTCTCGACGCCGTCCGCGGCCGGCTCCGCCATGAGCGCCCGCACCGTGTCGAGCAGCGTCTCGCCCCCGAGCTGCTCGTACGTCGCCCCCAGCGCCTGGCCGTGGTCGGAGAGCACCACGATCTCGTAGTCGCGCGGCGCGACGGCCACCACCCGCTCCAGGGTGCCGAGCACCCGGTCCAGGCCCTCCAGCGAGCGCAGCGACTCCGGCCGGGTGGGCCCGGCGTGGTGCGCGATCTCGTCGTAGTCGACGAGGTCGACGTAGATGGTCGGCGCACCGCGCAGCAACGCCTCGGCCACGAGCGAGGTGTTCAGGTCCCGCAGCAGGACGTTCGTGATCCCGCGCAGCACCACGTACCAGCCGGCGCGCGAGATGCGGGGCTCGACCTCGCGCACCCGCTGGCGGTGGGCCTGGTACAGCTCCTTGAGCATCTCGCCGACCGACAGGCTCACCGCACGAGCCAGCACGAACGGGCTCGCGAAGAACCGCACGTACGCGGGACCGGGCCCGAGACCGCCGTCGGGACCCTTGGTGCGCGACCGGCTCATCACCACGAACGCCGTCGCGGCGTCGCCGGAGAACATGGTCGAGACCGCCGTCCCGCCGCCCGCGAGCAGCCCCTTGCCCGTGGTGAGCCGCTGCTCCACCAGGGCCGCGTCCTCGGGGTGGTTGGTGACGACGAGCCGACCGAGGTCCCGGTCCCACCAGCGGAACGCGGGGATCTGGGAGGAGTCGCCGTGCAGCAGGCCGGCCTGGCTCGCGGGCGTGGTCGAGGGGATCCGGGCCCACCAGTCCTCGAGGGTGTGGCMGCCGGTGCTCATCCAGCGCTGGACGTTGGGCGCGAGCCCGGCCTCGATGGCCTCCCGCAGCACCGGCGCCGCCACGCCGTCCAGCTGGACGACCAGCATCCCGGCCGGCCGCGGCTCGCCGGCGACCGGTGCGCGGACGCCCTCGCGGCGGGCCTGCCGCCGCGCCCGCCGCACGAGGTCGGAGACGACGTAGTCGCTGTTGCTCGCGCCGATCACCCACCGCCCGACGGCCATGACGACCGCCGTGAGCACCAGGACACCGAGGACCGACCACAGGTTGTCCGCCGCGATGCCGGGCACCACGCCGAGGGCGACCCACAGCACCGCCAGCTGGGCGAGCAGCCCGAGCCCGAGCGCGAGCGCCGCGCTGCCCCGGCGGGCCAGGAACCGCAGCGGCGCCCGCAGCAGCAGGTCGCCCACCGCCACGACGACGGCGGCCAGGACGACCGCCCACGGGGTGTCGGTGCGGACGCCGTCGATGATCCAGACCGCCACCGCCAGACCCAGCGTGGTCGTGGCGAGCGTCAGCACCGCCTCCCCGATGTCGCGCAGGGTGGGCATCCAGGTCGGCGTGCGGACGCCGGTGGGAGAGGTCATGGGGGCGTTGCTCCTAGGCCCGCGGCGGGGCCGGCCGGCGGGCGTCGGCCCCCCAGCGCGCGTCGTCGGGGATCTCGAGCTCGTCGCAGAGCGCGTGCCAGACCGTGCGGGGCTCGACGTTGTCGTCCAGCGCCTGGATCGCGGTCCGCTGGTCGAGCCCCCGCAGCACCAGCTCGCGCGTGAGCTCGCGCCCGTGCGCGCTGCCCAGCACCTCGTCCACCAGCTGCCAGAACTCTCGTAGCCTCACGGGGACACACTGCCACCCCGCCGGGGCGCGCGGTGTCGGTGGTGGCCGACAGAATGGCCGGGTGGTGCTCGACCGCTTCTCCGACCCGACCCGTGCGTGGTTCACGGGTGCGTTCCTCGAGCCCACGACTGCTCAGCTGGGGGCCTGGTCGGCCGTCGCGGGCGGCGACCACGCCCTCGTCGTCGCTCCCACCGGTTCGGGCAAGACCCTCGCGGCCTTCCTCTGGGCGCTCGACGGCTTGCTCACCGGCGAGGCCCCGCAGGACCCGGTCGAGCGCTGCCGGGTCGTCTACGTCTCGCCGCTGAAGGCGCTGGCCACCGACGTCGAGCGGAACCTGCGCTCGCCGCTGGTCGGCATCCGGCAGGCCGCGACCCGGCTCGGCATGAGCCTGCCCGACGTGACGGTCGGCATCCGCACCGGGGACACGCCGCCCAGCGAGCGCCGGGCCTTCGCGACGAAGCCGCCGGACATCCTCATCACCACGCCCGAGTCGCTGTACCTCGTGCTGACGTCGGGCGCCCGGGCCGGGCTCGCGGGCGTCCGCACGGTGATCGTCGATGAGATCCACGCGGTCGCCGGGACCAAGCGCGGCGCGCACCTCGCGCTGTCGCTCGAGCGGCTCGACGCCCTCCTCGACCACCCGGCCGGTCCCGGGCCGGCGCAGCGGATCGGCCTGTCGGCCACCGTCCGCCCGGTCGACGCGGTCGCCGAGTTCCTGGGCGGCGCGCGGACGCCCGAGGACCGGGGGCGGTCCGTGGTCGTCGTGCAGCCGCCGTCGACCAAGAAGATCGTGGTCGACGTCGTCGTGCCCGTGCCGGACCTGTCCGACCTGCGCAGCGCCTCACCGGCGGACGCCGATCTCGACCTGTCGGGCGCCGCGGCGGGCGAGCTGCCGCGCCCCTCCATCTGGCCGCACGTCGAGGAGCGGGTGGTCGACCTGGTCGCCGCGCACCGGTCGACGCTCGTGTTCACCAACTCCCGTCGTGGGGCGGAGCGGCTGACCGCGCGGATGAACGAGGTGTGGGCCGAGCGGTCGGGCGTCGACGTGCCCGATCCCGCCACGTTCCGCGCGGCGCAGGTCCCCGCGCAGTCCGGCACGGCCGTGGGCGTCGACACCCGCGACGCCGCGACCATCCTGGCGAGGGCGCACCACGGCTCGATGAGCCGCGCGGAGCGGACCCGCACGGAGTCGGAGCTCAAGGCCGGCCAGCTGCCCGCGGTGGTCGCGACCAGCTCGCTCGAGCTCGGCATCGACATGGGGGCGATCGACCTGGTGGTCCAGGTCGGCTCGCCGCCGTCGGTCGCCAGCGGGCTCCAGCGCGTCGGCCGTGCCGGCCACCAGGTGGGCGCGGTGTCCCGCGGCATCGTGTTCCCGACCTTCCGCGGCGAGCTGGTGCCCGCGGCGGTCACCGCGCAGCGCATGCGGGACGGGGCGCTGGAGGCGCTGCGGGTGCCGCGCAACCCGCTCGACGTCCTGGCGCAGCAGATCGTCGCGATGGTCGCGGTCGAGGACTGGTCGCTCGAGGAGCTCTCGACCGTCCTGCGCCGCGCCTCGCCGTTCTCGGGGCTGGGCGACGCCACGCTGCGCGCGGTGCTCGACATGCTCGCGGGCCGCTACCCCAGCGAGGAGTTCGCCGAGCTGCGGCCGCGGCTGGTCTGGGACCGGGTGCGCGACGTGCTCAGCGGGCGGCCGGGCGCGCTGCGCCTGGCCGTGACGAGCGGCGGCACCATCCCCGACCGAGGCATGTTCGGGGTGTTCCTGGCCAGCAGCGCGACCACGACCGACGTCCCCGTCGACGCCGAGCGGGCCGGTGGTGCAGTCAGGGGCGGCAAGCGGGTGGGCGAGCTCGACGAGGAGATGGTCTACGAGTCGCGGGTGGGCGACATGTTCACGCTGGGGTCGAGCACCTGGCGCATCGACGACATCACGCCGGACCGCGTCCTGGTCACTCCCGCGCCCGGCGTGCCGGGGCGGCTGCCGTTCTGGAAGGGCGACGCGCCCGGCCGCCCGGCCGAGCTCGGGAAGGCGATGGGCGCCTGGGTGCGGGAGCTGGGCGCGCTGTCCCCGGACGACGCGCGGGCACGGGTCGAGGGCGCCGGCCTGGACCCCTGGGCGGCCGACAACCTGCTGACGTACCTGGGCGAGCAGCGCGAGGCGACCGGCGAGGTGCCGTCGGACACCGTCCTGGTGGTCGAGCGGTTCCGCGACGAGCTCGGCGACTGGCGGGTGGTCCTGCACTCCCCGTACGGGGCGCGCGTGCACGCCCCGTGGGCGATCGTCATCGGAGCCCGGCTGCGCGAGCGGTATGGCGTGGACGCGGCGGCCATGCACTCGAACGACGGCATCGTGCTGCGGCTGCCCGACATGCTCGACCCCGGCTACGAGGGTGGCCTCGGGGTCGACGACCCGTGGGCCGAGTCGACCGGCCCGGCGATCGACCTCGCGTCGTTGTTCCTCGAGCCCGACGAGGTCCTCGACGCCGTGAAGACCGAGCTCGGCTCGTCGGCGATGTTCGGCGCGCGCTTCCGCGAGGCGGCCAGCCGCGCGCTCCTGCTGCCGCGCCGCCGCCCGGACCGCCGGCAGCCGCTCTGGCAGCAGCGCCAGCGGTCGGCCCAGCTGCTGTCCGTGGCGGCCGAGTACCCGGACTTCCCGATCCTGCTCGAGGCCGTCCGCGAGTGCCTGCAGGACGACTTCGACACCGACGCGCTGATCACGCTGATGCGCGACGTGGCGGCGCGCCGGATCCGCGTCGTCGAGGTCACGACGACCCAGCCGTCGCCGTTCGCCCAGTCGCTGCTGTTCGGGTACACCGCGCAGTTCCTCTACGACGGCGACGCGCCGCTGGCCGAGCGCCGCGCGGCCGCCCTGACCCTCGATCCGACGCTGCTGGCCGAGCTGCTGGGCCAGGGCGGCGAGTCGCAGCTGGCCGACCTGCTGGACCCCGAGGCGGTCCTGCGCACCGAGGCCGAGCTCAGCGGTCGGGCGCCGGAGCGGCAGGCCGGCACGCTCGAGCAGCTCGCGGACGCGGTCCGGCGCCACGGTCCGCTCACCGTCGACGAGCTCGGCGAGCGCACCAGGCCCGAGGTCCGGGACCAGGTGCCGGGGTGGCTGGCGGAGCTCGAGGGCGCGCGGCGGCTGATCCGCGTGCGGCTCGGCGCCGTGAGCCCGGAGCGGGCCGACCAGTGGGCGGCCGTGGAGGACGCCGGCCGACTGCGTGACGCGCTCGGGGTCGCCCTCCCGGTCGGCGTGCCCGAGGTGTTCACGGAGATCGTGCCCGACCCCGTCGGTGACCTGCTGCGCCGGCACGCCCGCACCCACGGCCCGTTCACCGCCGCGCAGGCCGCGGCCCGGTTCGGCTGGGGCGTCGCGGTGGTCACCGAGACCCTGCGCCGGCTGGAGCGGCTCGGGGTGCTGGTCCAGGGGCGGCTGCGCCCCGACGTGCTGGGCGGCACGGGCGACGAGTTCTGCGACGCCGACGTGCTGCGCACCCTGCGGCGGCGGTCGCTGGCCGCGCTGCGCGCCGAGGTCGAACCGGTCGCGCCCCAGGCGCTCGGGGTGTTCCTGCCCCGCTGGCAGGGCGTGCAGCCCGTCGGTCGGTCCGGGCGCAGCTCGGCGACCGGGTCGCTGCGGGGCGTCGACGGGGTCGCCCGGGTGGTGGAGCAGCTGGCCGGGGCGGTGCTGCCGGCGTCGGCCCTCGAGACGCACGTGCTGCCTGCGCGCGTGGCCGACTACTCCCCCGCGATGCTGGACGAGCTGACCGCCGCGGGCGAGGTGGTCTGGGCGGGCCACGGGTCCCTCGCCGGGCACGACGGGCTCATCTCCCTGCACCCGGCGGCCGTCGCCGACCTCACCCTGCCGCCGGCCCTCGCCGTGCCGGAGGAGCCGCTGCACGCCGTGATCCTCGAGGCACTGGCCGGCGGCGGCGCCTGGTTCCTCGGCGCGCTGGCCGAGCGCGTCCGCCAGCTGCGCCCCGACGAGGCCTCGCCGAGCCAGGCTGCGGTCGCCGAAGCCGTGTGGGACCTGGTGTGGACCGGTCACGTGACCAACGACGGCCTCGCGCCGCTGCGCGCCTGGCTGGGCACCGGGAGCACCGCGCACAAGACGCGCGCAGCGGCCCCGCGCGGGCGTCCGCTGCGCCCGCGGCTCGGGCTGCGCGCCGCCGTCCAGCTGGCCGGTGACCCCGGCACGCGGTCGTCGGCGCTCGGCGTGTTCGGCGCGGCGAGCGGCGGGCGCTGGTCGCTGCTCCCCGCACGCGAGCCCGACCCGACGCTGCGCGCCCACGCGCTCGCCGCCCAGCTCCTCGACCGGCACGGGATCCTCACCCGGGCGGTCGCGCCCGCCGAGGGCATCGGCGCCCGGTTCGGCGACGTCTACAAGGTGCTCTCCGCGCTGGAGCAGGGCGGCCAGGTGCGCCGCGGCTACTTCGTCGAGCGGCTGGGCGGCTCGCAGTTCGCGCTGCCGGGGGCGGTCGACCGGCTGCGCGTGGACGCCCAGGTGGTCGACCAGGCGGCCGACGAGCAGGGCGCGCACGACCCGCAGGTGGTCGTGCTCGCCGCGACCGATCCCGCCAACCCCTACGGCGCGTCCCTGCCGTGGCCGGCGCCCGGCCCGACGGAGAACGACCCCGCGGCCGGCCGCCACCGCCCGGGCCGCAAGGGTGGCGCCCTGGTGGTGCTGGTCGACGGGGCGCTGGTGCTCTACCTCGAGCGGGGCGGGCGCACGGTCCTGTCGTTCACGTCCGACGCGCCGGTGCTGGCGGCGGCCGCCGACGGGCTCGCGTCGACCGTGCGCACGCGTCGCGCGGGGCGGCTGACGATCGTCCGCATCGACGGCGTCGAGGTCCTCTCCGGCGCGCTGCACGGCACCCTCGGGCGTGCGCTGGTCGACGCGGGATTCGCGACCACCCCCCGCGGCCTGCGCCTGCGGGACCGCCCGTGACGGCGAGCCCGCGTGCCTGAGGGGGACGTCCTGCGGCGGACCGCCGACCGGTTCCAGCTCGCCCTCACCGGCCGGGTCGTGACCCGCTCGGACCTGCGCTGGCCGTCCGCGGCCACGGTGGACCTGGTCGGCACGACGGTGCTGGAGACCCGCTCCTACGGCAAGCACCTGCTGACCCGCTTCGACGACGGCCGGACGCTCCACACCCACCTGCGCATGGAGGGCTACTGGCGCATCTGGCGAACCGGGACCCGCGAGGCGGCCGCGCGCTCACCGCAGGTGCGCGCGGTGCTGGCCACCGAGGAGTGGACCGCGGTCGGCCATCACCTGGGCATGCTCGACGTGGTCCGCACGCGCGACGAGCGCACCCTGATCGGCCACCTCGGCCCGGACCTGCTCGGGGAGACGGTCGACGCCGACGAGGCGTTACGGCGCTGGTCGGCCCGCGGTGCCACGCCGGTGGCGGAGGTGCTGCTCGACCAGACCGTCGTCGCCGGGATCGGCACGATCTTCGCTGCGGAGTCGTTGTTCGCCGAGCGCCTGTGGCCGTGGATGCCGGCCGACGCCATCCCGGACCCGTCGCGGCTGCTCGCCGTCGCCCGCCGGCAGCTCCAGCGCTCGGTCGCCGAGGGGCGGCCGCCCGGGCACGTCCACGGGCGCCTGCGCCAGCCGTGCCACCGGTGCGGGACCAGGATCGAGGTGCGCCAGGCACGCAAGCCGCCGATGGAGCGGCCGATCTTCTACTGCCCGCGCTGCCAGGCGCCTCGCGACTAGCGCAACGCCGACGCGCGACCGCCGCCGCGCACAGGGCCGGAACGAGCAACGGTCCGCGGACATCGTCCACGGACCGTGCAGAGGGACGACCGGGCATCGCTGCCCGTCGTCGTGGGCGCTCACGAGCGACCCACCGATCGGGCGAACAGGTCCGCCCGATCATCGAAGGATGGCCGGAGCCACCCGATCAGCCGATGGCGGCGAGCTCCGACCGCGACCGCGCCCACCCGGAGTCGGTGCCATTGGCCACCGACGCCGCGAGGTCTGCGGGCACCGTGTCGGGGATCAGCAGACCCTCGGCTACTGCCACGCGGTCGCTCACCTCACGCAGGACGAGCGACATCGGGACGTCCAGCGCCTCGCAGATGCTGTTGAGCAGCTCCGACGACGCTTCCTTCTGACCCCGCTCCACCTCGCTCAGGTAGCCGAGCGAGACGCGGGCCGCCGACGACACCTCGCGCAGGGTGCGCCCCTGGCGCTGTCGCGCGTCCCGCAGCACATCGCCGATCTCTCGACGGAGTACAACCATCCGGGCTCCCCCTCTCGCGTCACGTGCCACATCCACTCCGGGAACCGGAGTCCGAACAATTGAAGAACCCTGCTGTCCCTTGCCCGGGAGGATTCCACCGTACCTTGCACCGCCGACACGCGAAGGCAGTCGTCGTGCCGGGGGTCGAGTGCTCATCACGGTCGTCACAACGATCCGTCGTCCACAAGTGTTCCCGCTCGCACGCCCGTAGCCCCACCGGACGGGCCAGATTCACCCCGATCAGCCCAAGATCTCCACACCCAGCGCCAGGACGGCGTCCGCGCTCTGTGCCCGCACGGCCGCCCGGTCGCCGGTCAGCCGGAGGGACCGGACGTGCGTCCCGTCGGGCGTCGAGACGGCGACGTGCACCGTGCCGGGCGGGTGCCCGTCCTGCGGGTCGGGCCCCGCGACGCCCGTGGTCGCCAGGCCGACGTCGGCGCCCAGCCGGGCGCGCACGCCGATCGCCATGGCCCGCGCGACGTCGGGGTCGACGGCTCCGCGCTGCTCGAGCAGCACCGGGTCCACGCCGAGCAGCGTGGCCTTGAGGTCGGTGCTGTAGGCGACGACCGCACCCCGGAGGACCGCGGACGCGCCGGGCACGTCGACGAGCGTGGCGCTGACGAGGCCGCCGGTCAGCGACTCGGCGACGGCGAGGGTCCAGCCGCGGGCACCGACGGCTTCGAGCAGCTCGGGGGCGCGGGACACGTCACAGCCCGGCGGCGGGCGGGCGGCTCGCGGTGCGGCTGATCCGCAGGCCGGTCCGCGCGTAGTCGAGGCCGGTGACCACGGTCACGACGAGCGCGGCGGCCATCATGATCGCCGCGACCACGGTGACGATCGTGGGCAGCTGGTCCAGCGGCAGCAGGTAGAGGCCGATGGCGACGGACTGCAGCACGGTCTTGAGCTTGCCGCCGCGCGAGGCGGGCAGCACGACGTAGCGGAGCAGGAAGAACCGCATGGCCGTGATGCCGAGCTCGCGCACCAGGATGATGGCCGTCACCCACCACGAGAGGTCCCCGAGCCACGACAGGAGGACCAGTGCCGTGCCGATCAGCACCTTGTCGGCGATGGGGTCCAGCAGCTTGCCGAGGTTGGTGACCTGACCCGAGCGGCGGGCCAGCCAGCCATCGAGGCGGTCGGTCGCCGCGGCCACGGCGAACAGCGCGGTCGCGACGAGGCGGCCGGTCGTGCTGTGCCCGCCGTCGACCAGGAGCGCCCAGGCGAAGAACGGCACCATCGCGATCCGGAGCACCGTGACCGCGTTGGCCAGGTTCCAGGCGGACGGCCGGAAGGTCTCTGCGGGCTCAGCGGGGACGGCGTCGGACACCCGAACAGCCTAGAGCGGTGCGGGAGGTGGCCCGTCCACCCACTACAGTCCGGCCGTGACCCGCCACTCCCGCGCCGGACGACGGCAGCCCGTCGCTGTCGGCCTCGCGATCCTGGTGCTCGTCGTGGCGAGTCTCGGCGCCGCCGCCGTCGCCGCGGCACGCCCGTGGGACCAGCCGGTCGTGGCTCCGACGTCGGCATCCGATCCGGCGCCGTCGACGGCCGGTCCGACGCCGACGCCGACCCCGGAGGCGGACCCCGACGCGGAGTTCTCGATCGTCGCGGCCGGGGACGTGCTGCCGCACCTTCCGGTGCTCGCGGACGCCCGGCTGCCCGGCGGAGGCTACGACTTCGCGTCGGTCCTCTCGCCGATGGACCCCTGGGTCCGCGGTGCGGACCTGGCGCTGTGCCACCTCGAGGTGCCCGTGGCGCCCGACGGGACGCCGCCGAGCGGCTACCCGCTGTTCGGATCGCCCGCGCAGATCGCCTCGTCGCTGAAGGCCCAGGGCTGGGACGGCTGCTCGACCGCGTCGAACCACTCCGTCGACCGCGGCTTCGCGGGCGTCAGCGCGACGCTCGACGCGCTCGACGCCGCCGGGCTGGGCCACGTCGGGACCGCCCGCAGCGCGGTGGAGCAGTCGCAGCCGCAGCTGTACACGCTCGAGCGCGCGGGACAATCGATCACCGTGGCGCACATCGCCGCGGCGTACGGCACCAACGGCATGCCCGTCGACGCGGACAAGCCGTGGTCGGTCAACCTCATCGACGTCCCCGCCCTGGTGGCGCAGGCCACGGCTGCGCGGGCGGCCGGCGCCGACCTGGTGGTCGCGAGCATCCACTGCTGCGTCGAGTACCGCACGGAGCCCACGGACGAGCAGGTCGCGGTCGACCAGGCGCTGGCCGACTCCGGCGTGGTCGACCTGGTCATCGGGCACCACGCGCACGTCCCGCAGCCGGTGGTCCAGCTGTCCGGCGGGCCGCGCGGCGAGGGCATGTGGGTGGCCTACGGCCTCGGCAACTACGTGTCGAACCAGGACGGCGGCTGCTGCGTGGAGAACACCGACTCCGGGCTGCTGCTGACCGCGCACGTCGAGAGCACCGGCGCCTTCCCGGCCGAGGGCCGCGCGGCCGGACCCGCTCGCGTGACGGGCGTCGAGTGGACCCCGGTCACCGTCGACCGGCTCGGCGGCCACCAGGTGCATGCCCTCGTCGACATCCCCGGCGGGACGGGCACGCTCACGGCCGTGCAGGTGGCCGACCGCACCGCCCGCGTGGTCGCGGCGGCCGGGACCGACGCGCGGCAGCGGACCGCTCCCCTGACGCCCACCGGACCGGCGCCCGTGGTCGCCGAGCGCGTCAGCGGCTGATGTCGCCGGGCTGCGCGCTGCCGTAGAGCCAGCCCTGCCCGTACCGCCAGCCGTTGCGGTGCAGGTACTCGGCCTGCTCCTCGTGCTCGATCCCCTCGGCGATGGTGACCATGGCGAGCTCGCGGGCGAGCGCGCCGAGGGCACGCGCGACCTTGCCCGCGGTCGGGTCCTCCGGGATGCCGGACGTGAACGACATGTCGAGCTTGACGCCGGCGACCGGCAGGTCGCGCAGGTAGGACAGCGGCGAGACCCCGGTGCCGAAGTCGTCCAGCAGGATCGGCACGCCCGCGGCGGACAGCTGCGTGAGCTCGTGGCGGATCCGGGTACCGGACGCCACGAGGGAGGACTCGGTGAGCTCGACGACGATCCGCCCCGCGGTCAGGCGGTGCCGCGAGATCTCGGAGAGCAGGGTCGTCGCGAACTCGCCGTCGCCCAGCTGGTCGGCCGAGACGTTGACCGAGACCCACCGGGTGCGGTCGTGGATCGACGCGACGAACTCCACGACGCGGGTGGCCACCAGCTGGCCGAGCGCCACCGACATGCCCGTCTCCTGGATGAGCGAGAGGAACGACGCGGGCAGCAGGAGGCCGCGCGTGGGGTGCTCCCAGCGCACGAGGGCCTCGTACCCGACCACCCGGGAGTCCGAGAGGTCGACGATGGGCTGGTAGTGCACCACCAGCTGGTCCTGCGCGATCGCCGCGGTGAGCTCGCGGTGCAGGTCGGAGGCCGAACCCATGGTCATCGACGGCTCGTAGACCTCGGTGCGGCTGCGGCCCGACCCCTTGGCCCGGTACAGCGCCGCGTCCGCCGCGGCGAGCAGGCCGGGGGCCCCGCCCTCGATCGTGTCCGGGTCCGCGAGCGCGATCCCGATGCTCGCGGCCACGGTGAGCCGCCGCCGCCCGACCCGGACCTGCTCCTGGAGGCCCGTGTGGATCGCCGCCGCGACCTCGAACACGGCACGCGGACCGTCGAGGTCCTGCACGACCACCACGAACTCGTCGCCCCCGAGGCGCGCCACGGTCCCTCGGCGGGCGGTCGCGGCCCGAAGGACGCCGGCGACGTGCACGAGCACCTCGTCGCCCGCGGCGTGCCCGTACCGGTCGTTGATCTCCTTGAACCCGTCGAGGTCGCAGGCCAGCACGGCCACGCGGTCGACCACCCCGGGCTGCTCGAGCACCGACTGCAGGACCTCCTGCAGCAGCGTGCGGTTGGCCAGGCCGGTCAGCGGGTCGTGCATCGCGCGGTGCGTGAGCATCTCGGCCTGCAGCCGCGACTCCGTGGAGTCCCGTACCTGGACGACGAAGTGGTCGGGCGCGCCGCTCGGCGTGCGCACCAGCGCGGCGTCCAACGCGACCCAGACCTGGTGCCCGTCGGCCCGCTGGTAGCGCTTCTCGAGGGAGAACCGGTGCTGTCCCCCGCCCAGCAGGCGGTCGACCTCGAGCCGCTCCGCGGGCCGGCCCTCGGGCGTGCTCAGGTCCTCCATGCGGTAGCCGCGCAGGGCCCCGACGCTCGTGCCCAGCAGCTCGGCGAACGCGGCGTTGGCCTCGACGATCCGCCACTCGAGGTCCACGAGCGCCATGCCGATCGGCGCGTTCTCCATCGCGACCCGGAACTGCATCTCGCTGCGCGTCAGCGCGGCCTCGACCTCCCGACGCCCGGTGACGTCGACCAGGGTGGTGAGCACCGCGGCCGCGTCGCCGTCGCCGGCCGGGACCAGCTGGCTGGCCACCTGCACCATGCGCGCCTGGGTGGTGTCGGTGCCCGGCAGCGCGACGCCGACCAGCTCGGAGTCGACCGTGAACCCCGCACGCGCCACGCCGGAGCGGTGGCCCAGGACCGCGGCGGGGTTCATGGCCAGGCCCATCTCGTTGACGAGCACCACGGGCAGGTCGCCTACGGAGCGGCCGACCGACGACGCCGCGTCGACGCCCAGGATCGCCGCCGCCCGCTCGGAGATGTCGAGCACCTTGCCGGACAGCGACTGGACGAGCACGCCCTCCTTGGTCACGGCCTGGAGGGCGTCGTACCGGTGTCGCAGCTCGCGCGAGAGCTCGAGCAGCTCGTTGGCACGCCGGACCTGGGCGCGCTGCTTGGCCAGCAGGATGAGGACGGCGACCAGGGCCACGACCGCGACGACGGCGATCACCGTGCTGACGACCCCGAGGGGGCCGGAGGTCACGGTGCTCACCGACCCCCGCCGGACCAGCGTCCGGCGTCGTCCTCCTCCGCGCCGTCGAAGTAGTCGGTGGCCACCGGCGGCTCGCCGGGCAGCGCTCCGTCCACCGTCGCGTACCGGTCCTCCTCCTCGCCCGGTGCCCCGCGCAGCATCGCCAGCGTGCCGGGCAGGTCGTCCGGCTGCACCAGCACCTCGCGCGCCTTGGAGCCCTCGGACGGGCCGACGATCTCGCGGGACTCCAGCAGGTCCATGAGCCGGCCGGCCTTGGCGAACCCGACGCGCAGCTTGCGCTGCAGCATCGACGTCGAGCCGAACTGCGTGGTCACCACGAGCTCCGCGGCCTGCAGGAGCAGGTCGAGGTCGTCGCCGATGTCCTCGTCCACCTGCTTCTTCACCGCGGCGACGGTGACGTCCTGCCGGTAGACGGGCTTGAGCTGCTTCTTCACGTGCTCGACGACGGCGTGGATCTCCGACTCGGACACCCACGCGCCCTGCGTGCGCATGGGCTTCGCGGCGCCCATCGGCAGGAACAGCGCGTCACCCTGGCCGATGAGCTTCTCGGCGCCCGGCTGGTCGAGCACGACGCGGGAGTCGGTGAGGCTGCTCGTCGCGAACGCGAGGCGGGACGGCACGTTGGCCTTGATCAGGCCGGTGACGACGTCGACGCTGGGGCGCTGCGTGGCCAGCACGAGGTGGATGCCGGCCGCGCGGGCCAGCTGCGTGATGCGCTGGATCGACGCCTCGACGTCGCGCGGGGCGACCATCATGAGGTCGGCCAGCTCGTCGATGATCACGAGCAGGTACGGGTACGTCGCGATCTTGCGCTCGGAGCCCGGCAGCGGCTTGACCTTGCCCGCGCGGACCGCGGCGTTGAAGTCGTCGATGTGCTTGAACCCGAAGTTCGCCAGGTCGTCGTAGCGCGCCTCCATCTCGCGCACCACCCACTCGAGCGCCTCGGCGGCCTTCTTCGGGTTCGTGATGATCGGCGTGATGAGGTGCGGGATGCCCTCGTAGATGGTCAGCTCGACGCGCTTGGGGTCGACCAGCACCATGCGGACCTCGTCGGGCGTCGCGCGCATGAGGATCGAGACGATCATCGAGTTGACGAAGCTCGACTTGCCCGCGCCGGTGGCGCCGGCCACGAGCAGGTGGGGCATCTTGGCGAGGTTGGCCGTGACGTAGCCGCCCTCGACGTCCTTGCCGACGCCGATCACCATCGGGTGCTCGGTGCGCTTGGCGGCGCTCGAGCGCAGCACGTCGCCCAGCGACACGGTCTCGCGGTCGGTGTTGGGGATCTCGATGCCGATGGCGGACTTGCCGGGGATCGGCGAGAGGATCCGGACGTCGGCGCTGGCCACCGCGTAGGCGATGTTCTTGCTGAGCGCGGTGACGCGCTCGACCTTGACCGAGCGGCCGAGCTCGACCTCGTACCGCGTGACGGTGGGGCCGCGCGTGAAGCCCGTGACCTGGGCGTCGATCTCGAACGCCTCGAGCACGGAGGTGAGGGACTCGACCACGCGGTCGTTGGCGGCCGAGCGCACCTTGTGCGGTGCGCCCTTGGCGAGGGCGTCCTCGGCGGGGAGCGTGTACAGGACGTCGCCGCCGAGCATCGGCTGCTCGCCGCGCGGGACCGGGGTCGTCTCTGGCGCGACCAGCGGCGTCTTGGCCACGACCGTCGTCGGGACCGTGTCCGGGGCGGCGTCGCGCGCCAGCTGGGCCTCCGCCTCGGCCTCGGCCGCCGCGACGATCGCCGCGCGCGCGAACGCCTCGTCCCCGTCGTACCCGTCGAGCCGGGTGTCCTCCGGCTCGTCGACCTCGTCGGCACGCTTGCGCCGACGCCCGAGGAGCCCGCGCTTGGCCGGCGGCGCCTCGATCTCGGGCAGCGCGGTGTGCAGCGCGTTGATCACCAGCGGCGCGTCGTCGTCGGCGTCGGTCGCCTCGGCCGGCTCGCGGTGGTTGCCGGTGAGCTTGTCGTAGACGCCGCGCAGCCGCGGGATCACCTGGTGCACCGGGGTCGCGGTCACCACGAGCACCCCGAAGAACGCCAGCAGGATGAGCAGCGCGACGGCCACCCCGGCCGTGAGCAGGCTGGCGAGCGGCGTCCCGACGAGGAACCCGACGATCCCGCCCGCGGCGCGCAGGGCAGCGAAGTCGTCGGTGCCGGGCAGCCCGGCGCCGATCTGGACGAGCCCGCACACGGCCAGCGTGATCGCGCCGAGGCCGATGACGATGCGCCCGTTCGCCTCGACGCGTTCCGGGTGGCGCATGAGCCGGACGGCGAGCCCGAGGAGCACGAGCGGCACGACGACGCCGACCTTGCCGAACGTGCCCGCGACGACGTTGTGCACGACCGTGCCCGCGGTGCCCGACAGGTCCCACCACTCGCGGGCGGCGATGACGATCGCCAGCCCGAGCAGCGTGAACGCGAGGCCGTCCCGGCGGTGCGACGGGTCCAGGTCCCGCGCGCCGCGACCCACGCGCCGCGCGGTGCCCCCGACGAGGTGCGCGGTGCCCATGAAGACACCCTTGACGATGCGCACGGGGAGCGCCGGGCGCGGGGGCGGCGGAGCCGGTCGGCGTCCCTGCGGACGCGAGGATCCGGGGGCCTTGCCGGAGGCGCGCGACGTCGCCGGCGCACCGGAGCGGGCGCGAGGGGTGGACGTACGAGTCGCCATGGTCCTCAAGGTAGCCGGGGGCCGCCCGGAGTCGGGCGTGCCCGGGTGCGTGTCGGCGGTGCGTTCACCCCCGCAGCAGGCCCACGCCCAGGGTGACGACCCCCGCGGCGAGCAGCACGGCCCCCACCCCGAGCAGGGCGACGGCCCGGTTCGGGCGCTCGCGCCCGCGTCCCAGGGCGGACAGGAAGAAGCCCGCCGACATGGCGATCGCCGCGAGCAGCACGCCCGTCTGCGCCAGCCAGCGCCAGAACCCGGTCAGCGTGGTGGCCTCCCCCAGCAGCAGGCAGACGAGCCCGAGGGTCACCAGCACGCCGGCGTGCGCGTGCCCCGCGCGGTAGAAGCTCTTCTGGAAGTCGGTCGCCTGCTCCTTGCCGGTGGCGACGCGCAGCAGGAACGCGCCGCCGGACTCGATGGCGACCACCGTCAGCGCGACGATGCCGGCGGTGACCCGGGCGGCCTCGGACAGCTCGATCATGGCTCCTCCTCGTTTACGAACGTTGTTATAGAACTCTGTTCGCAAACCCCGCGTCAACCCCTAGACTCGCCGGATGGCCCGTCCCCGCGTGCACGACGACGCCCTGCGCACGCGCCTGCTCGAGGAGGCGTCGAGCCTCGTCGCCACGCGCGGCGCGGCCGGGCTGACCGTCCGGGACCTGGCCGCCCGCGCGGGCACGTCGGCCTCCGCGGTCTACTCACTGTTCGGCAGCCGGGACGACCTCGTGCGCGTCGTCGGCGACGAGGCCTTCGCGCGGTTCGCCGAGCGCCTCGCCGCTGTCCCGACGACCGCCGACCCCGCGGCCGACCTGCTCGGACTGGGCCTGGCGTACCGGCAGCACGCGCTCGACGACCCGCACTTCTACCGCGTGATGTTCGGGACGCGCGGCGCCGGCCTGCAGGACGGCACGCGAGGCGCGGCCACGGGCAGCGCGACGTTCGGCGTGCTGCGCGACGCGGTAGGCCGCGTGCTCGGGGTCGACGACGACGCGGCGCAGGAGCCGGCGCTCGGCCTCTGGGCGCTGGTCCACGGCCTGGTCGAGCTCGAGCTCGACGGCCTGCTGCCCGGCCGGCCCGACGACCGGTTCGCGCGGGTGCTGCGCGCCGCCGGGCCCGCGATCCTCGGCGCCTGAGCCGCGGCTGTGGGTGGCCCGTGCCACGGTGGTGGCATGGCTCGTGCGACCACGGTGACCCGTCCTCAGGTGCTCCGGTATCGCCTGCACGCCCAGCAGCTGGACCGGCCCGTCGCGGCGGGTCGCTCCCCGGACGACGCCGCGATCCTGGACCTCGGGGTGCAGGACACCGGGCCCGACGGCGCGCTGTGGGCGCTCGCGCTCCGCGGCGTCCCCGTCCGCGCGCACGAGTGGCCCCGCGAGCTCGGCCTCGCGTGGACCGTCCGCGCCGCGCCGCACGCGTACCGGCGCGCGGACCTCCCGGCCGTCGAGAAGGCGCTGCGCCCCTACTCCGAGGCCGATGCCGCGTCGCGGGTGCTCAACGCATCCGGCTCGCTGCGCGCGGCCGACATCCCGGTGGTCGACGCGCTCGCGGCGACCGCGCGCGCCATGCGGAGGGTCGTCGACCGCCCGATGGACAAGGGCGCGGTCTCGACCCGGATGACCGCGGAGATGCCGGACCCCTACCTGCGCTGGTGCGCTGCCTGCGGCGCCACTCACATGTACGAGATGCCGTTCCGCCTGGCCGCCCTGCACGCCGGCCTCGAGCTCGAGCCCGGCACGTCTCCCCCGGTGCTCCGACGCATACCCCGCTGGCCCGCCGCACAGGTCGGCGTCGTGGACCGCCCGCGGGCCCGCGACGACGGGCCGGTGGACGTGCTGCGCGCCCTGCTGCGCCTGCTCGGCCCGGTGACGCCCAAGCAGGCGGCGGCCTACCTCGACGCACCCCTGCGGGACGTCAAGGAGCACTGGCCCGAGGACGCGGTCGAGGTGGACGTCGACGGGCACGCGGCCGGCGTGCTCGACGGTGACCTCGCCGCCCTCGAGGACCCGCCCGCCGAGCCGCTCGTGCGCCTGCTCGGACCGTACGACCTGTACCTCCAGGGACGCGAGCGCGAGCTGCTGGTGCCGGACAAGGCCCACCACAAGGCGCTCTGGCAGACCATCGGCCGACCGGGCGCCGTGCTCGCCGACGGCGAGATCGTGGGCACCTGGCGGCCGCGCGCAAAGGGCCGGTCGCTCGCCCTCGAGCTCGACGAGTGGGTGCCGTGGTCGCGGCGGACGAGGGCGGCCGTCGGCGTCGAGCACGAGCGCCTGGCCGAGTTCCGCGGCGCGACCCCGGGCTGACGGGCCGCGCTCACAGGACCGTCGGGAGTCCTCGCTCGAGCACGACCAGGCGGTCCCGACGCCCGCCGGACTCGAAGCGCGCCTCCACCGCGGCGAGCGGCTCGACGAAGTGCGCCCAGTCGCTGTGGTGCACCGGCACGATGCGCGCGCCGGGCAGCAGGTCGGCCGCCGCGCTCGCCCGGGCTGCGTCGAGGGTGAGCGGCTCGTCGCCGAACCGGCCGACGTTCGCGCCGCCGACGAACAGCACGGCGACCGCGATGCCCGGCACGCGTCGTCCGATCGCGTCGACCACGTCGAGCGAGGCGTTGTCCCCTGACACGTACACGGTCGGCCAGCCGTCCGCCGCGAGGACGAACCCCGTGACCACACCGCTGAGCGGCTCGGCCCCCTCGGGCCCGTGGCGCGCCGGGACGGCCGTGACGGTGACCGCCCCGACCGTCACCCGCTCCCACGGGTCGAGGCCGCGCACACCCTCGATGCGGGCCGCGGCGTCCGGGGTGGAGAGCACGGTGGCCACCGAGGCCAGCAGGTCCCGTCCGGCGTGGTCGAGGTTGTCGGCGTGCTGGTCGTGCGACAGCAGCACGACGTCGACCGGACCGACCGCCTCGAGCGGCACGGCCGGTCCGACCAGCTTGTGCAGCGTGGCGCCCGTGCCCGGGTAGTCCCCCGGCGGGTCGAACGTCGGGTCGGTGAGGAAGATCTGCCCGGCGTACGCGAGCCGGAGCGTGGGTCCTCCGACGAGGGTGGCGGTGAGGGTCGACGTCATGCCTCCAGCGTCGTCCGGTCGGCGACAGCGGGCCAGTGGCCCGGCGGACACCGTTCGCTAGGATCGGGCCATGCACCAGGTCGCGGTCGTCGCCTTCTCGGGGATCAGCCCGTTCCACCTCTCCGTGCCGTCCACCGTGTTCGCCGCCCGGTCGCGCAGCGCGCCCACGCCGCGCTACGCCGTCACGGTCTGCGCGGAGGAACCGGGACCGATGCGCACGGACGCGGGCTACGACCTCCTCGTACCGCGGGGGCTCGACGCTCTGGCCGGCGCGCACACGGTGGTGATCCCGAGCTGGCACACCGACCGTGAGCCGTCGGCCACCCTGCTCGCGGCGCTCCGGGACGCCCACGCGCGCGGCGCGCGCGTCGTCGGGCTCTGCCTGGGGTCGTTCGTCGTCGCGGCGGCGGGGCTGGTCGACGGCCGGGAGGTGGCGACCCACTGGTCGGCCGCGCCCGAGCTCGCCCGGCGGTACCCGTCGGCGACCGTGCGGTCGGACGTGCTGTGGTGCGACCTGGGCGACGTGGTGACCTCGGCCGGGGTCGCCGCGGCCCTCGACTGCTGCCTCCACGTGGTGCGCAGCGACCACGGCGCCGCGTTCGCCGCCAACGTCGCCCGCGCGCTGGTGCTGGCCCCCCACCGCGACGGCAGCCAGGCGCAGTACATCCCGGCGCCGGTGGCCGCCGGGCCGTCCGCCGACCCGGTGGAGGTCGCGATGGGCTGGGCCGCGGCCCGGCTGGGGGAACCGCTCGACCTCGACACGTGGGCGGCCAGCGTGCACCAGTCCCGCCGCACGTTCACCCGCCACTTCCGCGCCCGGACGGGCGTCAGTCCCGCCCGGTGGCTGCTCCGGCAGCGCCTGGTGCGGGCGCGGGTGCTCCTCGAGTCCACCGACCGGCCCGTCGAGCAGGTCGCGACGGAGGCCGGCTTCGGGTCGTCGGCGGCGCTGCGGCAGCACTTCGCGCGCGAGTTCCGCACCAGCCCGCGCCAGCACCGGGCGACGTTCCGCACGTCGCCGTGAGTGTCGGTGGGGCGTCCTACGGTGGGTCCATGGTTCTCGTGGCGACGACGTCGCTCCCCCGCCCGGACGTCGCATGAGCCGCCGCGGCTGGTTCCTCCTGGTCGCGGTCGGCGTGATCTGGGGCATCCCCTACCTGCTGATCAAGGTCGCGGTCGGAGAGGTGACACCGGCGACCGTCGTCTTCGTCCGCACCGCGCTCGGCGCCCTGCTCCTGCTGCCGTTCGCCGTCCGGGGCGGTGGGCTGCGCGCGCTGCGCGGGCACTGGCCGGCCGTGCTCGGGTTCGCGACCCTCGAGATCGTCCTGCCGTGGATCCTGCTGTCCAACGCCGAGCGGACGCTCTCCAGCTCGACCACCGGGCTGCTCGTCGCGACGGTGCCCATCGCCGCCGTCGTCATCGGTCGGTTCGTCGACCGCCGGCCCGTCGCCGGCGTGCGCTGGGCCGGCCTGCTCGTCGGTCTCGGCGGCGTCGCGCTGCTGCTCGGACCGGGCGCGGCCGGGGGCGACCCCTGGGCCGTGGCGCAGGTGCTGCTCGCCGCGCTCGGCTACGCGACCGCGCCGATCATCGCGGACCGTTGGTTGCGGGAGGTCCCGGCCATCCCCCTGACGGCCACCTGTCTCGCGGTCACGGCGCTGGTGTACGCCCCGTTCGTGCTGGCCACGGGCCCACAGCCCTGGCCCGACCTGGACGCCGTCCTCGCGCTCGTCGGGCTCGGCGCCCTGTGCACCGCGCTCGCCTTCGTCCTGTTCTTCCGCCTGATCGTCGAGGTCGGGGCCGCGCGATCGACGCTCGTGGCCTACCTCAACCCGGTCGTGGCCGTCGCGCTCGGCGCCCTGGTGCTCGACGAGACGATCACGATCACGGTCCTCGCCGCGACGGCCCTGATCCTGCTGGGGTCGGCGGCCGCCTCCCGGCGGCCGCGGTCGACCGACGACGCCTCGCCCGTCGACCAGGTGACCGCCGACGAGGCGCTCGCCACGGGCGGCGACGGGCGGGTCACTCCCACCTGACACGGCAACGGCCCCGTCCGGCAGAGCGGGACGGGGCCGTGCGGATCGTTCGGTCAGGCCTCGACGACCACCGGGATGATCATCGGCCGGCGGCGCAGGCGGTTGGACACCCAGCGGCCGACCACCCGGCGCATCACCTGCTGCAGCACGTGCGCGTCGGAGTTTCCGTTGCGCGCCGACTCCTCGAGCGCCGCCGTGAGCTCGGGGAGGATGTCGTCGAACACGGCGTCCTGCTCCGCGAACCCGCGGGCGTGGATCTGCGGACCGGCGAGCACCTTGCCGTCGGCGGAGCTGACCACGGCGAAGATCGAGATGAAGCCCTCGTCGCCCAGGATCCGACGGTCCTTGAGCTCCACCTCGGTGATCTCGCCGACGCTCGAACCGTCGACGTAGACGTAGCCGCACGGCACCGCCCCGACGATGCGCGCCCGGCCGTTGACCAGGTCGACGACCACGCCGTCCTCGGCCAGCACCACCCGGTCGGCCGGCACGCCGGTCTGCACGGCCAGCGCCGCGTTGGCCACCAGGTGCCGGATCTCGCCGTGCACCGGCATGACGTTGCGCGGCTTGAGGATGTTGTAGCAGTACAGGAGCTCGCCGGCGCTGGCGTGGCCGGAGACGTGCACCTTGGCGTTGCCCGAGTGCACGACGCGGGCCCCGAGCCGGGTCAGGCCGTTGATCACGCGGAAGACGGCGTTCTCGTTCCCGGGGATGAGCGACGAGGCCATGATGACCGTGTCGCCGGGGCCGACGGAGACCTTGTGGTCGTTGTTGGCGATCCGGGACAGCGCGGCCATGGGCTCGCCCTGCGAGCCGGTGCACATGAGCACGATCTCGTCGTCGCGCAGCGAGTCGACCTGCTTGAGGTCGACGAGCACGCCCTCGGGCACCTTGAGGTAGCCGAGCTCGGAGGCGATGCCCATGTTGCGGACCATGGAGCGACCGACGAGCGCGACCTTGCGGTCGTGCGCGTAGGCGGCGTCGAGCACCTGCTGCACGCGGTGCACGTGGGACGCGAACGACGCCACGATGATGCGCTTGGTCGAGTCGGCGAAGACCTGGTCGAGGACCGGGCCGATGCCGCGCTCCTGCGCCACGAACCCGGGCACCTCGGCGTTGGTGGAGTCGACCATGAACAGGTCGACGCCCTCCTCGCCGAGCCGCGCGAACGCCCGCAGGTCGGTGATGCGGCCGTCGAGCGGGAGCTGGTCCATCTTGAAGTCGCCGGTGTGCAGGACGGTGCCCGCGGGCGTCCGGACGGCGACGGCGAGGGCGTCCGGGATCGAGTGGTTCACCGCGACGAACTCGCAGTCGAACGCGCCGAACGACACGCGCTGGCCCTCGCGGACCTCCCGGGTGGTCGGCTGGATCCGGTGCTCCTTCAGCTTGGCCTCGATGAAGGCGAGCGTGAGCTTGGAGCCGACCAGCGGGATGTTCTTGCGCAGCCGCAGCAGGTACGGCACGGCGCCGATGTGGTCCTCGTGGCCGTGCGTCAGGACGATCGCCTCGATGTCGTCGAGGCGGTCCTTGATGTACTCGAAGTCGGGCAGGATCAGGTCGACGCCGGGCTGGTGGTCCTCGGGGAACAGGACGCCGCAGTCGATGACGAGCAGGCGGCCGGCGTACTCGAGGACGGCCATGTTGCGGCCGACCTCTCCGAGACCACCCAGTGCGACGACTCGCAGGGCGCCGTCGGCCAGGGCCGGCGGCAGGGTGAGCTCGGGGTGCGGGTGACTCATGGGGCTCCTGGTGGGATCAGATGCGGTCAGCCGACGAGATCGAGCAGCCCGGCGGCCCGCAGGCCGTCGCGGATCAGCGCGAGCTCGTCGTCGGACGCGGGGACGAGCGGGAGGCGCACCGAGCGCTCGGGCAGCACGCCCAGCACCTGGAGCGCGGCCTTCGCGGCGACGGCCTGGAAGCCGGCGCCGTTGAGTGCGTCGATCGCGGGGATGATCGATCGGAAGAGGGTGAGCGCGGTGCCGTGGTCACCGGCGTCGAACGCGCGGCCGATCTGCGCCAGCTGGTCGCCCGCGACGTGGCCGGACACGCTGACGATCCCGACGGCGCCGTGCGCGAGGAGCGCGAGGAACGCGCTGTCGTCGCCGGAGTACCAGGCCAGACCCGTGCGGGCGATGGCCTTGGCGGCGCCGTAGAGGTCGCCGCTGGCGTCCTTCATGGCGACGACACGGTCGTGGCCCGCGAGCGCGTCGATGGTCTCGGGCGCGAACCGGACGCCCGTGCGGCCCGGGACGTCGTACAGCATGACCGGCAGGGCGGTGGCGTCGGCCACCGCCTCGACGTGCCGGCGGACGCCCTCCTGCGAGGGCCGCGAGTAGTACGGGCTGACGACGAGCAGGCCGTGCGCACCGGCCTCGGCCGCCTGCTCCGCCATGCGCACCGCGTGCGCGGTGTCGTTCGACCCGGCGCCCGCGATGACCCACGCGCGGTCGCCCACGGCCTCGACGACCGCCTGCACGAGCTCGGCCTTCTCGGGGGCGTGCGTGGTGGACGCCTCGCCCGTCGTGCCGTTGAGGACCAGTCCGTCGTTGCCGTGGTCGACCAGGTGCCGGGCGAGCTGCACGGCGGCGCCGAGGTCGACCGCACCGTCTGCCGTCAGGGGCGTGACCATCGCGGTGAGCACGGTCCCGAACGGTCGGGCGGACGTGGAGGTGCGCGGCATGGGGCCACGGTACCGCCCCGAGGGTGGTCGCCGTCCGGAGGGTCCCACGACCGAACGAGCTCAGGCGCGCACGTAGGTCTCGAACCGGTACCGGGTGCCGCCGGCGCTGGAGACCTGCCAGCCCCGGTCGCGGTCCGGTCCGCCGCGCCGCCACTCCCTCGCGTCGAGCGCCGGTGCTCGCGTGTCGCCGCCGACGTCGAGCGACACCACGGTGATCTCGACCCGGTCGGCGCGGGGCAGGAAGGCCTCGTAGACCTGCCCGCCGCCGATGACCCACGCGTCGCGGTCGCCGACGAGCCGCAGCGCCTCGTCGATGCCGTGCGCGACCAGCGCGCCGGCCGCCTCGAACCCCGGCGTGCGCGTGAGCACGATGTTGTCCCGGTCCGGCAGCGGGCGGAACCGCGGCGGGAGGGACTCCCAGGTCGCCCGACCCATGATCACGGGGTGCCCGCGGGTGAGCTCGCGGAAGTGCGCCATGTCCTCGGGGACGTGCCACGGCAGCGTGCCGTCGCGCCCGATGACGCCCGTGGGCGTCTGGGCCCAGACGAGCGCGAGGCTCACACGGCCACCGGGGCCTTGATGGCGGGGTGGTACTGGTAGTCGAGGACCTCGACGTCGTCGAACGTGTAGTCGAAGAGCGAGTCCGCCTTGCGGAGCCGGAGCGTCGGCGCGGGGTACGGCGTCCGGGTGAGCTGCTCGCGCACCTGGTCGACGTGGTTGTCGTAGATGTGGCAGTCGCCGCCGGTCCACACGAAGTCGCCCACCTCGAGGCCGACCTGCTGGGCGACCATGTGCGTCAGCAGCGCGTAGGACGCGATGTTGAACGGCACCCCGAGGAAGAGGTCCGCCGACCGCTGGTAGAGCTGGCAGCTCAGCCGTCCGTCGGCCACGTAGAACTGGAAGAACGCGTGGCACGGGGCGAGCGCCATCGACGGGATGTCCGCCACGTTCCAGGCCGAGACGATGTGCCGACGGGAGTCGGGGTCGCGACGCAGGTTGGCGAGCAGCTCGGTGATCTGGTCGATGTGGCCGCCGTCGGGCGTCGGCCAGCTGCGCCACTGCACCCCGTAGACCGGGCCCAGCTCGCCGTCGGGTCCGGCCCACTCGTCCCAGATGGTCACGTTGTTCTCGTGCAGGTAGGCCACGTTGGACTCGCCGCGCAGGAACCACAGCAGCTCGTGGACGATCGAGCGCAGGTGCACCCGCTTCGTCGTGACCAGCGGGAAGCCCGCCGACAGGTCGAAGCGCATCTGGTGGCCGAACACGCTCCGGGTTCCCGTCCCCGTCCGGTCGGACTTCGGGGTGCCGGTCTCCAGGACCAGCCGGAGGAGGTCCTCGTACGGGGAGGGCACAGGCGCGTCCGTCATGTGCGTCATCGTAGGTGCGCCGGCTGCGTCCGGACGCGCGCACGACGGTGCGTCGGCGGGCGCGGCGAGTGATACTCACCGGTATGACGCCGTCGTCCCTGCCCCCCACCGTCGCCGCCCACGTGCCCACCGGGGTGCTCATCGACGGGGCGTGGCGCCCCGCGAGCACCGGCCGCACGTTCGAGGTCGCCGACCCCGCGACCACCGAGACCCTGTTCGACGTCGCGGACGGCGGGGAGCAGGACGCCCTCGACGCCCTCTCGGCCGCGCACGCCTCCTTCCCCGAGTGGCGCGCGACCGCCCCCCGGGTGCGTGCCGAGCTGCTGCGGGCGGTCTACGAGACGCTGACCGCGCGCACCGAGGACATCGCCGCGCTGGTCACGGCCGAGGGGGGCAAGCCGCTGGCCGAGTCGCGCGCCGAGGTTGCCTACGGCGCCGACTACGTCCGCTGGTACTCCGAGCAGGCCGTCCGCTTCGAGGGCCTCGCCCGCCGGGCGCCCTCGGGCACCAACCACCAGCTGGTGCTGCGACGCCCCGTGGGCCCCGCCCTGCTGATCACGCCGTGGAACTTCCCCATCGCGATGATCGCCCGCAAGGTGGCGCCCGCGCTGGCGGCCGGCTGCACGGTCGTCATCAAGCCGGCCCAGCTGACGCCGCTGACCACCGCGTACGTGGCGGAGATCATCCGTGAGGAGCTCGAGGGTCGCGGGCTGCCCACGGGCGTGATCAACGTCGTGCCGTCCGCCTCCGCCCGCAGCATCTCCGGGCCCCTGCTGGCCGACCCGCGGCTGCGCAAGCTCTCGTTCACCGGCTCGACCGAGGTCGGGGCGGCGCTGCTCAAGGCGTCGGCCGACAACATCCTGCGCACCTCGATGGAGCTGGGCGGCAACGCTCCGTTCCTCGTCTTCGAGGACGCCGACATCCCCGCGGCCGTGCAGGGCGCGGTCCAGGCCAAGATGCGCAACGCCGGCCAGACCTGTGTCGCCGCCAACCGCTTCCTCGTGCACGCGTCCGTGGCCGAGGAGTTCACCGCCGGCCTGACCGCGGCGTTCGACGAGCTCGTCGTCGGGCACGGTGCCGACGAGGGCACGACGGTCGGGCCGCTCATCGAGAAGTCGGCCGTGGACCGCGTCGAGGAGGTCGTCGCGGAGGCCGTGGACGCCGGCGCCCGGGTGCGGATCGGCGGCGACCGGCCCGACCGGCCCGGCTACTTCTACGCGCCCACCGTGCTCGACCGCGTCTCCGCGGACCTGCGCGTCATCACGGAGGAGACGTTCGGCCCGGTGGCCCCCGTGGTGACCTTCGGGTCCGAGGACGAGGGCGTCGCCCTGGCCAACTCCACGCCGTTCGGGCTGGTCGCCTACGCGTACACCCGCGACATCGCGCGGGCGATGCGCCTGGCGGAGTCCGTCGAGACGGGCATGCTCGGGATCAACCGCGGCCTGGTCTCGGACGCCAGCGCGCCCTTCGGCGGCGTGAAGTCGTCCGGCCTCGGTCGCGAGGGCGGCGAGGCCGGCATCGAGGAGTATCTCGACAGCGTGTACGTGGCGATCTGACCGCTGCCCGCTGTGCCACAGTTGCCCGCGTGACGCAGGACGCCGAGGGACGGGCCGCCATCCGGCAGGCCGTCTCGGTCGCGCTGGCCACCGGCCTGTACGGGATCTCGTTCGGTGCGCTCGCCGTGGCCGCGGGGCTGTCCGTGCCGCAGGCGATGGCGCTGAGCCTGCTGATGTTCTCGGGCGGCTCGCAGTTCGCGTTCATCGGCGTGGTCGGCGCGGGCGGGCTCGCCGGCGCCGCCATCGCGACCGCGGGGCTGCTCGGCGTGCGCAACGGTCTGTACGGCCCGCAGGTCGCGCCGCTCATCGACGCCCACGGCTGGCGCCGGCCGGTCGCCGCCCACCTGACGATCGACGAGTCCACCGCCGTGGCCACGGTGCACAAGGCTCCGCACGCCGCCAGGCTCGGGTTCTGGTGGACGGGCGTGGGCGTCTTCGTGCTGTGGAACCTCTTCACGCTCGCCGGGGCGCTCGTCGGCGACCGGCTGGGCGATCCCCGCCGGTACGGGCTCGACGCCGCCGCCGCGGCTGCGTTCCTCGCCCTGGTCTGGCCGCGGATCACCGGACCCGGCACCGGTCTGGCGCGCCTCGTCGCGGGCGGCGCGGTCGTGGTCGCCCTGGCGCTCACGCCGGTGACCCCCGCCGGGATCCCGGTGCTGCTCGCGGCCGGCGTGGCCATCGTGGCGGGGTTCGTCGTGAAGGCACCGGAGCCGGCCGTATGAGCAACGCCGTCACCTGGGTCGCGCTGCTCGTCGCGAGCGCCGTGTGCTTCGGGATCAAGCTGGCCGGGCACCTGGTGCCCAAGCACTGGCTCGCCGAGCCGCGGGTGGCCCGCACCGCCGCGCTGGTCACGGTCGCGCTGCTGTCGGCGCTGGTGGCGGTGCAGGCCGCCACCCGCGGGAACGAGATCGTGCTCGACGCCCGCATCCCCGCGCTGGTCGTGGCCGCCGTCGCCCTGGTCCTGCGGGCACCGTTCGTCGTGGTCGTGCTCCTCGCCGCGGTCACCGCGGCCGTGCTGCGCGCGCTCGGCATGCCGTAGCGGGCACCATTCGCCGCCCTCGACCGTTGGGCGTCCGAACGCCCTGCCGCGTGGCGCGCACTCGCGCCCGGCACCCGTCACCACCCGGAGGACCCCATGGCCGCTCCCGTCCGCAGCAACCGTCTCGGCTCGCTGATCTTCTTCTCCCGCTGGCTCCAGGTGCCCCTGTACCTGGGCCTGATCGTCGCGCAGGCGATCTACGTCTGGCAGTTCATGCTCGAGCTCTGGCACATCGCCGAGGAGGTCTTCCTGCACGGGGGGCTGTCCGAGGAGGCGATCATGCTCGGCGTCCTCGGCCTGGTGGACGTCGTGATGATCGCGAACCTGCTCATCATGGTGATCGTCGGCGGCTACGAGACGTTCGTGTCCCGCATCAAGCTCGACGGCCACCCCGACCAGCCCGAGTGGCTCTCGCACGTGAACGCGAACGTGCTCAAGACCAAGCTGGCCATGTCGATCATCGGGATCTCGTCGATCCACCTGCTGCGCAGCTTCATCGAGGCCCGCACGATCATCGACTCCAGCGGCACCGACGTGCTGCTCTGGCAGACCGTGATCCACCTCGCCTTCATCGTCTCCGCGGTCGCGCTAGCGTGGATCGACAAGATGTCGGTCAAGCACCCGCCCAAGGCCGTGGTGCACGAGACCACCCCCGAACCCGTCGAGGTCTGATGCCGCTGTTCACCGACAACGCCGACGTCTCGGTCCGCCCCGCGGTCCGCGGCGACGAGCACGCGATCGCCCGTGTCCAGGTCGAGGCCTGGCGCGTCTCGCACGCCGAGGTCCTTGGCCAGGGCGCCCTGGACCTGCTCGACGAGCGGGCGATCGAGGACCAGTGGGCCGCGGCCGTCGTCGCGCCGCCGTCCGGCTACCGGGTGCTCGTGGCGTGCGACGGCCCGACGGTGGTCGGCGTGGTCTCCGTCGCGCCGGTCCCCGCGCCCGAGGGTCGGCCCTTCGACGCGCCCGGCGGGGCGATCCTCGCGCTCGAGGTCGAGCCGGCGCGCCAGCGCGTCGGTCACGGGTCGCGGCTGCTCGCGGCCGCCGTCGACACGCTCCGCGASGACGGCGCCGACCAGKTGCACACCTGGGTGCTCGACGGCGACGAGGCGCGCGCGCGGTTCCTGGCGTCCGCCGGCCTGGGTCCCGACGACGTCGCCCGCGAGCTCATCTCGGGGCTGATGCCCGACGGGTCGACCCGCACCGTCACCGAGCACCGCTGGTCGGCCTCGATCTGACGCCTACGACCGGTGCAGCCTGCTCGCCTTGCGCAGGGACTCCCGGGCGCGCCGCCGGTCCCCCGCCGCGTCGTAGGCGAACGCCAGGTGGTACCAGGACCGCCAGTCGTCCGGCTCCGCCTCGGCCAGCTCGCGCGCCGGCTCGAACGCGGCGCGGGCCGCGGCGCGGTCGATCCGGCCGCCCGGCGAGCGCGGCAGGTCGTCGACGGGCAGCTCGTCCGCCGCGGCGAGCTCGTCGGCCATCCGCTGCACGTCCACCGCGAGGCGCCACTCGCGCGCGACCAGCCAGATCACCAGCGGTGGCAGGATCCAGAAGGCGATGCCGAGGCCGATCCCGACGGGCTCGCCGGTGCGGATCAGCGCCGTCGCGCGGGTGGCGACCACCCACACGTAGAGGGCCAGCAGACCGGTGAGCGCGACGGCGCCCGCGATCGAGGTCCAGCGGACGCGGCTCGACGAGGACGCCACGCTCACGCCAGGTCGAGCAGGTGCTCGAGACCGACGGTCAGGCCGGGACGCGCACCCACCTGACGCACGGCCAGCAGCACGCCGGGCATGAAGCTCACGCGGTCGAACGAGTCGTGCCGGATGGTCAGCTGCTCGCCCGCGTTGCCCAGCAGGATCTCCTCGTGCGCCACCAGCCCGCGCAGCCGCACGGAGTGCACGCGGACGCCGTCGACATCCGCGCCGCGCGCCCCGTCGAGCGCCTGCGTCGTCGCATCGGGCAGCGGACCCAGCGAGGCGGCGGCGCGCGCGGCCGCGATGGCCGACGCCGTGTGCCGAGCGGTGCCGGACGGGGCGTCGATCTTGTCCGGGTGGTGCAGCTCGATCACCTCGGCGGACTCGAACCAGCGGGCCGCTCGCGCGGCGAACGCCATGGCGAGCACGGCGCCGAGCGCGAAGTTGGGGGCCACGACCACGCCGACGCCCGGCCGGTCGGCCACGTGGTCCCGCACGCGCGCCAGCGACTCGTCGGTCCAGCCGGTGGTGCCCACGACGAGGTGGATGCCCGCGTCGACCAGCGCGTGCACGTTGCCCTCGCTGGCGGACGGGACGGTGAAGTCGACGGCGACCTGAGCCCCGGCGTCGGCGACCAGCTGCAGGTCGGCGCCGGCGTCGAGCGCGGCGACCAGCTCCAGGTCGGGGGCTGCCTCGACGGCGGCCACGACGGTCGATCCCATGCGGCCCGCCGCACCCAGCACGGCCACCCTGATGCGCTCGCTCACGACCAGCAACCCTAACGTCAGGCCGCGACCCCGAGCGCCGCCGCGATCCCCGCCTCCAGCCGGCGCAGCTCCACGTGGCTCAGCCCCGTGAAGCGCTCGACCTCGCGCGGCGGGTACCCGGCCCGCAGGTACCACTGCAGGACCGCGAGGGCGTCCCCGGGACGCACCGGTCCCGGCCCGACCGCGTCGCGCACGAACGCCGAGAATCGCACGGCGGCGAGGAACGCCTCGGGTGTGATGCCGATGGTCTGCACGACCTCCCGGTACAGCGCGCCGATCGCCAGGTCGGCCTCCCGTGCCAGGTCAGAGGCGCGCACCAGCCCGCGCTGCTCGATCACGGAGCGCAGGACGGGCGCGATCGCGTCGAGCGGCGAACCGGTGATCACGGGTGCCGTGTGCACGGCCAGCGCGGACCCCAGCGTGGCGGCCGCGTCGGCGTCCCTGCCCTGCTCGAGCGCCGCGACGCACTCCTGCTCGACGCCCGCGCCCAGCAGGGAGTCGAGCGCGATGACGTCGTAGGACGGCTTGCGCACGCCCATCCGCGCGAGCGCCACGGGGTCGAGCTGCGCGCCGAGCCTGACCGCCGGCCCGCGCTGCTCACGGACGAACGCGCGCTCCGCGAGCCCCCGCACGCCGCTGCCGTCGGGCGTGCGCAGCAGGCTCATCGGGTCGATGTGCTCCCCCGGGTTGCCTCGCGCGACCGTCACGAGCCCGTGCCCGTCCGGCAGCAGCACCTCGCGCTCCACGACGCCGTCAGGCACGTGCACCACCCACAGGTGCTCGACGATGCCGAGCGCGCTGGGCGGGGGCGCGTAGCGCCGATAGACGACCTGGTCGAGGGCCATGCCCCATCATCGCGCTGTCGAGCCCGATGTGTGCCGACTACTCACCTTCGGACGCCGACACGCCGATGCGACACGAGGGGCAGCGGCCGGCCCGTGACGAAGGAGACCCGTGAACCGACGACGGCGCCACACTCTCGCTCTGCTGGGGCTGGCCGTCGTCGTGGTGCTGCTGCTCGTCGGCTATGGCGTCCTCGCCGTGCGGGTCCGGGCGGTCGACTTCCAGGCCCGGTTCGGTGAGCCCGGCTGGACGCCCGACGAGCTGCGGGCCTACACGATGGAGTGGCCGCGCCAGATTTGTGGCGGCCTCCTGCTGGTGTGGGCGGCGACGCGTGGTCTCTCCCGGCGCGGCTCGTCGCTCGCGCGTGCCCCGATGATCCTCGGCCTCGCGCTCGTCGCCGCCGGGGCCTCCGGCTGGGTGTACCTCGTCGCCCCAGGCTGGGCCGGCCCGTACACGGTGGCCGACGCCCCGCTGGGTGTCGGGTCGAGATCCTTCTGGCTGGCCGCCGCCGGGGTGCTGGTCGTCGGCGCCTCCGTGGTCGCCACATGGTGGCTCGGGCGCGTCCCCTCCCCCGGTCACCGGCCCAGCGCGACGGCCCTGGCCGAGTCCTGCGCGCTCGTCGCCGTCCCGGTGCTCACGCTCGGGATCGTGGTCCTCGCGCGCGCCGCGGCCGATGGAGCGGGTTGGTGGCTGGTCAGCCCGGCGCTCGGCTTCCTGCTGGTCGTCGGTGCTGGACTGGCGGCCTCCGGTGGCGGCCGGTCGGCACTCGCGGCAGTCGCGCTGGGGCTGGTGCTCAGGTCCGCGGCCGACGGCTTTTGGACGCTCGACGAGCTCCTCACGGTGCTCGCCGCCGGCTGCGCGCTCACGCTCGTCCCGACGGCGCGCGGCATCGACTGGCTCACCGAGTCGCGAGGCGGACCGACGCCTGCGCCGGCGTCAGTCCCCGAAGGGTCCGACGCGCACGACCGAGCGCGGGCGTGACGCCAGCTCGGCGGCCAGGTCCTGCACGTCCTGCACGGTGACCGCGCGGATCAGGTCGAGCGACTCGTCGATGCTGAGCAGCGAGCCGTGCACGAGCTCGGACTTGCCGAGCCGGCTCATGCGCGACCCGGAGTCCTCCATGCCGAGCACCAGGCCGCCGGCCAGCTGACCCATCGACCGCTCGAGCTCGGCCTGCGTGATGGGCGCGTCAGCCATGCGCTCCCACTCGGCGACCATGAGCGCGACGACCTCGTCGACCTTGCCGGGCGTGCAGCCGGCGTACAGCCCGAAGACGCCGGTGTCGGCGTGGCCGGACGCGAACGAGTAGGTGGAGTAGGCGAGGCCGCGGCGCTCGCGGATCTCCTGGAACAGGCGCGACGACATGCCCCCGCCGAGCACCGCGTTGAGCACCGACAGCGTGAACCGCTTCGGGTCCGTGGCCGTCAGTGACGTGCCGCCGATGATGACGTTCGCCTGCTCGGTGTGCCGGCGGATGGTCCGCTCGACGCCCTGCGCCGGGATGCCGCCCTGCCCGGCCTGCACGGCGACGTCCGTCGGCACCCGGCGGCTGCGGGGCTCCGCACCGGCGTCGAGCGGCCAGCCGCCGGTGAGCAGCGCCTCGCTGACCTGCGCGCAGAGCACGTCGTGGTCGACACCGCCCGCGGCCGTGACCACCAGGGTCGACGGCCGGTAGTGCTCGCGGTAGTGCTCCCACACCGCGTCGCGCGGCACCGCGCGGATGGTGTCGGGGGTGCCGCCGATGGGTCGGCCCAGCGCGTGGGCGCCCAGGACGGCGGCGGCGAACTGCTCGTGGACTACGTCGCTGGGGTCGTCGTCGTTCATCGCGAGCTCTTCGAGGATCACGCCGCGCTCGGTCTCGAGCTCGTCGGTGTCCAGGCGCGCGGAGGTGACCATGTCCGCGATGACGTCGACCGCCATCGGGAGGTCGGTGTCGAGCACCCGTGCGTAGTAGCACGTGTGTTCCTTGCCGGTGGCGGCGTTGGCCTCGCCACCGACGGCGTCGAACGCCTCCGCGATGTCCATCGCGGTGCGGCGCGCGGTGCCCTTGAACAGCAGGTGCTCGAGGAAGTGCGTCGAGCCGTGGTGGCCGTCGGACTCGTCGCGCGAGCCGACGCCCACCCACGCGCCCACGGTCGCCGAGCGCAGGCCCGGCATGTGCTCCGTGAGCACGCGGACCCCGCCGGGCAGGACGGAACGACGCACGATGGCGTCCCCGTCCTGCCCGACGGACTGCTCGGCCCCGGGCTGACCCGGGCGGACGAGCGGGAGGTCCAGCGGCATCGTCAGGCGTCAGCCGGCTCGGTCGCGATCGCGTCGGCGGTGTCGGCCTCGGCGCCCTCGGTGCCCTCGTCGATCACCGCGTGCAGCGACAGCTTGCCGCGCGGGTCGATCTCGCCGATCTCGACCTGGACCTTCTGGCCCACGGCCAGGACGTCCTCGACGTTCTCGACGCGACGACCACCGACGAGCTTGCGGATCTGCGAGATGTGCAGCAGACCGTCCTTGCCCGGCGAGAGGGAGATGAACGCGCCGAACGTCGTGGTCTTGACGACCGTGCCGACGAAGCGCTCCCCGATCTCGGGCATGTGCGGGTTGGCGATCGCGTTGATCGCCGCACGCGCGGCCTCCGCCGACGGACCGTCGGTGGCGCCGATGTAGACCGTGCCGTCGTCCTCGATCGAGATGTCGGCGCCGGTCTCCTCCTGGATCTGGTTGATCATCTTGCCCTTCGGCCCGATGACCTCGCCGATCTTGTCGACCGGCACCTTCACCGTGATGACGCGCGGGGCGAACGGGCTCATCTCGTCGGGCACGTCGATCGCCTCGGCGATGACGTCGAGGATCGCCAGGCGAGCCTCCTTCGCCTGCGTCAGCGCGCCGGCCAGCACCGAGGCGGGGATGCCCTCGAGCTTGGTGTCGAGCTGGATGGCCGTGACGAACTCGCGGGTACCGGCGACCTTGAAGTCCATGTCGCCGAACGCGTCCTCGGCGCCGAGGATGTCGGTGAGCGCCGCGTAGCGGGTCTCACCGTTCACCGTGTCGGAGACGAGGCCCATCGCGATGCCGGCGACCGGCGCGCGCAGCGGCACACCGGCGTTGAGCAGCGACAGGGTGGACGCGCAGACCGAGCCCATGGACGTCGAGCCGTTGGAGCTCAGCGCCTCGGAGACCTGGCGGATGGCGTACGGGAACTCCTCGCGGCTCGGGAGCACCGGCATGAGCGCGCGCTCGGCGAGCGCCCCGTGGCCGATCTCGCGACGCTTCGGCGAACCGACGCGACCCGTCTCGCCCGTCGAGTACGGCGGGAAGTTGTAGTTGTGCATGTAGCGCTTGCGCGTCTCCGGGGAGAGCGTGTCGAGCTGCTGCTCCATGCGGAGCATGTTCAGCGTGGTGACGCCCAGGATCTGGGTCTCGCCGCGCTCGAAGATGGCCGAGCCGTGCACGCGGGGCAGGACCTCGACCTCGGCCGAGAGCGTGCGGATGTCCCGCAGGCCGCGGCCGTCGATGCGGAAGCCGTCCGTGAGGATGCGCTGGCGGATGAGCTTCTTCTGCACCGAGCGGTACGCGGCGGAGAGCTCCTTCTCGCGACCCTCGAACTGCGCGGAGAGCTGCGCGACGACCTCGGCCTTGATCTCGTCGAGGCGGTTCTCGCGGGTCTGCTTGTCCGCGATGCTCAGCGCGTCGCTGAGCGACTGCGTCGAGGCGGCCTCGACGGCGGCGTAGGCGTCGTCCTGGTAGTCGGGGAACGTCGGGAAGTCCTGGGTCTCCTTGGCGGCCTTCGACGCCAGCTCCTGCTGGGCCTGGACGAGCACCTTGATGAAGGGCTTGGCCGCCTCGATGCCCTGGGACACGATCTCCTCCGTGGGGGCGGTGCCACCCTCGAACTTGATGAGGTTCCAGGACTTCTCGGGCGCCTCGGCCTCGATCATGGCGATCGCGACGTCATCACCCACGACGCGGCCGGCGACGACCATGTCGAACGTGGCGCGCTCGCGCTCGGAGTACCGCGGGAACGCGACCCACTGGTTGTCGATGAGCGCGATGCGCACACCGGCGACGGGGCCGGAGAACGGCAGGCCCGAGAGCTGCGTCGAGATGGACGCCGCGTTGATGGCCAGCGTGTCGTAGGAGTCGTCCGGGTGGATCGACAGCACGGTGATGACGACCTGGACCTCGTTGCGCAGGCCCTTGACGAACAGGGGGCGCAGCGGGCGGTCGATCAGGCGGCACGCGAGGATGGCCTCGGTGGACGGACGACCCTCGCGGCGGAAGAACGAGCCGGGGATCTTGCCGGCCGCGTAGGACCGCTCCTCGACGTCGATCGTCAGCGGGAAGAAGTCGAACTGCTCCTTCGGGTGCTTGCCGGCCGTGGTGGCGGCGAGCAGCGTCGTCTCGCCGTCCAGGTAGGCGACGGCGGCACCGGCGGCCTGCTTGGCGATGCGGCCGGTCTCGAAGCGGACGGTGCGGGTGCCGAAGCGACCGTTGTCGATCAGTGCCTCAGCGAACTGGATCTCGGGACCCTCCACGGGTGCCCTCCTCTTTGGTGAAGGCGCCGGCCGTCCGCGAGCGATCTTCGATCGAGGCCACCGGACCCTCCTCAGGGAGCTTCCGGAAGCCACTACCGAGGACCGGACCGAGCGGACCGACGCGGTGTGGTGGTGCTGGTGATGCGTGGTGGAACGACGTGCCGTTACGCCACACCAGCCCGGACCCTGAGCGGGTCCGGGCTGGTGCGAGGTGTTATCGGCGCAGGCCGAGCCGCTCGATGATGCTGCGGTAGCGGTTGATGTCGACCTTCTGCAGGTAGCCGAGAAGGCGACGACGCTGACCGACGAGCAGCAGCAGGCCGCGGCGGCTGTGGTGGTCGTGCTTGTGGGTCTTGAGGTGCTCCGTGAGGTCCTTGATGCGCTGCGTGAGCATCGCGATCTGGACCTCGGGGGAACCGGTGTCACCCTCGTGGGTGGCGTACTCGGTCATGATGGACTGCTTGACGGCACTTTCGAGCGGCACGGTTCTCCAGGTTGTCTCGTTGCGCGGTGCTCCGGGGCTTGTCCACCCGGGCTCTCTCGTTCCGCGGCCGTTCTGACGGCGCACACAGACTATCAGGCTGCGGGCTCGCTCCCCGCATCGCCACCGGCGACGGCGGCCCCGTCCAGGATCTCCCGCACCCGGCCGACGTCCTCGTGCATCTGGACCAGCAGCTCGTCGACCGAGTCGAACCGCAGCGTCGGACGCAGGCGCTCGACCAGCTCGAGCACGACCTCCTGGTCGTAGAGGTCCAGGTCCGTGCGGTCGAGCACATAGGCCTCGACGCGGCGTTGGACGCCGTCGAACGTCGGGTTGGTGCCGATCGAGACGGCCGCCGGCAGGACCCGGTCGGGATCGGAGGCCTCGACCGGGGTGCCGTCCGCGTCGCGCACGCGGCGCAGCCAGCCCGCGTAGACGCCGTCGGCGGGCACCATGCCGTCCGCGTCCGGGCTCAGGTTCGCGGTCGGGAAGCCGAGGTCGCGGCCGCGCGCGTCCCCGTGCACCACGACGCCCCGGACGCGGTGCGGTCGGCCGAGCACACGCGCGGCCTGCACGACGTCGCCCACCTCGAGCAGCTCGCGCACCCACGTCGACGACCACCGGCGGCGCAGCGGGTCGGCCGCGCGGTCCTCGGCGCTGCCCGGGTCCGCGGCGGCCGCAGGAGTGACGTCCTCGATCACCTCGACGTCGAAGCCGTGCTCGCGGCCGAGGTCGACCATCGTCGAGAGGTCGCCGGAGTTGCCCACGCCGAAGCGCACGTCGCGGCCGACGACGACGGTCCGGGCGTGCAGCACGTCCACGAGGTAGCGCTGCACGAACTCGGCGGGCGTCTGGCGGGCGAACTCGAGGGTGTACTCCAGCAGCAGCACGGCGTCCAGACCGGTCTGCTCGAGCAGCTCGAGGCGGTCGGCGTCGCCCGTGAGCAGCGGCGGTGCGGTGTCGGGCCGGTGCACCTGCTGCGGGTGCGGGCTGAACGTCACCGCCACCGCCTGCGCGCCCGCCGTGCGCGCGTCGGCGCACATGCGCTGCAGCACACCGACGTGGCCGCGGTGGACCCCGTCGAAGTTGCCGATCGTCACCACCGACGGACCGAAGTCCGCGGGCACGTCGGACAGCTCCCTCCAGACCTGCACACCTGCTCCTCGTCGCTCGTGCCCAGGGTCGAGATCCGGGCCCGACGGACAAGCCTGCCACCCCGGACGCGCGGTCACCGCCACGACGACGCCGACGGGCGGCTCAGGCCGGGGCGAACACCAGCGCCGGGCGGACCTTGCCGCCCCGCTCCTCGAGCAGCGCGACCAGCTCGCCGTCGGCCCGGATGCCGGCGACGGTCGCGTGGGCCGAGCCCTCGACGACCGCGATGGCCTGCCCGTACGACAGGGCGCGCGCCTCGTCGTCGCTGAGCTCGCGCACCGGGAAGGTCGCGCGTGCCGCGTCCGCGAGCGGCACGACGTCGATCGGCCGGTCCGTCGGCAGCGCGGCGAGGTCATCGAGAGAACGGGCGACGTCCAGCCCGTAGCCGCCCACCCGGGTGCGGCGCAGCGCCGTGAGGTGGCCGCCGACGCCCAGCCCGGCACCGAGGTCGCGGGCCAGCGCCCGGACGTACGTGCCGGACGAGACCACGACGGTGACGTCGACGTCGAGGACGGCGGTCCCCTCGTCGGTCCGCGCGGGGCGCACCGCGTGCACGTCGAAGCGACTCACCGTGACCGGCCGCGCCGCCAGCTCGACGTCCTGGCCCGCCCGGACGCGGGCGTAGGCGCGCTGGCCGTCGACCTTGATCGCCGAGACCGCGCTGGGCACCTGCTGGATCGCCCCGGTCAGCCGGGCGACGCCCGCGATGACGTCGGACTCGGCCACCCGGCCGGCGTCGACCACCGCGAGCGGCTCACCCTCGGCGTCGTCGGTAGTGGTCGAGACCCCCAGCCGGATCGTCGCGGTGTACTCCTTGTCCGCCCCGACGATGTACGTGAGCAGCCGCGTCGCGCGGCCGATGCCGATCACCAGCACGCCGGTCGCCATGGGGTCCAGCGTCCCGGCGTGGCCGACCTTGCGGGTGCTCGCCAGCCGGCGCATGCGGGCGACGACGTCGTGGCTGGTCCAGTCGGCGGGCTTGTCGACGACCACCACACCGTCGGCGGCCGTGGGCCTGCGCTCCCCCGACGACGGCGGACGGTTCACGCGGTGCGCCGCTCGGCGATGCCGTCCTGCACGCACTGCACGAGGGCGTCCAGACCGGCGTCCTCGCCGCGGTGCGCGGGCGCGTCGACCGCGAGCAGCACGTTGATGAGCATCCCCTGCGCGACGAACGCGCGGGCGGCGTCCTCGTCGGCGCCGGACCGCTCCTGGAACAGCCGGAACGCCTCGCCCAGCGTGTGCCGGGCCACCCGCCCGACCTCGTCGTCGGCCCCCGCGATGAAGCCGTACATCGACAGCCGCAGCAGGTCGCGGTCGGCGAGCAGGCCGACGTACGCGTCACCCATGCGCATCATGGCATCGGGACCTGGGGGAACGCTCGACAGCGCGGCGATGATCTCCGCGCTCGCCATCTTGTACGCCTCGAGGAAGAGCTCGCGCTTGGAGCCGAACAACCGCACGACGTAGGGCTGCGAGACGCCGGCGGCGCGCGCGACCTCGTCGGTGCTGGCCGCGTAGCCGCGCTCCGCGAACACCGTGCGGGCCGCGACGAGGATCTCCTCGCGGCGCTGGGCACCGGTCATGCGCTGGGCCGGCTTCTTCGCCGTCCAGTCCGTGGTCTGGTCGAGAGACATGGTTGACATGTTATCAGTCGATGCCTACGGTCAATCTTGTTAGTAATCAGTCAATGCCAACAAGGAGCCTCCCGTGACCGTCACGATGCCGGCACCACCTCAGGAACCCGGGCGCGTCCTGCGAGAGCCCGGCACCGCGCGGCGCCGCGGCACCGCGATCGCCCTGATCGCGGCGTCGCTGCCGATGTTCATGGCCACGCTCGACAACCTCGTCATGACGACCGCCCTGCCCGTCCTGCGCACCGAGCTCTCCGCGTCGCTCGAGCAGCTGCAGTGGATGGTGAACGCCTACACGCTCAGCTTCGCCACGCTGATGATCGCCGCGGCGACGCTGGGTGACCGCTGGGGCCGACGCCGGGTGTTCGTCGCCGGCATCACGCTCTTCGCGCTCGCCTCGATCGCCTCCGCTCTGTCCACCAGCGCCGAGATGCTCATCGCCGCCCGCGCGCTGCAGGGCGCCGGAGCCGCCGCGATCATGCCGCTGTCGCTCACGCTCCTCGCCGGAGCCGTGCCCGCCGCCCGCCGCGCGATGGCCATCGGCATCTGGGGCGGGGTGTCGGGCCTCGGGGTCGCCCTCGGGCCGGTCATCGGCGGCGCGGTCGTCGACGGCATCTCGTGGGAGGCCATCTTCTGGATCAACGTGCCGGTCGCGCTGGTCGCGATCCCGCTCGTGCTCTGGGCGCTGCCCGAGTCCCACGGTCGTCGCCAGCCGCTCGACGTCGCGGGCCTCGCGCTCGCCGGGACCGGCATCCTGTCGCTCGTCTGGGCGATCATCCGCGGGAACGACGACGGCTGGGGCTCGACGACCGTGGTGGGCGGGCTCGTCGTCGGCGTCCTGCTGCTCGCGGCGTTCCTGTACCGCGAGTCGCGGACCGACCACCCCCTGGTGCCGCTCCGGCTGTTCCGCGTGCGGTCGTTCTCCGTGGCCAACGCGAGCGCGCTGGCGTTCTCGTTCGGGGTGTTCGGGCTCGTGTTCCTGCTGGCCCAGTACCTGCAGATCGGCATGGGCTACACGCCGCTGCAGGCCGGCATCCGCACGCTGCCGTGGACCGCGGCGCCGATGATCTTCGCCCCGATCGCCGGCATGCTCGCACCCCGCATCGGCGTCCGTCCGCTGCTGACGGCCGGGCTGGCCCTCCAGGCCGCCGGGCTGGCGTGGCAGGGGCTCATCGTCAGCACCGACGGGCTCGTCTACGCCGACCTGGTGCCCGGGCTGGCACTGGCGGGCATCGGCATGGGCCTGACGTTCGCGCCGAGCGCCACCGCGGTGCTGTTCGACATGGCCCCCGACGACCACGGCACCGCGAGCTCGGTCAACGCGACGATCCGGGAGATCGGCGGGGCCCTCGGGGTCGCGGCGCTGGTGGCGGTGTTCACCGCCTCGGACGGCACCCTGACGCCGGGCGGCTACGTCGCCGGCCTGCAGCCCGCGGCACTGGTCGCGGCACTCGTCGTGGCCCTCGGCGCCCTCGTGGTGCTGGTCTGGATGCCGCGCGACACCGGACGCGTCGTCCGGGCCTGAACGCACGACGGCGCCCCCGGTCCTCGGGGGCGCCGTCGTGCGTGCGGCTCAGTCCTCGACGTCCTCGTCGGGCTTCTTGTAGGGGTCGGAGTCCCCGGCGAAGCTCGCCTGCGCCGCCAGCGCGGCGACCTCGCGGTCCCGGCGAGCGGCCTCGAGCAGCGCCGCGTCGAGCTGGGCCGAGGTGTCGGGCAGCGCGTCGAGGTGGAAGTCGAGCGAGGGCGTCAGGCGGATCCCCGTCTGCTTGCCCACCTCCGAGCGGATGATGCCCTTCGCGCTCTCGAGCGCGGCGGCCGTGTCGGTGCGCGCGGCGTCGTCGCCCAGCACCGTGTAGAAGACGTCGGCGTGCTGGAGGTCACCCGTGACGCGCACGTCGGTGACCGTGACGAACCCCAGGCGCGGGTCCTTGATCCGGGTGTCGAGCATCTGCGCGACGACCTGCTGGATGCGCTCGCTGAGCTTGCGGGCGCGGGCGGTGTCCGCCATCGGAACGTTCCTTTCCTCCTGAGAGACCGCAGGGCGGGCGAGGAGGATTCCTCGCCCGCCCTGCGGGCGTTGATCACCGGGGTCAGGCGCGAGGCTTCTCGCGCATCTCCCAGGTCTCGATGGTGTCGCCGATCTCGACGTCGTTGAACGAGCCCAGGCCGATACCGCACTCGAAGCCCTCGCGGACCTCCGTGGCGTCGTCCTTGAACCGCTTGAGCGACTCGATCGTCAGGTTGTCGCCGATGATCTTGCCGCCACGCGAGACGCGCGCCTTCGTGTTCCGTCGGATGAGGCCCGACCGGACGATCGACCCGGCGATGTTGCCGAACTTCGACGACCGGAAGACCTCGCGCACCTCGGCGGAACCGAGCTGCACCTCCTCGTACTCCGGCTTGAGCATGCCCTTGAGAGCAGCCTCGACGTCGTCGATCGCCTGGTAGATGACCGAGTAGAAGCGCACGTCGACGCCCTCGCGGTCCGCCAGCTCCTCGACGCGCTCCGCGTACTTGACGTTGAAGCCGATGATGATCGCCGAGTCGACGGTCGCCAGGTTGACGTCGTTCTGCGTGATGGCACCCACCCCACGGTGGATGACCCGCAGCTCGACCTCCTCGCCCACGTCGATCTTGAGCAGCGCGTCCTCGAGCGCCTCGACGGCACCCGACACGTCGCCCTTGAGGACCAGGTTGAGGGTCTCGACCTTGCCCTGCTGGAGCGCCTGCGTGAAGTCCTCGAGGCTGATGCGCTTGCGACGCTTGGCCAGGAGTGCGGCACGCTCGGCCGCCTCGCGCTTCTCGCCGATCTGACGCGCGGTGCGGTCGTCCGGAGCCACGATGAACGTGTCGCCGGCGCGGGGCACCGAGGTCAGGCCGAGCACCTGGACGGGACGCGACGGCCCCGCCACCGTGACCGGCTCGCCGTGCTCGTCGAACATCGCACGGACGCGGCCGTAGGCCGTGCCCGCCACGACGGCGTCACCGACCTCGAGCGTGCCCGACTGGACCAGCACCGTCGCGACGGCACCGCGGCCCTTGTCGAGGTTCGCCTCGATGGCGACACCACGAGCTGCCTTGTCGGCGTTGGCCCGCAGGTCGAGCGCCGCGTCCGCCGTGAGGAGGACCGCCTCGAGCAGCTGGTCGATGCCCTGGTTCTGCTTCGCGGAGACGTCGACGAACATCGTGTCGCCGCCGTACTCCTCGGCCACCAGGTTGTACTCGGTGAGCTGCTGGCGGATCTTGGCGGGGTTGGCCCCCTCCTTGTCCACCTTGTTGACCGCGACCACGATCGGCACGCCGGCCGCCTGGGCGTGGTTGAGCGCCTCGATGGTCTGGGGCATCACGCCGTCGTCGGCCGCGACCACGAGGATCGCGATGTCGGTCACCTGCGCACCACGGGCACGCATGGCGGTGAACGCCTCGTGGCCCGGGGTGTCGATGAACGTGACGGCACGGTCGATGCCCTCGTGCACGGTGTGCACCTGGTAGGCACCGATGTGCTGCGTGATCCCGCCGGCCTCGCCCGCGACGACGTCCGTCTGGCGGATGGCGTCGAGGAGCTTGGTCTTTCCGTGGTCGACGTGACCCATGACGGTGACCACGGGGGGCCGCGCCGTCAGGTCCTCGTCGCCCTCGGCCTCGAGCTCGGCGTCCAGGTCGATGTCGAAGGCCCCGAGCAGCTCGCGGTCCTCCTCCTCGGCCGACACCATCTCGATGACGTAGCCGAGCTCGACCGCGAGGGTCCCGAAGGTGTCCTCATCGAGCGACTGGGTCGCCGTGGCCATCTCACCGAGGTGGAAGAGCACGGTGACCAGCGAGGCCGGGTTGGCGTCGATCTTGTCGGCGAAGTCGTTGAGCGACGAGCCGTGGCGCAGGCGGACGACGGTCTTGCCGTTGCCGCGAGGAACCTGCACGCCACCCAGCGAGGGGGCCTGCATCTGCTCGAACTCTTGACGCTTCGCACGCTTCGACTTGCGGCCACGGACGGGACGACCGCCCGCGCGACCGAAGGCGCCCTGCGTGCTGCCGCGACCGGCACCACCGGGACGACCGCCGCCGCCACCGGGACGACCGGCGAAACCGCCGCCGGCACCGGGAGCGCCACCGGGCGCACCGCCGCCGCCGGGACGACCGGCGTAGCCGCCGCGCGCGCCACCGGCGCCGCCGGGGCCACCACGGCCACCGGGGCCGGCCGGACGCTCGCCGGGACGACCCACGCCGCTCGACGTGCGGCCCGGCATCATGCCCGGGTTGGGACGGGGACCGCCGGGACGGGGACCACCGGGACGGGGACCGCCCGGACGCTCGCCCGCCGAGGCAGCCGGAGCGCCCTCGGCCGCAGCGGGACGCCGGTCACGGTCACCCGGACGCGGCATGCCCTGCGACGGCGCGAACGGGTTGTTGCCCGGACGCGGCGGACGCGGGCCGCCGGTGCGCTCGCCCTGACGGGGCATGCCCTGGGACGGCGCGAAGGGGTTGTTGCCCGGGCGGGCGGCAGGCGCGGCCTGACGCGGGCCGGGACGGACCGCCGGAGCGGCTGCGGCGGCGGGAGCCTGCACGGCGGCCGGGGCCGGACGCGCGGGAGCCGGACGGGCCGGGGCGGGGGTCGCCGGAGCTGCCGCCGGAGCGGGAGCAGGGGCGGCGGGGGCCGCGGCTGCGGGGCGAGGAGCCTCGACCGGCGCAGCGGGTGCGGGTGCTGTCGGGGCTGCGGCGGCCGGGGCGGGCGCCGGGCGTGCCGGTGCCTTCGGGGCGGGCGCTGCAGCGGGGGCGGAACCTCCGCCACCGACCGGGTAGGTGTCCCGCAGCTTGCGGACGACCGGCGGTTCGATGGTCGAGGATGCCGAGCGAACGAACTCACCGAACTCGTTCAGCTTGGTCATGATGGTCTTGCTGTCGACCCCGAGCTCTTTGGCGAGCTCGTAGACGCGGACCTTGGCCACATCTCTCCTGTCTCGGTCCGCCCGGACAGGGTCGGACCGTCGTTAGTGCTGGGTACTCATCGCTGGGTACTCATCGGTGCGTGCTCATCGGGCAGCCATCGGCTTCCAACCCGCTTTCCGTATCGACGATCGGCCTCGCCGCCGGGAACTACCCGACGACGTCCTGCTCCTGCTGCTCGAGGTGGCGGTGCACCGCGCTCGTGTCGGGCTGCCCCGCAACACGCAGGGCACGCCCGAACGCACGTCGGCGTTCGGCCTTCTCGAGACAGTCAGGATCGGGGTGCAGCCATGCCCCCCTGCCCGGCATCCGGCGACCCACGTCCACGACGAGCGTGTCGTCGTGAGCTGCGATCACCCTCAGCAGGGCTGACCTCGGGCCGGTGGCTCGGCACCCCACGCACGTGCGCACCGGACCCATGCCTGAGACATCGTGGAGAGTCTGAGGGGTCCGCCGGCTCGACGGGAGGAGCCGGACATCCGGCCCAGCCGCAGCAAGTCTACCGCGCCGGGGCACGGACGGCGTCACTCGTGAGGTCACTCACTACCGTCCGCACCGTCGCGTGCGCCCTGGGAGGCGGTCTCGGGAACTTCGGCGTCAGACCGGATGTCGATGCGCCACCCGGTCAGCTTCGCGGCGAGGCGGGCGTTCTGGCCCTCCTTGCCGATGGCGAGCGACAGCTGGTAGTCCGGGACGACCACGCGGGCCGCGCGGGCCTCGGGGTCCACCACCGTGACCGACAGGACGCGGGCGGGCGACAGCGCGTGCGCGATCATCTCCGCCGGGTCGTCCGCGTGGTCGACGATGTCGATCTTCTCGCCGTGCAGCTCCGCCATCACGGCGCGCACCCGGCCGCCCATGGGGCCGATGCAGGCCCCCTTGGCGTTCACGCCCGGGACCGTCGCGCGGACGGCCATCTTGGTGCGGTGCCCCGCCTCGCGCGCCATGGCGGTGATCTCCACCGTGCCGTCGGCGACCTCCGGGACCTCGAGCGCGAACAGCTTGCGCACCAGGTTCGGGTGGGTGCGCGAGAGGGTGACCTGCGGGCCGCGCTGGCCCCGGGCGACCTCCAGGACGTAGCCGCGGATGCGGTCGCCGTGCACGTACTCCTCGCCCGGCACCTGCTCGTGGGCGGGCAGGACGGCCTCGGTCCCGCCGACGTCGATGAGCACCGTCCGCGGGTCGCGGCCCTGCTGGATGACCCCGCCGAGGACCTCGCCCTCCTTGCCGCGGAACGCGCCGAGCACCTGGTCGTCCTCGGCGTCCCGGAGGCGCTGGACGATGACCTGGCGGGCGGTGGCCGTCGCGATGCGGCCGAACCCGTCGGGGGTGTCGTCGTACTCGGGCCCGTCCGGACCCGGCGGCGGCATGATGCCCTCGTCGTCGGGCTCACCGAGCGGCGCGGCCTCGCGGGCCCACACCGTGACGTGCCCGGTCTTGCGGTCGACCTCCACGCGAGCGCGGGCCTGGGCGCCGGGCGTGCGGTGGTAGGCGGACAGCAGCGCCTGCTCGATCGCGGAGACCAGCACGTCGAGGCTGATCTCCCGCTCCCGCTCGAGCAGCCGCAGCGTGCTCATGTCGATGTCCATCTCAGCTCTCCTGTCCGGCAGCGGCGTCGCGGCCGGCCTCGTCGTCGTCCACAGGGCCGATGCCCGACAGGTCCACCTCGACGTGCGCCTCGCGCACGTCCGTCAGGAGCACGCGGACCGGGTCGCTCACGACCGGCCTGCGTCCCTTGCGGCCCGGCGTCACGGGCACGACGACGATCGCGTCGCCCTCGGCGCTCGTCCGGTCGACCTCGGTCAACCGACCCGCCAGCTTGGACCCGTCCGTCAGCGTCACCGTGACCATGCGGCTGACCGCGCGCGTGAAGTGGCGGCGCTCGGTCAGCGGGCGGTAGACGCCCGGGCTCATGACGTCGAGCGTGTACTCGCCGACGATGACGTCGGCCGCGTCGAGCGCGTCGGAGACCGCACGGGTCGCCTCTGCCACCCGGTCGAGGTCGAGGTCGCCCTCGTCGTCCTCGGTCACGTCGACGACCACCTCGACGACGGAACGCGTCCCGGACTTGCGCACGGTGACGTCCTCGAGCACGAGACCCCCGGCCACGACGGCGGGCTCCACGACGTGGCGGACCCGCTCTGCGTGTGCTGGCGCGACCATGTCAGCCTCCTGTCGGTCCAGCGGGTCGTCGGCGAGCGACGGTGCGACCCTGTGATGTTGTGGGTCCAGCGTAACGAGTCCGCGCGTGCCCGACGGCCGCCCGCCTGTGGCGTGGCAGGATCACCGGCGATGAGCGCGCGACCCGACCCTGTCAGCCCGCGAGATCTCGCACGCCCGCTGGCCCGCGCTCTCGCCGCGGCCGTGATGGTTCTCACGCTCGCGGCCTGCGGGCTGCGCGCCGAGACGCCRCCTCCCGTGGAGCCCAGCCCCGACGCCGTCGAGCAGGTCCGGGCCCGCACGGTGGCCGACTCGCTCGCGCTCGCCGACGCGGCCGCGGCTGCGGCTCTGCTGCCCGACGGTGCCGTCGGGCCGGTCGCGCCGGTGCTCGCCGACGTGTCCGCGTTCTCCGGCCAGCACGCCGACCAGCTCGGCGGGGTGTACGTCTCCGGCCTCCCTGCGCCGTCCGGCTCCCCCGCCGCCACGCCCACGGCGTCGACCGCCACGGTGGCCGACGTCCTCGCCGAGCTCGGGACCGCGACCCGCACCGCCCTCGCCGACGCGGACGCCGTCGCCGACGGACCGCTCGCGCGGCTCGTCGCGTCGGTCGCCACGTCGCGGGGGGAGCTGGCCACTCGCCTGGCGCACGCCAGCGGCGCCGAGGTCCCGTCGCTGGTCCCGGACGCCGCCGCGCCGGCCGAGCCGACGCCCAGCCCGTCCGCCACCGCGGATGGTCTCGGCACGGACGACATGGCGACGCTCGCGCTCGTGCACGACCAGGCCGGCTACGGGTTCGAGGTGGTCGCGGCCAAGCTCTCCGGCGACCAGCGCGCCGCGGCCTCCGCCGCCGCCGAGGCGCACCGCGCGCGCAGCGAGGAGTGGGCGAGCGCCGCCGGCATCGACGGAGGCGCCCAGGACCCGCGCCGGGCGTCCTACACGCTCCCGGCCGGGCTCGACGACCCGGCGGTGGCCACGACCCTGGCCCGGACGCTCGAGACCTCGGTGGCCGACGCGTACGCCAACGCGGTCGCGCAGGCCGCCCCGGGCAGCCGGGCCGCGCTCGTCGACGGGTTGCGCGTCGCGACGGACGACGCCGCCACGTGGGGCGCGACCCCGGTCCCGTTCCCGGGCCTCCCCGAGCGCGCCCAGCAGCCCGCAGGCTGACGCCGACGACGTCCGAGCATCCGGCTGCCAGGGCGACCGGATGCTCGGACGTTGCGAGCGGCCTGGGCGGATCAGGCGGTGAGCAGGTCCGCGACCAGCGCCGCGACCCGGTCCGCCGCCTCGGCGACCGGGACCTGCTCGGTGGTGCCGCCGACCCGCGGACGCACCTCGACCAGCCCCTCGGCCAGCCCGCGGCCGACGACGACCACGAGCGGGACGCCCAGGAGCTCCGCGTCGGCGAACTTCACGCCGGGCGACACCTTGCCCGGACGGTCGTCGTAGAGCACCTCGATGCCGCGTCCCGACAGCTCGGTGGCCAGGGCGTCCGCGGCCTCGAACACCGCGGGATCCTTGCCGGTGGCGACGACGTGCACGTGCGCCGGGGCGACGTGCGCCGGCCAGGCGAGGCCGCGCTCGTCGTTGTTCGCCTCGGCCAGGGCGGCGAGCACGCGCGTGACGCCGATGCCGTACGAGCCCATGGTGACCACCTGGGCCTTGCCGTTCTGGTCGAGCACCGTCAGGCCGAGCGCCTGCGCGTACTTGCGCCCCAGCGCGAAGATGTGGCCGATCTCGATCCCGCGCGCCAGCTCCAGCGGGCCGGAGCCGTCGGGGGCCAGGTCACCGGCGCGCACCTCGGCGGCCTCGACCGTGCCGTCCGCGGTGAAGTCCCGGCCGGCGACGAGGTCGAACACATGACGGCCCGGCTGGTCGGCGCCGGTGATCCAGCGGGTGCCCGGCACGACGCGCGGGTCGAGCAGGTACCGCACGGCCGTGCGCTCGGCGCCCTCCGCGACCGGCACGTTCGGCCCGAGGGACCCGGGCCCGATGTACCCGCGGACCAGCTCCGGGTGGGCGGCGAAGTCGGCGTCACCGGCGGCCTCGACCTCGGCCGGCGCGACGGACGCCTCCAGCCGCTTGAGGTCGACGTCCCGGTCGCCCGGCAGGCCGACGACGAGCAGCTCGCGCTCGCCGCTCGGGTGCACGAGCGCCAGCACGACGTTCTTCAGCGTGTCGGCCGCGGTCCACGCCCGGTCCGGGCGCGCGAACCGCTCGTTCGCCACGGCGACGAGCGTGTCGATGGTCGGCGTGTCCGGCGTGTCCTCGACGTGGGCGGCCGGGGCGTCGCCGTACGGCACCGCGTCGGGCACGACGGTGGTGACGGCCTCGACGTTCGCGGCGTACCCGCCCGGCGAGCGGACGAACGTGTCCTCGCCGATGGCCGTCGGGGTCAGGAACTCCTCCGAGCGCGAGCCGCCCATGGCGCCGGAGGTGGCCGCGACGATCACGTACTCGAGGCCGAGGCGGGCGAAGATGCGCTCGTAGGCGTCCCGCTGCCGCTGGTACGAGGCCTCGAGGCCCTCGTCGTCGATGTCGAAGGAGTAGGCGTCCTTCATGATGAACTCGCGGCCGCGGATGAGCCCCGCGCGCGGACGGGCCTCGTCGCGGTACTTGGTCTGGATCTGGTAAAGCGCCAGCGGCAGGTCCTTGTACGACGAGTACAGGTCCTTGACCAGGAGCGTGAACATCTCCTCGTGCGTCGGCGCCAGCAGGTAGTCGCCGCCCTTGCGGTCCTTGAGGCGGAAGATGTTCGGCCCGTACTCCGCCCAGCGACCGGTCGCCTCGTACGGCTCGCGCGGCAGCAGCGCCGGGAAGTGCACCTCCTGCGCGCCGGCGGCGGCCATCTCCTCGCGGACGACCTGCTCGACCTTGGCCAGCACCCGCAGCCCCAGCGGCAGCCAGCTGTAGATGCCGGGCGCGGCGCGACGGATGTAGCCCGCACGGACCAGGAGCCGGTGGCTCGCGACCTCGGCGTCGACCGGGTCCTCGCGCAGGGTGCGGAAGAAGAGCTGGGACAGGCGGATGAGCATGAGGGGAAGCGTAGTTCTCCCCGATGACCCCTCCGTACGCGATTACTGAGGTTGGATGGTCCCGTGCCGGAGCTGCCCGAGGTCGAGGCGCTCGCGCAGTTCCTGCGCGGGCGGATGGCCGACCACACCGTGACCGAGGTGTCGATCGGCGCGATCAGCGCGCTCAAGACGTTCCGCCCGCCGCCGGACGCCCTGGTCGGCGGGACGGTCGTCGACGCGCAACGGCACGGCAAGTGGCTGGACGTCATGGTCGCGACCCCCACGGGCGAGCCGCTGCACCTGGTCTGGCACCTCTCCCGCGCGGGCTGGGTGCGCTGGTCGGAGCAGCTGTCGACCAACCCCGTGCGCCCCGGGAAGTCGCCGCTCGCGCTGCGGGTCCGGCTCGACGACGGGTCGGGCTTCGACCTCACCGAGGCGGGGACGCGCAAGCGGCTGGCCGTGCACGTGGTCGAGGACCCGTCCGACGTGCCGCAGATCGCGACGCTGGGCGTCGAGCCGCTGTCCGACGAGTTCACCGAGGACCGGCTGGCCGAGCTGCTCGCCGCGCGCAACCAGCAGGTCAAGGGGCTGCTGCGCGACCAGGGCACCATCGCCGGCATCGGCAACGCCTACTCGGACGAGATCCTGCTGGCCGCGCGGATGAGCCCGTTCGCCATGACGAAGTCGTTCGACGCCGACCGCACCCGTGTCCTGTGGGAGGCGATCCGCGAGGTGCTCACCGGGGCCGTGGAGTCCGCCTCGGGCAAGCCCGCCACCGAGCTCAAGGACGCCAAGCGGCGGGGCATGAAGGTGCACGGCCGGACCGGTCAGCCGTGCCCGGGGTGGAACGACGTGCCGTGCGGAGACACGGTGCACGAGGTGTCGTTCGCGGACTCGTCGCTGCAGTACTGCCCGACGTGCCAGACGGGCGGCAAGCCGCTGGCGGACCGGCGGATGTCCCGGCTGCTGCGCTGACGCTCAGAACAGGACCGTGGCGTACGTGCCGACCTGACCGAACCCCACGGCGCGGTAGGCCGCGAGCGCGCGGGTGTTGTAGCTGTTGACGTACAGGGACACCTGCGGCGCGACCTCGCTGCGCGCGATCTGCACCACCGCGGCCATGCCCGCCTCGGAGATCCGCTCGCCCCGTCGGTCGGGGGCCACCCAGACGCCCTGCACCTGGGCCACTCCCCCGGCGACGGCCCCGAGCTCGGCCTTGAACACGACCTTCCCGCTCGCCCGGCGCGTCAGCCGGCGGTCCTGCTCGACCGGCTCGATCCGCACGAACGACCGGCCCTGCGCGATCAGCCCGTTGACCCGCGTCTCGTACGGCCCGCCGGGTCCGCTGACCGGCGAGTAGCCGACCTCCTCGGTGAACATGCTCACGCAGGCCGGCAGCACCACGTCGAACTCCTCGGGCCGGGACCGGCGCACGCGCGGGTCGGCCGGCACGAGCGGGGTGCTCTCGATGAGCATCGACGGCTGGTCCTCGCGGACCTCGCGGGCCGCGGGCCAGAAGTAGCGCAGCCGGCCCCACAGGCCGAGCACGGCGTCGGCAGGCCCGACGATCGAGGAGCAGCGTCTGCCCTGGCCGCGGGCGAGCCCCGCGAAGGCATCGAGCGCGCGGCTCACGGTGCGACCGTCGTCCACCGGCACGACGGGGACCATGTTGGCCCCCGCGAAGCAGATCGCGAGGAGCTCGCCGTCCTCCTCGTACCCCCACAGGGACCCGCCCGCCGCGCGGAGCGACGTGCCGACCGCCTGCTCGAGCCGCGCCGTCGCCAGGACCGACCCCACGGCGTCCCGGGCGCACACGGCGAGGGCGCTCGCGACGTCGACATCACCGAGGACTCGACCTCCGGCCCGACCATCGAGCAGCGCAGCGCGGTCTTGCACCATGGGTAGATCCTGCACCACGCGGGTCCTGCGCACCCGATGTCTCACACGTCGATCGAGTGAGTCTGGGCGTCAGCACCTGTCAGCCGACGGTGACCACCGGGGAACCGTCGCCCGCCTCGACGGGGTCCATGCTCTCGGCGAGGCGCATGGCCTCCTCGATCAGGGTCTCGACGATGAGCGCCTCGGGGACGGTCTTGATGACCTCGCCCTTGACGAAGATCTGGCCCTTGCCGTTGCCCGACGCGACGCCGAGGTCGGCCTCGCGGGCCTCGCCCGGTCCGTTGACGACGCAGCCCATGACGGCGACGCGGAGCGGCACCTCCATGCCCTCGAGCCCGGCGGTCACACGCTCCGCGAGCGTGTAGACGTCGACCTGGGCGCGACCGCAGGACGGGCACGACACGATCTCCAGCTTGCGGGGCCGCAGGTTGAGCGACTGCAGGATCTGGATGCCGACCTTGACCTCCTCGACGGGAGGCGCGGACAGGGACACGCGGATGGTGTCGCCGATGCCCTTGCTCAGCAGGGCCCCGAACGCGGTCGCGGACTTGATCGTGCCCTGGAACGCCGGGCCGGCCTCGGTGACCCCGAGGTGCAGGGGCCAGTCGCCGCGCTCGGAGAGGAGCTCGTAGGCGCGGACCATCACGACGGGATCGTTGTGCTTGACCGAGATCTTGAAGTCGCGGAAGCCGTGCTCCTCGAACAGCGACGCCTCCCACACGGCGGACTCGACGAGCGCCTCGGGGGTCGCCTTGCCGTACTTGGCCAGCAGGCGCGGGTCGAGCGAGCCCGCGTTGACACCGATCCGGATCGACGTGCCGGCGTCGGTGGCCGCCTTGGCGATCTCCTTGACCTGGTCGTCGAACTTGCGGATGTTGCCCGGGTTCACACGGACCGCGGCGCAGCCCGCGTCGATCGCGGCGAACACGTACTTCGGCTGGAAGTGGATGTCCGCGATCACCGGGATCTGCGACTTGTGCGCGATCGCCGGCAGCGCGTCGGCATCGTCCTGCGTGGGGACCGCGACGCGCACGATGTCGCAGCCCGCGGCCGTCAGCTCCGCGATCTGCTGCAGGGTGGAGTTGATGTCCGTGGTCTGCGTCGTGCACATGGACTGGACGCTGACCGGGGCGTCGCCTCCGACCTCGACCTTGCCGACCTTGATCTTGCGGGTCTTGCGCCGCGGGGCCAGGACGAGGGGCGGGGCCTCGGGCATGCCAAGGCTGATCGGGATGCTCACCTCGTCATCATCGCACCCGGCGCCCGGCGCGCCGGTCCGGGAGGCCGGGGGGTGCACGAGATCACCCCGGAGCCCTCACGGATCAGATCTGCACCGGGTTGACGATGTCGGCGTACACGAGCAGCAGGCCGACGGCCCCGAGGACCACGAACACGGAGTACGCGAGCGGCACCAGCTTGGCCGAGTCGAACGGACCCGGCCGCGGCAGGCCGCGCAGTCGGGCCACCTGCCGGCGCCCGCCCTCCCAGAGCGCGGCGGCGACGTGCCCGCCGTCGAGCGGCGGGAGCGGGATCAGGTTGAAGACGAACAGGGCGATGTTCAGCGCGGCGAGCATCTGCAGCAGCGACGCGGCCTTGATCTGCCAGTCGACCTCGTCGCTCGCGGCGATCTCGCCGGCGAACCGGCCGATGCCGACCACGCCGACGACGCTGTTGGCGTCGCGCGGCGTGTTGTCGACCTCGGCCTGCACCAGGTCGACCACCCGCGCGGGCAGCGTGGCCACGACCGTCATGGTCTGCCACGTGGTGCTCGCGACGACGCCCGGGACGCTGAGGATCGACTGCGGCTGGAGCTCGTTGCCGGGTGCGACGCCCAGGAACCCGACGGGCTTGGTCACCGGCTGTCCGTCCGCACCCAGGACGACCTCGCCGTTGTCGTCGTACACGGGACGGTCGGCGACGACGGGCGTGACGGTGAGGTCGACGGTCGTGCCGTCGCGCTCGACGACGACGGGAACCGACTCCTCGCCGGTGGACCGGATGAGCGCCGCGAGCTGGTCCCAGGAGTCGATCGCGGTGCCGTCGTAGGACACGACCGTGTCGCCGGGCTCGAGGCCGGCCGCGGCGCCCGGGGCCGCCTCGTCGGCGGACGTGCACCCGCGGTCCTGCGGGGCGGTGGCGGGGATGACGCACTGCGACACGGACTCGAGCGTGGTGCTGGTGCCCGGGAGCCCGAAGCCGACGAGCACGATCGCCATGAGCACGAACGCGATGAGGAGGTTCATCACCGGTCCGCCGAGCATGACGACCAGCTTCTTGGGCGTCGACAGGTGGTAGAACGCCCGGGAGTCCTCACCGGGGCGGATCTCCTCGGCGCTGGCCTGGCGGGCGTCGCGCGCGAGCCGGCCGGGCCACGACCGAGCCGGCGGGTTGCCCACCGCGGCGTCGGGCGGGTACATGCCGACCAGCCGGACGTAGCCGCCGAGCGGGATCGCCTTGAGGCCGTACTCGGTCTCGCCCTTGGTCCGCGACCACAGCGTCGGGCCGAAGCCGACCATGTAGTGGCTGACGCGGACGCCGAACCGCTTGGCGGGCACCATGTGGCCGATCTCGTGCAGCCCGATCGAGAGCAGCAGCACCACCAGCACGATCAGCACGCCGATCAGGTACGCCATCAAGTCCTCCGTCAGCGATCCGTGCACGCCGAGGCGCGCACGAGCGCGGGTCCACGGTCGGCCCGCCGGCACATTGTCACCCGAGTCCCTGGGAGCGGGCTGAACGCATGCCCAGGTCACCCGAACGGCCGTGAGGAGACGGCCGGCCGACGCTGTCGGATTCCGTCGCGTCGATCCTTCCCGAAGCACGAGATCCGCAATAGCGTCCCTCCATGACCACTGTTTCCGCCCCCGCGACCCCCCTCGAGCAGCGGCGCGTCCTGCGCACGGCGATCCCGGGTCCGCGCTCGCTGGCCCTGGGCGAGAGGCGGCGCGCGGCCGTCGCCGCGGGCGTGTCGTCGACGCTCCCCGTGTACGTGGCCCGGGCGGCGGGGGCCGTGATCGAGGACGTGGACGGCAACGTCCTGGTCGACCTCGGCTCCGGGATCGCGGTGACGTCGGTCGGCGCCAGCGCCCCCGAGGTCGCGGCGGCGGTGGCCGCGCAGGCCGCCGACTTCACGCACACCTGCTTCATGATCAGCCCGTACGAGGAGTACGTCGCCGTGTGCGAGGCGCTGGCGAGGATCACGCCGGGCACCCACGAGAAGCGGTCCGTGCTCGTGAACTCCGGCGCGGAGGCCGTCGAGAACGCCGTGAAGATCGCCCGCCGCGCGACCGGCCGCGAGGCGGTGCTGGTGCTGGATCACGCGTACCACGGCCGCACCAACCTCACGATGGCGATGACCGCGCGCGCCATGCCGTACAAGACCGGGTTCGGGCCGTTCGCGGGCGAGGTCTACCGGGTCCCGGCCTCCTACCCGCTGCGCGACCCCGAGGGCATGACCGGCGAGCAGGCCGCGCGGCGTGCCATCGACGTCGCCGAGCGACAGGTCGGCGCTGACCAGGTCGCCGCGCTCGTGGTCGAGCCGATCCTCGGGGAGGGCGGCTTCGTCGTCCCGGCGCCCGGGTTCCTGCCGACGCTCGCCGCGTGGGCGGCCGACCAGGGCATCGTGCTGGTCGCCGACGAGGTGCAGACCGGGTTCGCGCGCACCGGGGCGATGTTCGCCAGCGAGCACGAGGGTGTGGTGCCCGACCTGGTGGCGATGGCCAAGGGCATCGCCGGCGGGCTGCCGCTCGGGGCGGTCACGGGCCGCGCCGAGCTGCTCGACGCCGTGCACGCGGGCGGGCTGGGCGGCACGTTCGGCGGCAACCCGATCGCGTGCGCCGCGGCCCTCGCCTCGCTGGAGATCTACGAGCGCGACGACCTCGCCGGCGCCGCACGGGCGATCGAGGCGGCGGTCCTCCCCCGGCTCCGGGCCCTGCAGCGTGACGTGCCGGCGGTCGGAGACGTCCGTGGGCGCGGCGCGATGCTCGCCCTCGAGCTCGTCGTGCCCGGCAGCCTGGAGCCCGACAAGGCAGCGGCGCAGCGGGTCGCCGCCGCGTGCGCGGCGCGGGGCGTGCTGGTGCTGACCTGCGGCACCTGGGGCAACGTCCTGCGGCTGCTCCCGCCGCTGGTGATCGGCCTCGACCTGCTCGACGAGGCGCTCACCGTGCTGGAGGACGCCGTCCGGGCGATCTAGCCCTGCTCGCGGTCGGCGCGCCGACGGTGGCCGGCTGCGAGCAGCACGGCGGCGGCCCCCGCACCGACCAGCCCGACGGCTGCGGCGACGGACGGCCCCGGAGCGGACCCGGTCACGGCCAGGACACCCGACGGTTCCGGTGTGGGTGCCGGTGATGCGGTGGGCGTCGGCGTCGGAGGTGGCGGGGCGACGGTGAGCGTCGCCGGGGCGGAGATCACGTCGTCGAACAGCCCGCTGCGTGCCACCAGCCGGAACTGCGACCCGGAGTCGGCCACCGTGACTGCGCCGACGTCGATCGACTCCGTCGTGGCGCCGGCGACGTCGACCCAGGTCACGCCGCCGTCGGTGCTGCGCTGCCACTGCAGCGTCTGCCAGAAGTCGTTGACCACGGTCGCGAACGAGACCTCCGCGCCGGTCGCCACCGACTGGTCGGCGATCGCGTCGACCGTCGCCTTGGTGAACACGAGCACCTCGTCGGTCCCCCCGCTCGTGGCGTAGACGCGCTCGGCGTCGCCGCCCGCGGGACCGAACGCGTCGACGGCCTCCACGTTGGCGCCGACGGGGATCTGCGCGGCGACCCCGGTGGTGTAGTCGTTGGTGAGGATCCCGCCGGTGAGGCAGGCGACGTAGACGCGCTCGCCGTCGGGGGTCGTGTCGAGCAGGCGAGGGCCGCAGGAGATCGGCACCGTGTTGACGTCGGCCGCCCCGGGCGTGAAGCCCGAGATCGACGTCGGCGTGCCGGAGTTCGAGCTGACGACCCRGTCCACGGCCGCGGAGTACGTGACGCCCCACGGCACGTCGCCGGTGATCGTGACCGGGCCGGCGGTCAGCGTGCCGTCGACCGCGACGTCGACGGTGGCCACGCCGCCGTTCGGGGCGGCCACCGGCTGGGTGAAGTACACCTGCGTGCCGTCCGTCCGGACGGCGACGCCGCGCGATCCGTTCGGCAGGGAAGCGGTCCTGGGGACGGCCGCCAGGTCGGTCGCGTCGAACTGGTACTGGGGGTTGAACAGCGTCGCCGCGTACATGTAGTCGGAGGACGGGTCCGGCTCGAGGTCGACGAAGCCCCCACCACCGGTGAGGACCGTCGGGACCGCCGGCGCCCCGGCGACCAGGTCGGCCGTGGGATAGATCCGGATCTCGCCGGGGTTGTAGAAGGAGACCCAGACCTGCGAGCCGTCGGTGCTGAGCTCGACGGACGTCGGGTTGAAGGTGGCGCCCGGGCCGAAGACCACCAGATTGACCTGGGCCAGCGTCGCGGCGTCGTAGACCCGGAGGTCAGCGACGCCGCCGTCGCCGCGGGAGATCACGAAGAGCCAGGCACCGTCCTGCGACGGGGCGACGTCGATCGGGTACGTGCCCGCCGGGATCGCCTGGTAGGTCAGCGGCGGGTCCGCGGACGCGGGCGTCGCGAGCAGCACGGCGCCCAGCCCGAGCAGGAGCGCCATCGCCCCGAGGATCCGCGCCGCCATGTGCCGTCCCGTCGCGTCGTCTGCAGTTCGGACATACTGCCACGCGCGATCCGTCGGGACACCTGCGCGTGGTCACCCGCCGTTCGTGGGGTCGCGCTCCTCCATGCCCCACGGCGAGCCGTAGCCGTGGGGCGTCGGGGCGGCCAGCAGCTCGAGGAACGGGACCGCGTCGAACGCCTCCGGCCCCAGCACGCCCGTGCCGGCCCAGGTGCCGGCGGCCAGCAGCTCGAGGGCCACCACGGGGTTCACCGCGGTCTGCCACACGACGCATTGCGCGCCGTACTCGGCCATCGACCAGGCGTTGTCGACCAGGTGGTACAGGTACACCTCGCGCGCAGCGCCATCCTTGCCGGTCCCGGTGACCAGGAGCCCGGCGCACGTCGATCCGGTCATGCGGGGGCCGATGGTCGCCGGGTCGGGCAGCGCAGCGGCGACCACGTCGCGGGGGCTCACCGGGACGCCGCGCACCGTCACCGGCTCGGTCCTGTCGAGGCCCAGGCGGTGCAGCGTCTGCAGCACGCCGATGAACTCCTCGCCGAGCCCGTACTTGAACGTCACCTTCCGGGCGTCCACCCAGCGCGGCATGAGGAGCACCTCCTCGTGCTCGACGTGCACGCACTCGACGTCCCCGATCGGGTCGGGGAACCGGAAGACCTCGGGCTCGTGGAACGGGGCGACCGTGAACCAGCCGTCCTCCAGGCCCGCGCCGGCCTCGGCGCGGTCCGCCGACCAGATCACCGGCGGGTTGAGGCACTCCTCGATCGTGGTCCAGATGGAGAACGACGGCGCGAAGATCGGCTCGCCGTCGTCGCCGCGGACCTCGAGGTTCGCCCCGTCCCGCACGCCCAGCTCGTCGATCGCGCTGAACAGGTGGTCGGCGGCGTACCGGGCGAACACGTCCGACAGCCCCGGCTCGACACCGATGCCGACCAGCGCCAGCTGCCCGGCGTCCGACCACCGCGCCGCCTGCGCGAACTGCTCGTCCCCCAGCTTCACGCCCGGCAGCTCATAGGGGCGCTCGGGGTGGGCGCGGGACAGGGACATGGCCATGTCGAGGTAGTGCGCGCCGGCCGCTCGCACCCCCTCGAAGATCGGCAGCACGAAGCGCGGGTCGACCGCGTTGAGCACGTGCGTCGCCCCGTGCTCCCGGACCAGGGCCTCGACCGCGTCGGCGCTCGACGCGTCCACGACCGCAGAGGCGAACCGGCCGCCCACGACGTCGTGCGCGCTCGCTGCCTCGACCGTGCGCTGCGCGCGCCCGAGGTCCACGTCGGCCACCACGAGCCGCTCGAAGAACCGCCGCCGCGCCGCGATGCGGGCGACCGCGTCGCCCACACCGCCGCTCCCGACCACCAGGATCCGCACGAGTGTCGCCTCCGACCTCTCTGTGTCGTTCGCCGTGTCGTTCACCGAGCCCGGAGCCGCTTGCTCCGGGCGTAGCCGAGCACCTGGACCAGCACGACGATCACGAGGGCCAGGACGAACATGAAGGAGCTGATCACGTTGGCCTGCGGCGGGATGCCGCGGGTCGCGCTCACGTAGACGAACTTCGGGAAGGTCGTGTACGAGCCGGAGGTGAAGTTGGTGACGATGAAGTCGTCGAAGCTCAGGCTGAACGCGAGCAGCGCCGCGGCGGCGATCCCGGGCAGCAGCAGCGGGAAGGTCACCCGCCAGAACGCCTGCCACGGCGAGGCGTACAGGTCCGCCGCGGCCTCCTCGAGCGCCGGGTCGAGGCTCGACACGCGGGCCTTCACCGTGACGACCACGAAGCTCACGCAGAACATCACGTGGGCCGCGACGACCGCACCGAAGCCGAGCGGGACGCGCACGGAGAGGAACTGCGCGAGCAGCGCGGCGCCGAGCACGACCTCGGGCGTCGACATCGGCAGGAAGATCAGGAGGTTGGTCAGCGCCCGTCCCCGGAACCGGAACCGCACCAGCGCGATCGCGATGAGCGTGCCCAGGGCGGTCGCGACGAGCGTCGCGACGACCCCGACCTGCAGCGAGCTGGCGAAGGCTTCGCAGACCTGGGGTGCACCGCAGGGGTTCTTCCAGTTGTCCAGCGTGAAGCCGCGCCACACGAGGTTGGTCTTGCCGGCGTCGTTGAACGAGAAGGCCACGGTGTAGGCGACCGGGACCAGCAGGTAGACGAACGCGAGCGCGGCGAAGATCGGGACGATCATGTCGCCGAGCCGCCGTCGCCGCTTCACGGGCGCAGCCTGGCGCTGCGCCGTCGCAGTGGTGACCGGCTCGAGCACGGCGGTCACAGCAGGTCCTCCGTGCCGGCGCGCCGGATGTAGGCCCCGACCAGCAGCAGGATCGCGACCATGAGGATGACGGACAACGAGGCCGCCGTCGGGTAGTCGAGCACCTTGAAGAACCGCGCGTCGATCACCTGGCCGACCATCGTCGTGTTGGTGTTGTTGCCCAGCAGCGAGGCGTTGACGTAGTCGCCCGCCGCGGGGATGAACGTGAGCAGCGTGCCGGCCACGACCCCGGGCATCGACAGCGGCCAGGTGACCGTGCGGAACGTGGTGGTCGGCGACGCGTACAGGTCGGCGCCGGCCTCGAGCAGGCGGGCGTCGAGCCGCTCGAGCGCCGCGAAGATCGGCAGCACCATGAACGGCAGGAAGTTGTACGTCAGACCGCTGACCACGGCGAACGGGGTCGCGGTCAGCCGCGCGTCCGGCGGCAGCAGGTGCAGCCAGTGCAGGGCGGTCACGACGAACGCGTCGTCGGCCAGGATCTGCTTCCACGCGATGGTCCGCAGGATGAAGCTGGTGAAGAACGGCGCGACGACCAGCACCAGGAGCAGGCCCTGGAGCAGCTTGTGACCCCGCGCCCGGATGGCGATGACGTAGGCCATCGGGTAGCCGATGACCAGCGCCGCACCGGTGGCCAGGAGCGCGAACCAGAATGACCGCACGATGGTCGGCCAGAACTGGGCGAGGGCGTCGACGTAGTTCTGCCAGTGCAACGCCGGCTGGTACTGGCCGACGTCGCCGCCGGGGACCGGCACGTACAACGACGTGGCCAGCAGCGCACCGACCGGCACCACGAAGAAGAGGATGAGGTAGATCAGGCCGGGACCGAGCAGCACGAGGTGGGCGCGCTGCGCGGTGCGGCGAGGCGGCGGGCCGTCCGGACCGCTCGCGACGCTGTCCCCGAGGGCGGCTGCGATGCTCACCTGGTCCTCACACCTCGTCGTCGAGGTCGACGGTGCCCTCGTCGGCGGCCTGCGCACCGTCCAGCGCGAACGTGAAGTCCACGGCCCACGCCAGCCGCACGGAGGCGCCGACCGCGACCGTCGCGCCGCCGAGCAGGTTCTGCGCGAAGACCCCGAAGGTGCCGTGCCCCGGKACCTCCACCTGGTACTGCGTGCTGACGCCCATGAACGAGACGTCGGTGACGGTTCCCGGGCCGAGCACGTTCTCGTCCGGACCCGGAGCCTGGTCGCCCACGAGGATCCGCATCTTCTCCGGCCGGGCTCCCACGAGCACGGCACCCTCGGTCTGCACCGCGCGCGCGGCGGGCACCAGGATCCGGGTGCCGGCGACGTCGACGCCCAGCAGGCCGCGCGTCGACAGCCGCTCGGTGACGGTGCCGGCCGCGAGGTTCGACTGGCCGAGGAAGTTGGCGACGAAGGCCGTGCGCGGCAGCTCGTACAGCTCCGCCGGCGAGCCCATCTGCTCGATCCGGCCGTGGTTCATCACCGCGACCGTGTCGGCCATGGTCATGGCCTCCTCCTGGTCGTGCGTGACGTGCACGAACGTGAGGCCGACCTCCGTCTGGATGCGCTTGAGCTCCAGCTGCATCTGCCGCCGGAGCTTGAGGTCGAGCGCCCCGAGCGGTTCGTCGAGGAGCAGCAGCGCCGGGCGGTTCACCAGCGCGCGGGCCAGGGCCACCCGCTGCTGCTGGCCGCCGGACAGCTGCGCGGGCTTGCGGTCGGCGAGATGGCCCAGCTCGACCAGGTCGAGCCCGTCGGCGACCCGCCGGGCGACGTCGTCGGCACGCGAGCGCTTGAGCCCGAACGCCACGTTCTGCCCCACCGTGAGGTGCGGGAACAGCGCGTAGCTCTGGAACACCGTGTTCACGGGCCGCTGGTGCGCGCGCGTGCCGGTCACGTCCCGGCCACCGATCGACAGCCTGCCCGTGGTCGGCTGCTCGAGGCCGGCCACCATCCGCAGCGTGGTCGTCTTGCCGCACCCGGAGGGGCCGAGCAGGGCGAAGAACGAGCCGGACGGGACCGTGAGCGTGAGGTCGTCCACCGCGACGAACGAGCCGAACGCCTTGGTCACGCGCTCGATCTCGAGCGCCGCGCCGCCCGAACCCGCCGCGGCATCGGCCACGGCATCGGTCGTCGTGCTGGTCATGCGCCGATCACGGTGAGGAACTCGCCGTTGTAGCGCTCCTCCTCGTCGGGCGTGAGCGTCCGGAAGACGCTGACCTTCGACAGGATGTCGTCGGTCGGGAAGATGTACGGGTTCTCGGCGAGCTCCGGGTCGATCTTCTCCATCTCCTCGCGGGCGCCCTCGACCGGGGTGATGTAGTTGACCCACGCCGCGACCTGAGCCGCCACCGCCGGGTCGTAGTAGTAGTTCATGAGGTCCTCGGCGTTGCCCAGGTGCGGGGAGCCGACCGGCACCATCAGGTTGTCGCTCCAGAGCGTGCCGCCGGAGTCCGGGATGGCGAACTCGAACTTGTCGTCGGACTCGTAGTTGAGCGACGTGATGTCGCCCGACCAGCCGATGACGGCGATCGCGTCGCCCGACGCCAGGTCCTGCGTGTACGCGTTGCCGCGGACCTGGCGGATGTGGCCCGAGTCGATCTTCTGCTTGAGGACGTCGAGCGCGCCGTAGAAGTCGTCGTCGGTCCAGTCGCCCGACGGGTCGACGCCCTGGTCGAGCATGATGAGGCCCATCGTGTCGCGCATCTCCGAGAGGACCTCGACGCGGCCCGCCAGCTCGGGCGCCCACAGGTCCGCGAGCGTGTGCACGCCGCCCGGCACCTTCTCCTTGTCCCACGCGAACCCCGCGAAGCCCGACTGCCAGGTCAGCGAGTGCGTGCGGCCCGGGTCGAAGTCGACGTTCGCCAGGTTGGGCAGGATGTTCGCGGCGTTGGGGATCCGGGACTTGTCCAGCTCCTGGGTGTAGCCCAGGCGGATCAGCCGCGCGGCCATCCAGTCGGTGAGGGTGATGATGTCGTAGCCGATGTCCTGGCCGTTCTTCAGCTGGCCGGACACCTTGCCGTAGAAGGAGTCGTTGTCGTCGATGTCCTCGGCGTAGGTGGCCTTGAGACCGCTCTGCTTCTCGAACTCGACCAGCGACGGGTACGTCGTCCCGTCGTCGTCCTGGTCGAGGTACTGCGTCCAGTTGGCCCAGCGCACCAGCTTGTCGGAGCCCGAGACGTCCTTGGCGGTCTCCGCCGTGGCGCTCGGCGACCCCGTGCCGCAGGCGGCCAGCAGTGCACCGGCACCGGCCGTGCCGAGCGCACCGACGAGGAACGAGCGGCGCGACAGCTGTGCGCGGTTCGCCTGGGCGGCGAGTGCGCGCACGCGGGGGTCCGCGGGGGCAGGTCGGCGGAGAGGGCGCATGAGGCTCCTAGGGTGCCGCAGGGTCCCGCCGGAGAGGCGGGGTCCGAGGATCTTCGCAAACAGACAGCCGTCCAGCAAGGAATCCGTCGCGCAAGCACCCGTCCGCAACGAAAATGTTGCACGGACGGAACAAACGGCTCCTGTATCCGTCGACTTACGCGTCAAATGCCGACATGACGTGCTTGATGCGGGTGTAGTCCTCGAACCCGTACATCGACAGGTCCTTGCCGTACCCGGAGTGCTTGAAGCCGCCGTGCGGCATCTCGGCCACGAACGGGATGTGGGTGTTGATCCAGACCACCCCGAAGTCGAGCGCGCGGGACATCCGCAGCGCCCGGCCGTGGTTCTGCGTCCACACCGAGCTCGAGAGCCCGTAGCGCACGCCGTTGGCCAGCGCGATCGCCTCGTCCTCGTCGGTGAACGTCTGGACCGTGATGACCGGGCCGAAGATCTCGTCCTGCACGGCCTCGTCGTCCTGGCGCAGTCCGTCGACGACGGTGGCCTCGACGAAGTAGCCGACGTCGCCCACGCGGTGCCCGCCCGCGACGATCGACGCGTGGTCGGGCAGCCGGTCGAGGAAGCCGGTCACGCGCTCCAGCTGCACGGCGTTGTTCACCGGGCCGAACGCGACGTCGGGGTCGTCCGGCCTCCCCGTGCGCTGCGCCTTGGCGGCCTCGGCGAGGGCGGCGACGAAGTCGGCGCGCACCGAGGCGTGCACCAGCACGCGGGTGGCCGCCGTGCAGTCCTGGCCGGCGTTGTAGTACCCCGCCCCGGCGATGCCCTCCGCGGCCGCGGCGATGTCCGCGTCGGCGAACACGATCACGGGCGCCTTGCCGCCGAGCTCGAGGTGCACGCGCTTCACGTTGGCGGCGGCGGCTTCGGCCACCTGCGACCCCGCGCGCACCGAGCCGGTGATGGCGACCATGTCGGGCCTCTGGTGCGACACGAGCGCCCGACCGGTGTCGCGGTCCCCGCAGATCACGTTGAGCACGCCCGGCGGCAGCACCTCGGCGGCGACCTGGCCGAGCAGCAGCGTGGAGGCGGGCGTGGTGTCGGACGGCTTGAGCACGATGGTGTTCCCGGCCGCGAGCGCGGGGGCGATCTTCCAGATCGCCATCATCAGCGGGTAGTTCCACGGCGTCACCTGCCCGACGACGCCGACCGGCTCCCGCCTGACCCACGACGTGTGGCCCGCCATGTACTCCCCCGCGCTGAGCCCGTCGAGCACGCGCGCGGCCCCGGCGAAGAACCGCAGCTGGTCCACGCAGGGCGGGACCTCGTCGGTCGCGGTCAGGTGCAGCGGCTTGCCGGTGTTGCGCGACTCGACCGCGACGAACTCGTCGGCCCGCGCCTCGACGGCGTCCGCCAGCCGCAGCAGCGCGAGCTGGCGCTCGGCCGGGGTGGTCCGACCCCACGTCGTGAACGCCTCCGAGGCCGCGCCGTAGGCGGCGTCCACGTCCTCGGCACCGCTCAGCGGCGCGCGGGCGTACTCCAGCCCGGTCGAGGGGTCGACGACGGACGTCGTGCGGCCGTCCGCGGCGGGGCGCTGCACGCCCCCGATCACGTTGTGCAGCAGGAGCGTCTGGTCGGTGGCCTGGCTCACGGGAGTCTCCTCACAGTCGGTGGCCCGCACGCTACGCCGCAACGGGTCCCCGCGGGAGCCCCGGACGGGGCATTCGGCCAATTGGAGGGGCGCGGACGCCGAAATCAGAAGTTCACACGGCCTGTCGCAACGGATTCCTTGCATTGAGCCGCCGGGCCGACCACCATCGGCGGGTGGGCACACGCAGACCGGCACCGGGGCACCCGGCACTCGACGACGTCTCCAAGGCCATCGTCGAGCAGCTCCAGGAGGACGGGCGGCGCCCGTATGCCGCCATCGGCAAGGCGATCGGCCTGTCGGAGGCAGCCGTGCGGCAGCGCGTGCAGCGGCTGACCGACTCGGGCGTGATGCAGATCGTCGCGGTCACCGACCCGCTGCAGGTGGGGTTCACCCGCCAGGCCATGATCGGCCTGAAGTGCGAGGGCGACCTGTCGCTGGTCGCCGACGCCCTGGCCGCGCTGCCCGAGGTCGACTACGTCGTCATCACCGCCGGCGGCTTCGACCTGCTCTGCGAGATCGTGTGCGAGGACGACGACCACCTGCTCGAGGTCCTCAACCAGAAGATCCGCACGCTCCCCGGCGTCCGGACCACCGAGACGTTCGTGTACCTGAAGCTGCGCAAGCAGCTCTACAACTGGGGGACCCGATGAGCACGACACCGCGAGGCACCGACCGCTCCGAGGCCGCCAGGTCCCACCTCTGGGGCCACTTCACGCGGCAGAGCGCCTGGGACCACGGCGTCCCGACGATCGTGCGCGGCGAGGGCCACCACATCTGGGACGACCAGGGCCGCAAGTACATCGACGGGCTCTCGGGCCTGTTCGTCGTGCAGGCCGGGCACGGCCGGGCCGAGCTGGCGGAGGCGGCGCGCGTCCAGGCGGAGCAGCTGGCCTTCTTCCCGCTGTGGTCCTACGCCCACCCGCAGGCCATCGACCTCGCCGAGCGGCTCGCGACCTACGCGCCGGGCGACCTCAACCACGTCTTCTTCACCACGGGCGGCGGCGAGGCCGTCGAGACCGCGTGGAAGCTGGCGAAGAACTACTTCAAGCTCACCGGCAAGCCGAACAAGTACAAGGTGATCTCGCGGTCGATCGCGTACCACGGCACGCCGCACGGGGCGCTGTCGATCACCGGGCTGCCCTCCCTCAAGGAGGCGTTCGAGCCCCTGGTGCCGGGGGCGCACAAGGTGCCCAACACCAACGAGTACCGGGCGCCCGAGCACCTGCGCGACGACCCCAAGGCCTTCGGCCGGTGGGCCGCCGACCGCATCGGCGAGGCCATCGAGATGGAGGGGCCGGACTCGGTCGCGGCCGTGTTCCTCGAGCCGGTGCAGAACGCGGGCGGCTGCTTCCCGCCGCCGCCGGGGTACTTCGAGCGCGTGCGCGAGATCTGCGACCAGTACGACGTCCTGCTGGTGTCCGACGAGGTCATCTGCGCGTTCGGCCGCATCGGCTCGATGTTCGCGTGCGACGACTTCGGCTACGTGCCGGACATGATCACGTGCGCCAAGGGGCTCACCTCCGGCTACTCCCCCATCGGCGCGCTCATCGCCTCCGACCGGCTGTACGAGCCGTTCCGAGGCGGCCACGCGTCCTTCGCGCACGGCTACACCTTCGGGGGGCACCCGGTGTCCGCCGCCGTCGCCAACGCCAACCTCGACCTGTTCGAGCGCGAGGGCCTCAACGCCCACGTCAAGGAGTCCGCGCCGGCGTTCCGTCGCACCCTCGAGGGACTGCTGGACCTGCCGATCGTCGGCGACGTCCGCGGCGAGGGCTTCTTCTACGGGATCGAGCTGGTCAAGGACAAGGCGACGCGGGAGACGTTCGACGACGACGAGAGCGAGCGCCTGCTGCGGGGGTTCCTCTCCGGTGCGCTGTACGACGCGGGCCTGTACTGCCGGGCCGACGACCGCGGCGACCCGGTCATCCAGCTGGCGCCGCCGCTGACGTGCGGGCAGGCCGAGTTCGACGAGATCACGGGCATCCTGCGGGGCGTGCTCACCGAGGCCTGGGCGCGCCTGTGACGGTGTCCCTCTGGTTCGACCAAGTCCCGCAGCGGTCCCCGCTCGACCCGCTCGACGGCGACGCGCAGGCCGACGTCGTGGTCGTGGGCGCCGGGCTGACCGGCCTGTGGACCGCGTACTACCTGCTCGAGGCCGATCCCTCGCTCGACGTGCTCGTGGTCGAGGCGCAGGTCGCGGGCTTCGGGGCCAGCGGCCGCAACGGCGGCTGGTGCTCCGCGCTGCTGCCGCTGTCGGGCGACGAGCTGGCCCGACGCCACGGGCACGACGCAGCGGCGGCGATGCGCGCCGCCATGCGCGACACCGTCGTCGAGGTGGGCGGCGTGGCCGCGGCCGAGCAGATCGACTGCGGCTTCGCGTTCGGCGGCACCGTCACGCTGGCCCGCAACGGCCCGCAGCTCGAGCGGGTCGCGGCCGACGTCGCCGCGGACGCCCGCTGGGACGACGAGTCGCACCTCCTCGACCCCGCCGGCGTCGAGGAGCACGTGCGCGCCGCCGGCGTCCTCGGCGGCTCGTTCACGCCCGACTGCGCGCGGATCCAGCCCGCCCGGCTGGTCCTCGGCCTGTTGGACGTCGTGCTCTCTCGCGGCGCCCGGGTGGTCGAGGGGACGCGCGCGCTGCGGCTCTCGCCGCGTGCCGTGGTGACGGACCACGGCACCGTGCGCGCGCGCTGGGTCGTCCGCGCCACCGAGGCGTGGAGCGCGCACCTGCCGGGGTCGCGCCGCGAGGTCGCCCCCGTGTACTCGCACATGATCGCCACCGAGCCGCTGCCGCCCGAGGTGTGGGCCGAGGTCGGGCTCGCCCGCGCGGAGACGTTCACGGACGCCCGCAACCTCATCGTCTACGGCCAGCGGACCACCGACGACCGGCTCGCGTTCGGGGGCCGCGGGGCGCCGTACCACCTGGGCTCCTCGATCCTCGCCTCGTACGACCGTGCCGGAGCCACCGCGGCGCACCTCGAGCGCGAGCTGGTCGACCTGTTCCCCGTGCTCGACCGCGCCGAGATCACCCACCACTGGGGCGGCCCGCTGGGCGTGCCCCGCGACTGGCACCCGTCGGTCGGGCTGGATCCCGACACCGGGATCGGCTGGGCGGGCGGCTACGTGGGCGACGGCGTCGCGCTGACCAACCTGGCCGGACGGACCCTCGCCGACCTCATCACGGGCGCGGACAGCCCCATCGTCCGGCTGCCGTGGGTCGACCACCGCTCTCCCGCCTGGGAGCCCGAGCCCCTCCGGTGGGCGGGCATCACCGCGGCCCGGCGGGCCACGGCCTGGGCCGACCGCACCGAGAGTCKCACGGGTCGCCCGAGCCGCGTGACCGGCCTGCTGAACCAGGTGMTCGGCCACTGACGGTGCCGCGGCGCCGCGGGCTGGCCGGTCCGGCTCAGAGCCGCCTCGTCCCATCCCGTCCCGTCCCGTCCCGTCCCGAGAATCCGAGACTGTGCCGACGGTCCGTGCGCGGATCCCCGGATTCCCGCGCTCAGACGCGGGCGAGGATCTCCTGGGCGCGGGCGCGGGCCCACGTCTCGGCCGCGAGCACCGCGTCCAGGCTGAGCGCGTCCGGGGCGGTGCCCTCGTGCTCGCCGAGGACGCGCTCGACCGTGCTCACGATGTCCAGGAAGCCGATCCGCCCGGCGAGGAACGCCTCGACGCACTCCTCGTTGGCGGCGTTGTAGACGGCGGGGTGGGTCGCCGACGCGGCGACGGCCTCGCGCGCCAGCCGGACCGCGCCGAAGACCTGCTCGTCCAGCGGCTCGAACGTCCACGCGGTGGCCTGCGTCCAGTCGCAGGGCGGCGCGACGTCCGCGACGCGGTCCGGCCAGGACAGCCCGAGCGCGATCGGCAGCCGCATGTCGGGCGGTGACGCCTGCGCGAGCGTGGACCCGTCGACGAACTCGACCATCGAGTGCACGACGGACTGCGGGTGCACGACGACCGTGATGTCCTCGACCGGCACGTCGAACAGCAGGTGCGCCTCGATGAGCTCGAGGCCCTTGTTCATGAGGGTCGAGGAGTTGATCGTCACCACCGGCCCCATCGTCCAGGTCGGGTGCGCGAGCGCCTGCTGCGGGGTCACGGCCTTGACGTCGTCGTGCGTCCACCCGCGGAACGGTCCGCCGGACGCCGTGAGGATCAGCCGCCGCACCTCGGGGTGCGTGCCGCCGCGCAGCGCCTGCGCGATGGCCGAGTGCTCGGAGTCGACCGGGACGATCTGGTCCGGGCGCTGCCGCGCGGCGTGCACGAGCCGGCCGCCGACGACGAGCGACTCCTTGTTGGCCAGCGCGAGCGTGCTGCCCGCGCGCAGGGCCGCGAGCGTCGGCCCCAGCCCGACCGAGCCGGTGACCCCGTTGAGCACCACGTCGGCGCCGCGACCCGCCAGCTCGGTGGACGCGTCGGGGCCGACGAGCACCTCGACGCCGTCGCCGAGCGCCTCGCGCAGCGGAGCCTCCGCGCGCGGGTCCGCGACGGCGACGGCCGACACGCCCAGCTCCCGTGCCTGCCGGGCGAGCAGGGCGACGTCGCCACCCCCGGCCGACAGGCCGACGACGGCGAACCGGTCGGGGTTGCGGGTGATGACGTCGACGGCCTGGGTGCCGATCGAGCCGGTGGACCCGAGGAGGACGACGCTGCGCTGTGTCACGCTGCCCATCTTCGTGCATCGCCCGTGGCAGGATCGCCGCATGCCCGCTCCTGCGACGCCCCAGGGCTCCTCGACCCGCCTGCTCGTGCTGGGGTGCGTGCGGATCTTCCAACCGGTGCACGGCTACTTCCTGCGCCGCGAGCTGGTCAGCTGGGAGGTCGACCGGTGGGCGCACGTGCACCCCGGATCGATCTACAACGCGCTCAAGTCGCTGACCAAGGCCGGCCTGCTCGAGGAGGTGGGCGTCGTGGCCGAGGGGCCGAGGCCGCCGCGGACGACGTACCGGCTGACCGCGGCCGGCGAGGACGAGTTCCTCTCCCTCGTGCGCACGGGCCTGCTGACGATCGACGACCCCACGCTCTTCCTCACGGCCGTCAACATGGCGTTCGCCCTCCCGCGCGACGAGGTCGTGCGTGCGGTCGAGACGCGGGCGCGCCTCCTGGAGGACCTCGTCTCGTCCCTGGCGACGCAGATCGACGAGATCCTCGGGGCCAAGGACACGCCCGACACGGCGACCGAGGTCGCCCGGCTGATCATCGCCCGGACGCGCGGCGAGCTCGAGTGGTCGGCCGGCTATCTCGATCGCGTGCGCGGCGGCGCGTACTCGTTCCAGGGCGAGCCACCGCTGTGGAACCCGACGCCCGAGCAGCTGGAGGTCGCCCGCGCGGCGGGCGTCGGTCCGTGGGTCGTCTATGCGATGGCGGACGAGAACACGTAATAGTCAAGGTTGACGAGTAATAGATCATCTTGAATACTGGGTCTCCACCCGAAGGAGACCCCGCATGATCCATGCCCGCGGCCTGGCCCGCACCTACAAGACCCGCCGAGGGGACGTCGACGCCGTGCGCGGTGTCGACCTCGACGTCGAGGCCGGCGAGATCGTCGGCTTCCTCGGCCCGAACGGAGCCGGCAAGACGACCACGCTCCGCATGCTCACCACGCTCCTCAAGCCGACCCGTGGCGAGGCGACCGTCGCCGGCGCCGACCTCCGTCGCGACCCCGGCGCCGTCCGCCGCCGCATCGGCTACGTCGCCCAGTCCGGCTCGACGTCGGGCGAGGCCCGCGCCGGCGAGGAGGTCATCGACCACGCGCTGCTCTACGGCGTCGAGCGCTCCGTCGCCGCCACCCGCGGCCGCGAGCTCTTCGACCAGCTCGAGCTCGACGGGCTCTGGGACCGCAAGTGCTCGTCGCTCTCCGGCGGCCAGCGCCGCCGCCTCGACATCGCGATGGGCCTCATCCACACGCCGCGGCTCGTGTTCCTCGACGAGCCGACCACCGGCCTCGACCCGCAGGCCCGGGCCAACCTCTGGACGCACGTGCGGGGGCTTCGCGACGAGCGCGGCAGCACCGTGTTCCTCACCACGCACTACCTCGACGAGGCCGACGCCCTCTGCGACCGGATCCTCGTCATCGACCACGGCCAGATCGTCGCCGAGGGGTCCCCCGAGGAGCTCAAGCAGCGCGTCAGCGGCGACGCCGTCCTGCTCAGCGCGTCGCAGCCCGCCGACGTCGTCCGCATCGCCGCCGTCGCCGCCCAGCTGCCCGGCGCGGACGTCCCGACGGTCGACGGCTCGCTCGTCGAGGTCCGCGTCCCGCAGGGCCGCACCCTCCTGGCCGGCCTGCTGCGCTCGCTCGACGCCGAGGGCATCGAGCTCGACGGCGTCGAGCTCCGTCGCCCCACGCTCGACGACGTCTTCCTCACCCTGACCGGCCGCTCGCTGCGCGACGGCGAGAGCCCCGCGCAGAGCGCCACCAACGAAGGAGCGGCCGCATGACCGCCGTCGCCACCACCCCCACGTTCACCGACGAGCAGAGCGGCCGGAGCACGTTCGTCCGCGACACCCTCACGGTGTTCCGCCGCGCCATGCGCATCTCGCTGCGCAACCCGGTGTGGTCCGTCATGGGTCTCCTGCAGCCGGTGCTGTACCTGTCGCTGTTCGGCCCGCTGCTCGAGCCGCTCGCCCCCCAGCTGGGCGCTACGAACGCGTACCAGCTGTTCGTCCCGGGCCTGCTGGTCCAGCTCGGCATGTTCGGCGCGCTGTTCGTCGGCTTCGGCCTCATCGGCGAGTGGCGGGACGGCGTCATCGAGGCGGAGCGGGTCAGCCCCGCGCCCCGGTCGGCGCTCGTGCTCGGCCGCGTGCTGCGCGACGTGATCGTCGTCGCCGTGCAGGGCGTCGTCCTGGTGTCGGTGGCGTTCCTGTTCGGGCTGGAGGCGCCGTTCTGGGGCATCGTGCTCGGCATCATCACCGCCGCGCTGCTCGCCGCCGCGTTCGCCTCGGCGTCCTACGCCGTCGCGCTCACGCTCAAGAGCGAGGACGCACTGGCGCCCCTCATGAACGGCATCGCGCTGCCGCTCTTGCTGCTGTCCGGCATCCTGCTGCCCATCACCGCCGCGTCCGCGCCGGCGTGGCTCAACACGCTGTCCAACCTCAACCCGATCAAGCACGTGGTCTCGGGCATCCGCGCCCAGTTCGCCGGCGACATCGGGACGTCGACCGCACTGTGGGGCTCCGCGGTGACCGTCGTCCTCGTGGCGCTCGGCATCTGGTTCGGCACGCGCACGTTCAAGCGCGAGGACGGCTGACCTCCGCCGACGAGAGAACGGCCGCGCTCCCTCGGGAGCGCGGCCGTTCGCGTTCGTCGTGGCGGGCCTACTCGACGCCGAGCAGCACCTCGACCGCACGCGCCAGGAAGGCGTCGACCGGTCCCTCCGCGTAGGCGTTGCGGCCCTTGCGGCGCCGGAACGTCGCCGACCGCACCTCGGCCGCCGACAGCGGCGTGCCCTTGTCGAAGTAGGCGACCAGGCGCTGGCACAGCTCGTCGACGTCGGCGGGCTCGTAGCCCTGGTGGCGCCCGTCCGGCGGGGCGAACCGGTCACCGTCGGGACGACCGAGCCGGCCGTAGAGGGTGCGCGCCTGCTCGCTCAGCTTGCTCATCCACGCCTGCTGGCCCTGCGTCGCGATGTACTCGGCGCGCGACCGCGCCACGAACGCGGCCTCGAGGCGGTCCAGCGCGGCGTCCACCGCGGCCGTGACGTATCCGCCGCGCACCATGTCGAACGCGACACCGCGCACGTCCTTGCTGGCCAGACCGCCGGCGGGGCCCTGCTCGTAGACAGCACGGGCGTGCGCGAAGAAGTCGTCGACCTCGTCCGGGTCGTACCCCTGCTTCAGGCCCGAGACGGTCCGGAACATGCCGTCGCTCACTCGTCCTCCTCCGCTGCGAGCTGGCCGCAGGCACCGTCGATCTCACTGCCGCGGGTGTCCCGGATCGTCGTCGGGATCCCGTGCGCACGCAAGCGTGCCACGAACTCCTGCTCGACCCGCGGATCGCTCGCCGTCCACTTGGAACCCGGCGTCGGGTTGAGCGGGATCGGGTTGCAGTGCACCCAGCCGCGGCCGCGGGCGTTGAGCTTCTCGCCCAGCAGGTCCGCGCGCCAGGCGTGGTCGTTGATGTCGCGGATGAGCGCGTACTCGATGGAGACCCGGCGCCCGGTGACCTCGAAGTAGCGGTGCGCGGAGTCGAGCGCCTCGTCCACGCTCCACCGCGTGTTCACCGGCACGAGCTCGCTGCGGAGCTCGTCGTCGGGCGCGTGCAGCGACAGCGCCAGCGTGACGGGGATGCCCTCCTTGGCCAGCCGGTCCATGGCCGGCACCATCCCGACGGTCGACACCGTCACGTTGCGCGCGGACATGCCGAGACCGTCCGGCGTCGGCGCGACCAGGCGGCGCACCGTCTCCATGACCGACTTGTAGTTGGCCAGCGGCTCACCCATGCCCATGAACACGACGTTGCTCAGACGCGTCGGTCCCCCGGGGACCTCGCCGTCGGCGAGCGACCGGGCCGCCGCGCGCACCTGCTCGACGATCTCCGCCGTCGACAGGTTGCGGGTCAGGCCCAGCTGGCCGGTCGCGCAGAACGAGCACGCGAGCCCGCACCCCGCCTGGCTGGACACGCACAGCGTGGTGCGGTTGGCGTAGCGCATGAGGACCGACTCGACCTTGGCGCCGTCGAACAGGTGCCAGAGCGTCTTGACGGTCGTGCCCTTGTCCGCGGTCTGCGTGCGGTGCGCCGTGAGCAGCTGCGGGAACAGCCCCTCCACCAGCTTGTCGCGCGTCGCCTTGGGCAGGTCGGTCATCAGCGCGGGGTCGTTGGTGAGGTGCGTGAAGTAGTGGGTCGCCAGCTGCTTGGCCCGGAAGGGCTTCTCCCCCAGCTCCGTGACGGCGTCGATGCGCTGCTCGGGGGTGAGGTCGACGAAGTGCTTGGGCGGCTTGCCGCGAGGTCCCCGGCTGGGCGAGGACAGGTCGAGGCGAACGGGTGTACCAGTCATCGCGGTACCCCTCTCAGATAGTTCAGGCGGGCTGGAGGACCGTGAGGACGACGTACACGGCCGGGGCGGTCAGGACGAGCGAGTCGAGGCGGTCCAGGAGGCCGCCGTGCCCCGGCACCAGCCGGCCCATGTCCTTGAGCTCGAGGTCGCGCTTGAGCAGCGACTCCGCGAGGTCGCCGAGCGTCGCGGTGACGACGGTCGCCAGGCCGAGGAACACCCCGACCAGCGGCTCGCCGCCGAACGCGACCTGGATCCCGACGACGCCGACCACGCACGCCAGCACGATGGAGCCGGCCAGACCCTCCCAGGTCTTCTTCGGGCTCACCGACGGGGCGAGCGGGTGCCGGCCGAGCAGCACGCCGACCGTGTAGCCGCCGACGTCGCTGGCGACGCACAGGAGGATGAACAGCATCACGCGCGACGGGCCGTCGGGCTCCGCGAGCATGAGCATGACGAAGCCGCCGAGGAACGGCAGGTACGCAGCAGCGAAGGCACCGGCCGTGGCGTCGCGCAGGGCGGGCTGACCGCTGCCGTCGAGGACGCGCCAGACGACGACGCCGCCCACCGTCAGCATGAACGCGACGAACAGCGCCTCGGGCCCCGCCGTGTACGCGGAGACGAGGATGCCGATCGCGCCGACCAGCAGCGGCAGCAGCGGCAGGTGGATGTTGCGGCGCGTGAACGCCTGCGCCAGCTCCCACAGCCCGGCGCACACGGCCAGCACGGCGACGACGGCGAAGGCTTCCTTGCGGATGAACAGCGACGCGACCACCGCCAGGAGCATGGCGACGCCGACGACGATCGCGACCGGCAGGTCACGACCGGGGCGAGGGGTCCGGGTGGCGGCGATGGCTGTCTGGCTCATCAGACCTCGAGGAGCTCGTTCTCCTTGGACGACAGCAGGTGGTCGATGAGATCCACGTGCTTCTTCGTCAGGGACTCGAGCTCCTTCTCCGCACGGCCGACCTCGTCCTCGCCGGCCTCGCCGTCCTTGACGATGCGGTCCAGCTCCTCCTTGGCGCGACGGCGCACGTTGCGCACCGAGATGCGCGCGTCCTCGGCCTTGGTCCGGGCGAGCTTCACGAAGTCCTTGCGCCGCTCCTGCGTGAGGGCGGGCAGCACGATGCGGATGACGTTGCCGTCGTTGGTCGGGTTGACGCCGAGGTCGGAGTCGCGCAGCGCCTTCTCGATCGCGGTGGTCGACGACTTGTCGAACGGCGACACGAGGATGGTGCGCGCCTCGGTGACGTTGAACGACGCGAGCTGCTGCAGGGGCGTCGGGCTGCCGTAGTAGTCGACGAACACCTTGGAGAACATCGCGGCGTTGGCGCGACCGGTGCGGATCGTCGAGAAGTCCTCCTTGGCGACCTCGACGGCCTTGTCCATCTTCTCTTCAGCCTCGAAGAGGGTCTCGTCGATCACCGGAGCTCCTTCGTGCGGGTTGGTCGTGTGGGCCGTGCAGTGGTTCTCAGCTTGCCGTGATCAGCGTGCCGATCTTCTCACCCTGCAGCGCGCGCGTGACGTTCCCGGCCTCCTCGAGACCGAACACGCGCATGCGCACGTCGTTGTCGCGGCACAGGCTGAGCGCCGAGCCGTCCATGACGCCCAGGTCGTTGACCAGCGCGTCGGTATAGGTGAGGTGGTCGAGCTTCACGGCGTCGGGGTCCGTCCGCGGGTCCGCGGAGTACACGCCGTCCACGCCGTTCTTGCCCATGAGCACCTCGTGGCAGTGCGTCTCGAGGGCGCGCTGCACGCTGACGGTGTCCGTCGAGAAGTACGGCATGCCCGCGCCGGCGCCGAAGATCACGACGCGGCCCTTCTCCAGGTGCCGGATGGCGCGCAGCGGGATGTACGGCTCCGCCACCTGGCCCATCGCGATCGCGGTCTGCACGCGCGTGCTGACGCCGGCCTGCTCGAGGAAGTCCTGGAGCGCGAGGCAGTTCATGACCGTGCCGAGCATGCCCATGTAGTCGGCGCGGGCCCGGTCGAGCCCACGTTGCGAGAGCTCGGCGCCGCGGAAGAAGTTGCCGCCGCCGACCACGATCGCGACCTGGACCCCGGCGCGGACGGCCACCGCGATCTCGGCAGCGACGCGCTGGACGACGTCGGCGGCGAGGCCCACGTCACCACCCCCGAACGTCTCGCCGGAGAGCTTGAGCAGCACACGCCGCTCCGGCACCGCCCCGCGGGTCGACTCGGGGTCCTGGGTCACAGCGCCTCCACAAGAGTTGGGTCGAGCTGGTACCGACGACGGCCCCGGTCCCCGCAGGGCCGGGGCCGTCGTCGATCACATGGGGTCAGGCTCCCACGCGGTAACGGACGAAGCCCGTCAGCGTGCCGCCGGCCTCGGAGAGAACCTGGGCGACGGTCTTCTTGTTGTCCTTGGCGAACGCCTGCTCGAGCAGGACGTTCTCCTTGAAGAAGCCGTTCAGGCGGCCCTCGATGATCTTCGGCAGCGCGGCCTCGGGCTTGCCCTCGTTGCGGGCCGTCTCCTCGGCGATGTGGCGCTCGTTCGCGACGACGTCGGCCGAGACCTCCTCGCGCGTGAGGTACGTGGGCGAGAACGCCGCGATGTGCGTCGCGATGTCCCGGGCCACGCCGGCGCCGGCAGCGTCGGTCGCGACGAGCACGCCGACCTGCGGGGGCAGGTCCTTGCTGACCTTGTGCAGGTAGACCTCGACGTGCTCACCGGCCACGCGGGCCAGGCGGCGCACGACGACGCGCTCGCCGAGCGTGGCGGCGGTCTCGTCGACGATGGTCTGCACGCTGGAGCCGTCGACCTCGGTGGCCAGCAGCGCGTCGGCGTCGCGCGCCGGGCTGTCGACCGCAGCCGCGAGGACGCGGTCCGCGAGGGCGACGAAGTTCGGGCTCTTCGCGACGAAGTCGGTCTCCGAGTTGATCTCGACGAGCACGCCCGTCTGACCCTCGCCGTCGGCCGTCGGGCCGACGTGAGCGACGACGAGGCCGTCCGAGGCCGCGCGGCCCTCACGCTTGCCGACGCCCTTGAGGCCCTTGACGCGGATGAGCTCGAGAGCCTTGTCGGAGTCGCCCTCCGCCTCCTCGAGCGCCTTCTTGACGTCCATCATTCCGGCACCGGTCTTCTCGCGCAGCGCCTTGATGTCTGCGAGCGAGTAGTTCGCCATCAGTCGTGTCCGTTCCTCTGAGTCGTGACGTTTCGAGCGGGACCCGTCCGGGTCCGGTGACGCGCTGGTGCCGGTGACCCCTGGAGGGCCACCGGCACCGGCGGGGTCACTTGGAGTCGGTGTCGCCCTCGGCGGCAGCCTCGTCGGCGACGACCTCGGCGGCAGCCTCCTCGGCGACCTCCTCGGCCACGACCTCGGCGACGATCTCCTCGGCGATCGCCTCGACCACGGCCTCGGCCACGACCTCCTCGGCGACCTCCTCCGCGATCTCGGTCTTCGCCTCGGCGACGGCCTCGGTCGCGTCAGCGGCGACCTCGGTGCTCGCCAGGTCGGCCTCGGCACCAGCGAGGAGCTCGCGCTCCCACTCGGCGAGCGGCTCGGCGTCGGTCGTGGTGCCCTCGGCAGCGGCCGTACGGCCCGAGTGGCGCTTGAGCAGACCGTCGGCCGCGGCGTCCGCGATGACGCGGGTCAGCAGCTGCACGGCGCGGATCGCGTCGTCGTTGCCCGGGATCGGGTAGTCGACGACGTCGGGGTCGCAGTTGGTGTCGAGGATGGCGACGACCGGGATGCCGAGCTTGCGCGCCTCGTTGACGGCGAGGTGCTCCTTGTTCGTGTCGACGATCCACACGGCCGAGGGGACCTTGGCCATGTCGCGGATGCCGCCGAGCGTCTTCGCGAGCTTGTCCTTCTCGCGGCGCAGGACGAGCAGCTCCTTCTTCGTGAGGTTCGAGCCCGCCACGTCGTCGAAGTCGATCTGCTCGAGCTCCTTGAGGCGCTGGAGACGCTTGTGCACCGTGCTGAAGTTGGTGAGCATGCCACCGAGCCAGCGCTGGTTGACGTAGGGCATGCCGACGCGGGCGGCCTGGTCGGCGACCGGCTCCTGCGCCTGCTTCTTCGTGCCGACGAACAGGATCGTCCCGCCGTGCGCGACGGTCTGGCTCACGAAGTCGTACGCGTTGTCGATGTACGACAGCGACTGCTGCAGGTCGACGATGTAGATGCCGTTGCGCTCGGTGAAGATGAAGCGCTTCATCTTGGGGTTCCAGCGGCGGGTCTGGTGCCCGAAGTGGACACCGCTCTCGAGCAGCTGGCGCATGGTCACGACGGCCATGGCACGTCCTTCCGGTGCGCACCGCAGGGTGCGCACGTCAAGGCGGGCCCGTCCTGGGGCCCGCATCTCGGTTGTCGGCTCCGACCAGCTGGTCGGCGCCCCTGGCGCCATGTCGTCGTCCGCTCCGGGGACTGCCACTGGTGCAGGAGCCCGGACCGCTGCGGAGATCGACCCCGTCCTGGTGCTCGTCGGCACGATGGCCGGCGGGTCCCTGGTCGGGTGGATGACGCGCGAAGTCGACCGGTACGGACCGGTCGCACCAGAAGTTTAGCCGATCGGCGGGACTGCTCCCGACCGACGAGCCGCCCACAGCCCCCGGCGGCTAGCTGCGTGTCCCCAGATCAGGTCCCGGCCCTCTCGGGGGCTCGGCCGTCCGACGACGATCGCCGTCATGACCCGAGCTCCCGTCAGCCCCCGTCCGGTGTCGTCGCCCGGTCCCGCCGCATCCCCTGGGGCGGACACCCCACCCGTGGCGCGGACGCCGTTGGCCCGTCCGGAACCCTCGGGCGGACCCGACCCTTCACCGCGCACGCCCGCCGGGCCCCGGGCCGGCGGCGCGCCACCTGGCGGACGCCGCGCGGCTGATGCGCGCCGCGCGCGTCCCCCAGAGCTCCAGGACCGGCGGGGCTCGCTGCGGTTCGTGCTCGGGTGCGGCGCCGTCGGTCTGCTCGTGGCGMTCGCGACGGCGGTGCTCGCCGCATCCGGCTCGGCCGCACCGACCGCACCCCCGTCGCCCGCGGGGACCTATCGGCTGCCGCTCGCCGGGGCGGCCGACGTCGCGCGACGCTTCGAGCACCCGCCCCAACCGTGGGCGGCGGGCCACCGCGGCGTCGACCTACGCTCCGGTGCGGGGGCGACGGTCCTCGCGCCGGTCGCCGGCACCGTCACCTTCGCCGGGGCGGTGGCGGGTCGGGKGGTCGTGACGGTGACCGACGCGGACGGGCGCCGGTCGAGCGTCGAGCCGGTGCTCGCGGGGGTCCGGGTCGGCGACGTCGTCGGCGCCGGCCAGACGCTCGGGGTCGTCCTGACGACGGGTTCGCACTGCGCGCCGGCCACCTGCCTGCACTGGGGCGTGCGGGTGGGCAGCGACTACGTCGACCCGATGGCACTGCTGCCGGGTGAGGGCCCGGTGGTGCTCCTGCCCCTCCGTGAAGACGGCTGAGCCCCTGGTGCGCTCGCCGTGCGGAGTGCGGTCGTCCGGGTGAGCGGGTGAATGAGGTCGGCCGGCGCACGGGCCGCACTCACCAGCTCCGTATACCCCTGCATGGCCTCGACATCCCGATCGTCGACGACCCGCTGCCCGACCGCGAACGCCGCGGCGGGCCGTGACGGAGGTCGCGACGCTCAGACGCGCTCGGCCTCGAGGAGGCGGGTCCGGAGGCGCACCATCGCGGCGGTGTGCATCTGCGAGATGCGGGACTCGGTCACGCCAAGCACCCGGCCGATCTCCGCGAGCGTCATGCCCTCGTAGTAGTAGAGGACGACGACGATGCGCTCGCGCTCGCCCAGGCACTCGATCGCGCGCGCCAGCAGGAACTTGGTCTCGGCCGCCTCCATCGAGCTGGCGGGGTCCAGCGTGCGGTCGTCGCCGAGGGTGTCGCCGAGCGAGACCCCGCCGGGGCGGTCGTCACCGCCGCCGAGCAGCTCGTCGAGGGCGGCGACGTTGACGGTCGACAGCTGGGAGTAGATGGCACGCAGGTCCTCGACGGGCATCTCGAGGTGGCGGGCCACCTCGTCCTCGGTCGGGGTGCGGTGCAGCTTGGCCTCGAGCTCCGCGTACGCGCGGTCGACCGCGCGGGCCTTGGTGCGGACCGAGCGCGGGACCCAGTCCATCGCCCGCAGCTCGTCGATGATCGCGCCGCGGATGCGGGACGACGCGTACGACTCGAACTTCACGGCGCGGTCGGTCTGGTACTTCTCGATGGCGTCGATCAGACCGAACATGCCGTACGACACGAGGTCGGCCTGCTCGACCGTGCTGGGCAGGCGCATCCCGACGCGGCCGGCGACGGCGGAGACCAGCGGCGCGTAGTGCAGGATCAAGCCCTCGCGCGCCCGCGGGGACTGCGACGCCTTGTAGTCCTCCCAGAGGGCGTCGACCTCCTCGACGGACCGGCTGGGCGCGACCGGTCCGCGCGGAGCCGGCACCCCACGCGTGATCGGGACCGTCGGGGACGCGACCTCCGCTGCGGTGGCGGGCCACGGCTGCGGGATGACTCCCTCGGGGGCCGTGCTGGTCATCCGGGTGCGCACCGGGAAGGCGGCGTCCAGCTGCGTCGTCATCGTCGACTCCATCGTGTGCGTCATGCTCGTGGGTGCGCTTGCTGGAAGGCAGACCGCAGGCGGTCGGCCGAGACGTGGGTGTAGCGCTGCGTCGTGGCCAGGCTGGCGTGGCCGAGGATCTCCTGGACGCTGCGCAGGTCCGAGCCACCCTCGAGGAGGTGGGTCGCGGCGGTGTGACGCAGCGCGTGCGGCGCCACGTCGTCGACGCCCGCGAGGGCGGCGGCCTGGTGGACGACCGAGCGCGCCTGGCGCTGGTCGAGACGGCCCCCGCGGAGGCCGAGGAAGACGGCCGACGGCGAGGTCGGGTGCACGAGCTGCGGGCGGCCACGCTCGAGCCACGCGCTCAGCGCGGTCGCGGCGGGCTTGCCGAACGGGACGACGCGCTCCTTGTCGCCCTTGCCGACCACCCGGAGCGTGCGCTCGTGCAGGTCCAGGTCGCCGAGGTCGGCACCGCAGACCTCGCCGACGCGGACGCCCGTGGCGTACAGCAGCTCCAGGAGCGCCCAGTCCCGCAGGCCCATGGCGTCGCCGCCGGCGGCCCGGTCGCGAGCGAGGTCGAGCATCTGGGTGACGGGCTCCAGGCGGAGCACGGTCGGCAGCGGCGAGGCGGCCCGCGCGGTGGCGAGACGCAGGGCCGGGTCGGCCGGCACACGGTGCGTGCGGCTGGCCCAGGCAAAGAACGTGCGGACGGCGGCGCCGCGGCGGGCGAGGGTCGCGCGGCTGCGGTGCGTGGTGGCCATCGACGCGAGCCAGCCGCGCAGCACGGACAGATCGATCGAGTCGAGGGTGGTGCGACCGTGCCGCGAGGCATATCCGAGAAGCTGCTCGACATCGCCGACGTAAGCGCGGTTGGTGTTCGCCGACAATCCCCGCTGCGCACTCAGGTGTGCCGAGAACTCCGACAGGAGGCGGCCGCGATTCGGCGCCCCTGCAGTGATCTCGACCACGTCCATGTGAGTACGGTGACCTGAAACACAGCCGGGAACAAGCAGCGCTTTCACCTGCCCGGGCTAACGCTGGGCGAATCCCGGCACAATGTCCGATTCGCCGACCAAGAAATGCCCGGTCGCGCGTTTTTTTCACCCGCAGATCACCTCACCCCCATGTTCTTCACACCGTTCTCGGCGCGCCTTCTGGACACGGTCGGGCGTCATGGTGTGAGACGACTCACGGCGATCCACCCGCCTGCGCGTCGGACCACCCACGCGTCGAGCTCCAGCAGCCCCAGCGCGCCACGGGCCTCGGCCACGGAGACGCCCGCGACGCTGGCGACGCGCTCGAGGTCGGCCGGGACGCGCCGCGGCATGGCATCGAGCACCCGCCGGGCGACCGGGTCCAGGCCGTCCCCCGGTCGAGCCGCTCGCGCGTCGGCCGCGCGCTCCGCCGCCACCACCGCGTCGAGGTCGGCGCCGTTCGTTGCCGCGAGCTCGCGCACCTCCGCCGCGTCCGTCACGCAGACGGCGACCCCGTCGCGCAGCAGACGGTGGCAGCCCGCGGAGGCCATCGACGTGACCGGACCGGGCACGGCGCCGACGGGCCGCAGGAGCCGCGCCGCGTGGTGGGCGGTGCTCATGGCGCCCGACCGCCAGGCCGCCTCGACCACGACGGTGGCCCGCCCGGCCGCGGCGATCAGCCTGTTGCGCTGGAGGAACCGGCTCTTCGTCGGCAGGGTGGCCGGCGGCACCTCCGAGACGAGCGCGCCGCCCCCGACGACCACGGACTCGAGGAGCCGGGCGTTGCCGGCGGGGTACGCGCGGTCGACCCCTCCGGCGAGGACGACGAGGGTGGTGCCGCCCCGGGCCAGCGCCCCGCGGTGCGCGGCCGCGTCGATGCCGTACGCGCCGCCCGAGACCACGCAGCCGCCGGCGTCGGCGAGCCCGTCGGCCAGGTCGAACGCCACGCGCTCCCCGTACGACGTCGCGGCGCGCGACCCGACGACCGCGACGCTGCGGGGCGAGACCGCGGCGAGATCGAGGTCGCCGCGCACCCAGAGGCAGAACGGCGCCTCGACCCCGAGATCGTCGATCGCCACGGGCCACCGGGGATCTCCGGGGACCAGGACGGCGCCGTCGAGCCGGTCCAGCCGGTCGAGCGCACGCCGCGGGTCGCAGTCCGGCAGTCGCGCCGCCCAGCGGGCCAGCGCGCGGCCGATCCGCGCGGTGTCGGCCGGAGCGAGCCGACCGTGCCCGCCCTCGAGCGGACCGAGGTCCGGCGTCCCAGCCKCCGCGAGCGCCCCGCGCACCCACGCGAGCGCGTCGACGGCACCGAGCTGCTCCACGAGGGCCCCGGCGACGGGGTCCCCCGGTTCCGCCAGACCGCTCCACGCCGCGCGCGCCAGGACGTCCGCGCCTGCGCCGGTCATGCGCCGTGCCCGCGGGTGCGCAGCAGCAGCGCCTGCCCGACGTCGGCGCGCCCAGGCGCCGCCCGGCCGGCCAGGTCTGCCAACGTCCACGCGACCCGCAGCACGCGGTCCACCCCGCGCAGGCTCAACGTCCCCCGGTCGAGTGCGCGGTCGAGGTCGGAGACGAGCGAGCGGTCGGGACCCAGACGCTCGCGGAGCCAGCCTCCCGGGACATCGCCGTTCGTGCGCCACGGAGTGCCCCGCAGCCGCTCGGCCTGCGCCGCGCGAGCGCCGACCACCCGCGCGGCCACCGTCGCCGTGGACTCCCCCGCCGCCGCGCCGGCACGTGACGGCGCCAGCTCGACCTGCAGGTCCACGCGGTCGAGCAGCGGCCCGGACAGCTTCCCGAAGTACCGTCTGCGCTGCTCGGGTCGGCACGTGCACGACAGCCCCTTGCCGACGGCCTGGCCGCAGGGGCACGGGTTGGCCGCCAGGACCAGCTGGAAGCGTGCGGGGTACCGAGCGGTGCCCGCTGCCCGGTGCAGCACCAGCTCACCGTGCTCGAGCGGCTGCCGGAGGGTCTGGAGGACCGCGGTGGAGAACTCGGGGGCCTCGTCGAGGAAGAGCACGCCGCGGTGCGCGCGCGACGCGGCACCCGGTCGCGGCAGGCCGGAGCCACCGCCCACGACGCTCGCAGGGGTGGCGGTGTGGTGCGGGTCCTCGAACGGCGGCCGACGCAGCAACCCGCCGCCCGGGTCGAACGCGCCGGCCACGGAGTGCACGGCGGTGACCTCCACCGCGTCCGCCTCGGACAGGTCGGGCAGCAACCCCGGCAGGCGGGCCGCGAGCATGGTCTTGCCCGTGCCCGGCGGACCCACCATGAGCAGGTGGTGACCGCCCGCGGCGGCGACCTCGAGGCACGCACGCGCCTCCGGCTGGCCGACGACGTCCGACAGATCCAGCGTTGCCGTCCTCGGCCGCGCGGTGATCGCCTCGACCGACACCGGTGGCACCTCGGGCACCTCCAGGCTCGCGCCGTAGCCCGCGGCCACCTGCGCGAGGCTGGTGGCCCCGACCACCTGCGCACCGGGCACCAGCCGCGCCTCCGCGGCGTTCGCGGCCGCCACCACCACCCGGCGGTGCCCCGCGGCGACGGCGGCGGCAACGGCGGGCAGCACGCCACGCACGGGCCTGAGCCGACCGTCGAGCCCGAGCTCGCCGAGGTGCACGACGTCGCGGGTCGCGGCCGGGTCGATCGCTTCCGCGCCCGCGAGGGTGGCGATCGCGATGGCCAGGTCGAAGCCCGAGCCGGACTTGGGCAGGGTGGCGGGCGAGAGGTTGACCGTGATGCGCCGGTTGGGCCACGCGAGGCCGGACGACGTCACGGCGGCCCGGACCCGGTCCCGGGACTCGGCCAGCGAGGCGTCCGGCAGCCCGACCAGGGTGAAGGCCGGCAGGGAGGGCGCGAGATGCGCCTCGACCTCGACCACGTGCCCGGTCAGCCCGACCAGCGCGACGCCGAGCGTGCGCCCGAGCACCACCTAGACCACCCCGACGAGATGGTCGACCTCGGCGGCGCCGCGCACCGGCAGCAGCACGGCGATCACGTCGACCCGCACCGAGCGGGGATGGACGTCGTGCGCGGCCAGCCACAGGGCGGCGAGGCGCCGGACGCGCGCCAGCTTGCGCGGGGTCACGGCCTCCGCGGGGTGCCCGAACGCGACCGACCGGCGGGTCTTGACCTCGACCACCACCAGCTCGTCGCCGTCGAGCGCGACCAGGTCCAGCTCGCCCTCCCGGGTCCGCCAGTTGCGGTCGAGCACCTCCCAGCCGCGCCCGCGCACGTGCGCCGCCGCCACGTCCTCGCCGTACCGCCCCACCGCGTCCTTCGCACGCACCGGACCACCTCCGCGCTGGACGCTGCCAGCGCGGGAGGGTGCCGAGGAGGCGGAACCGCCCGGTCGGGGACGCGGCGGCGCTCCGGCGGGGCTGTGGGCGGCTCGCTGCGCGGCAGCGGTGCGCCCGCGAGGCCGACGTACGGGTGGGTCAGCGGGCGAAGCCCGCGCTGCCGCCGAGGTCGAGCTCGGCCTTCGCCAGCTCCTCGACGTTCACGTCCTTGAACGTGACCACGCGCACGGACTTCACGAACCGCGCCGAGCGGTACACGTCCCAGACCCACGCGTCGGCGAGCGTCAGCTCGAAGTACACCTCACCCGCGGCGGACCTGACCTGCAGGTCCACCTGGTTCGCCAGGTAGAAGCGTCGCTCGGTCTCGACGACGTAGGAGAAGAGCCCCACGACGTCGCGGTACTCGCGGTACAGCGCGAGCTCCATGTCGGTCTCGTAGTTCTCCAGGTCCTCCGCGCTCACCGGGACATCATCCCCCATGCGCGCGGTCCCGGCCGCGCCTGCCACGCGGGCGAGCGGTCAGGACGGCTCGCGCCCGAGGAGAACCTCGTCGTCGTCGAGCTCGTCGACGTCGCCCAGGACGTCGTCGTCCAGCCCGTCGTCCGGCTCCAGGTCCGCGTCCTCGCCGAGCCCGGGCAGCCGCCAGGAGCGCCGGTGCAGCACGCTCGGGCCCAGCTCGCGCAGGGCCGCCATGTGCTCCGCCGACGCGTAGCCCTTGTTCTCGTCCCACCGGTAGGCGGGGTGCTCGGCGGCGAGCGCGACCATGAGGGCGTCCCGCTCGCACTTCGCGAGCACGCTGGCGGCCGCGACGGACGCGCAGGTGCGGTCGGCCTTGATCCGCACGTGCACGCGCGGTGCCGGCAGGTCCGGCTGCTCGTCGACGGTGAACAGGTCGGGCTGCGCGGGGCGGCTGAGCCAGTCGTGGGACCCGTCGAGGAGGACGACGTCCACCGGTCCGACGGTCGCGGCGATCGCCGCCAGCGCGCGGGTCCCGGCCAGGCGCAGGGCGGCGATGATCCCGATCTCGTCGATCTCGTCGGCGCTCGCGTGGCCCACCGCTCGCGCCAGCCCCCAGCGATTGAGGGCCGGCAGCAGCCGTGTCCGGGCCGCCGGCGCGAGGAGCTTGGAGTCCGCGACACCCTTCGGGGCGGACCTCGTCGTGGCGTCCACGACGACCACGCCGACGCTCACCGGACCCGCCAGCGACCCGCGGCCGACCTCGTCCATCCCCGCCAGCAACCGCGCGCCGTCGCGCAGCAGCACCCGCTCGTGCCGCAGGTGGGGCGGCGTGCGCGGCGTGACCGGCCGACGGGCGGCCGCGACCGTGGTCATGGCTGGTCGGGCACGTCCGCGAACGTGCTGGTGGGGTTGTGCAGGATGCCGACGCGCTCGATCGGCCAGACGGTCACGAAGGCGACGCCGACGACGTTGGCGATGGGCACGGAGCCCCCGCCGGGCTTGCCCTGGTTGTAGCGCGAGTCCGACGAGTGCGACCGGTTGTCACCCATGACCCAGATGCTGTTCTCCGGCACCGTGATGTCGAACGCGATGTCGCTGGGCAGCACGCCCTCGGCGAGGTACGGCTCGTCGAGGGGTTCACCGTTGACCGTCACGGGCTCGCCCGGGCCGGCACAGGCGACGTGGTCCCCGGGCAGTCCGATGAGCCGCTTGACCAGGTGCTCGTTGGCGTCGGCGGGGTAGAGCCCGATGAACGTCAGGGCGTCGTTGATCGCGCCGCGCACCGGACCGGGGTCCGGCGCGACGTCGGCGGGCAGCCAGCCGCCGGGATCCTTGAACACGACGATGTCCCCGCGACGCAGGTCGAACGGTCCCGGCGTCAGCTTGCTCACGAGGATGCGGTCGTGCTCGATCAGGGTGTCGTGCATGGACTGGCTGGGGATGAAGAACGCCTGCACGAGGAACGTCTTGACCAGCAGCGACAGCACGATCGCGCTGACGAGGATGATGACCGTCTCGCGCAGCAGCGACCCCGCGCCGCTCGGGCGGCGGGACGCGGCGTGCCGACGACTGGTCCCCGAGGGAGGCTCGGCATCGTCACCCGAACCCGTCACGTCGGGGAGCCGCGGGCCTGCCACGGCCTCGCCGGGTGCCTCGCGCCCCGGCCACGACGTGGGCGACGAGTCCTCGTCGAGGTCTCGGGCGGGTCGGTCGATCACCCGCACACTCTCGCATGCGAGGGACCCGATCGCGCACACGACCACCCGGCGAGATGCGCCGTCTTGCGCGGGTCACGGGCCTCATGACCTCGCGACGCGCCTGACCTGCGGCCGCGCCCCCCACAGACGCCGACGGGCGGCCACCGGATCGGTGGCCGCCCGTCAGGACGTCGCGTGCGAGGAGGCTCAGGCCTTCTTCGCGGCGGGGGTGAAGTCGCGCTTCTCCTTGATCTTGGCCTTCTTGCCACGGAGCTTGCGCAGGTAGTACAGCTTCGCGCGTCGCACGTCGCCGCGCGTCACGACCTCGATCGACTCCAGGCTCGGGGAGTGCACGGGGAACGTGCGCTCGACGCCGACCTGGAAGCTGACCTTGCGGACCGTGAACGTCTCGCGGACGCCGTCACCCTGGCGGCCGATGACGACACCCTGGAACGCCTGGATGCGCGAGCGGTTGCCCTCGACGACCTTGACGTTGACCTTCAGGGTGTCACCGGCGCGGAAGTCCGGGATGTCGGAGCGCAGCGATGCTGCGTCGACACTGTCGAGCGTGTGCATGTGATGTCACTTCCCCGCCCTGCCACAGGTCAGGAACGTCGTCGAGGGCGTCACGGCTGCCCGTGCAGGGCAGGACCGGCGTCCTTGGTCTGATGGTCCGGTGCGTCGGGGGTCGAACCCCGGGTGGTCGTGATTCGTCTCCCCTGTGGCAGAGACGCGGCCTGCGCGCACCAACGGGCAAGTCTGCCACACGGGGCGCACCGGCGGTTAATCGGGTGCGGAACGTCACGCAGGGGTGAGGCGCCCGTCCACGGGGTGCCAGCCGAGCGTCGCCAGGGTCGCGAGGTCGTGGGCGTCCAGCTCGTCGACGGCCAGTGCCGCGATCAGGTCCGGCCGACGTGCGGCGGTCCGGCGCAGGGCCGTGTCCCGCCGCCAGCGCGCGATGCGCGCGTGGTGCCCGGACAGGAGCACGTCCGGGACCTCGAGCCCCGCCCACGCCGGCGGCTTGGTGTAGACGGGGTACTCCAGCAGACCCGCGGCCCCGTGCGACTCCTCGACCAGCGACTCGGGGTTCCCGACGACGCCGGGCAGCAGGCGCGCGACGGCCTCGACCACGACGAGCGCGGCCACCTCGCCCCCGTTGAGCACGTAGTCCCCCAGGGAGAACTCGGTGACCCGCCCGCGCGACCGGTAGTGCTCGGCCACCCGGGCGTCGATCCCCTCGTAGCGTCCGCACGCGAGCACGAGGTGCGTCTCGTCGGCCAGCGCCTCCGCGGTCCGCTGCGTGAACGGCTCCCCCGACGGCGTCGGCACCAGAAGGTGCGCGTCCTCGTCGAGGAGCTCGTCGAGGGCGGCGCCCCACACATCGGGCCGCATCACCATGCCGGCACCGCCGCCGAAGGGGGTGTCGTCCACGGTGCGGTGGCGGTCCGTGGTCCAGTCGCGCAGGTCGTGCACGCGCAGGTCCAGCAGGCCGCCCGTCCGCGCCTTGCCGACGAGCGACAGGTCCAGCGGCGCCAGGTACTCGGGGAAGATCGAGACGACGTCGATGCGCACGTCAGTCGTCGTCTCCGACGGTCTCCTCCGAGACCACCAGATTCGCGACGTCGGACGCCAGCAGGCCGCCCGGCGGGTCCAGCACCACGCGGCCGCCCGCGACGTCCACGACGGGGACCATTGCGCGGACGAACGGCACGAGCGTGCGGGCGCCGTCGGGCTCGCGCAGCACCAGCATGTCGTGCGCGGGCAGGTGCTCCAGGCCGACGATCTCGCCCAGCACCCGGCCGTCGACGTGCTCGGCGCGCAGCCCCGCGAGCTCGTGCGGGTACCAGGCGTCGTCCTCGTCCGAGGCGTCCTCGTCGACGACGAGCTCGGTGCCGCGCATCGCCTCGGCCGTGGTCCGGTCGGTGATCTGCGCGAACGTCACGTACCAGCGGCCCTGCTGGATGCGGGTGCCGACGACGGTCAACGGCCCTCGCGCGGCGGGCACGGTCGCGAGCACGGCGCCGTCGCCGAAGCGCTCCTCGGGGGCGTCGGTCCGCAGGTCGAGGGCGACCTCTCCGCGCAGGCCGTGGGCACGGCCGATCCGCGCGACGGTCAGCAGCATGGGAGTCCTCACGATCGGGGGGTGGGAATGACGAAGGCCCGGTCCCCAGGCTAGGGGACCGGGCCTTCGGCGATGACTCAGCGCCGGTCGACGTCCACGACGTCGACACGGACCGCGCCGTCCGTCGAGAGCGCACCGACGACGGTGCGCAGCGCGCGTGCCGTGCGACCGCCGCGGCCGATGACCCGGCCGAGGTCGTCAGGGTGCACGCGCACCTCGAGCAGGTCCCCGCGGCGCAGCGTCGACGCGTTCACGCGGACGTCGTCCGGGTGGTCGACGATGCCACGCACCAGGTGCTCGAGAGCGTCGGCGAGCATCAGGCCTGCTCGTCCTCGACCGTCTCGGCCGGAGCCTCGACAGCGGCGGACTTCTTCTCGGACGCCTTGGCCTTGGCCTTCTCGGCGTCGAGCGCGACCTTGTCGATCGCGGCCTTCGGGTCGACCTTGTCGGCCTTGGTGCGCAGCGTGCCCTCCTGGCCGGGGAGGTTCTTGAACTTCTGCCAGTCACCGGTGATCTTGAGGAGCACGGCGACCTGCTCGGTCGGCTGCGCGCCGACGCCGAGCCAGTACTGGGCACGCTCGGAGTCGACCTCGATGAACGAGGGCTCCTCGGTGGGGTGGTACTTGCCGATCTCCTCGATCACGCGACCGTCGCGCTTGGTGCGCGAGTCGGCGACGACGATGCGGTAGTACGGCGAACGGATCTTGCCGAAGCGCTTGAGGCGAATCTTGGTGGCCACGGTGTGGTCTTCTCCTGAGGTCTGCTGGGTGGCCGCTCCGCGCATTGCCCGTGGGGTGGACGCGCCGGGGAGGCCAGGGACGCGACGAACGCAGGTAGAGGGGCTGCAGACGTCGGGTACAGCCGACCATTGTGCCAGATGCCGCAGGCGTCTCCCAACCGCGTCCCGCAGGTCACAGACCCCCGGCGACGACCGCCCCACGGAGCACCACGGCACGCGGCGCCGCGAGCACGCCGACGTCCTGGCGCGGGTCCGCGTCGTAGACGACGACGTCGGCGCTCTCCCCCTCGGCGATCCCGGGGACGCCGAGCCACGCGCGCGTGCGCCAGCTCGCGGCGGCCACGACGTCACGCGCGGGCAGCCCGGCCCGGACCAGCTCGGCGGCCTCGTCGGCGATCCGCCCGTGCGCGAGCGTGCCGCCCGCGTCCGTGCCGACGAGCACCGGCACCCCGGCGTCGTGCAGGTCGCGGACGAGGGCGTACCGGTGGGCGTACAGCGCGCGCATGCGCGCGGCGAACAGGGGGTAGCGGGACCCTTGCGCGGCGATCGCCTCGAACTGGCCGATCTGCAGGAGCGTGGCCGTGACCGGTATGCCGGCCGCGGCGATGCGGTCGATCTGGTCGGCCGTCGCGCCCGTGGCGTGCTCGAGGCAGTCGACGCCGGCGTCGAGGAGCGCGTCGAGCGACTCCGTGGCGAACGTGTGGGCGGTCACCCGGGCGCCGGCGGCGTGGGCTGCCGCGACGGCGTCCGCGAGCACGTCGGCGGGCCACAGCGGGCGCAGGTCCCCGGCCTCGCCCAGGTCGCGGTCGATCCAGTCGGCCACCAGCTTGACCCAGCCGTCGCCGCGGGCGGCCTCCTCGCGGACGGCGTCCGGGAGCTCGGCGACGTCCGCGAGCTCGCGCCCGTAGTGCCGCAGGTAGCGCTTGGGACGCGCGAGGTGGCGCCCGGCCCGGATCAGGCGGGGCAGGTCGTCGCGGTCGTGCACCCAGCCGGTGTCCGCCGGGGAGCCGGCGTCGCGGACCAGCAGCACCCCGGAGTCGCGGTCGGCGAGCGCCTGCTTCTCCGCGGTCCCGTCGTCGACCGGGCCGTCCGACGCCAGCCCGATGTGGCAGTGCACGTCGACCAGCCCGGGGAGCACCCAGCCGTCGAGCACTGTGTCCTGCGCGTCCCGCGCGGACGACGGCCGCTCGAACGTCAGGCGGCCGTCGACCGCCCACGCCTCGCCGACCTCGCGCTCGTCGTCGAGCACGACGGTCCCCCGCAGGTGCAGGAGCACGGAGACCTCAGCGTCCGCCGAGGTAGCGGTCCAGGCCGGCCGGGAGCTCGATCTCGGTGGGCGCCGGCTCGGCCTTCGGCGCGATCCCGAACGCGGAGCCCGCCGGAGTCGCCGGGCGGCTCGTGATGCCCCGCTCCTGCTCGGCGCGACGTGCCGGGTTGCCGGACTTGCCCTTGACCTTGCGGGCCGGCGCCTGGCGGCCGCGCGACTTCTTGCCGCCCATGCCCGGCAGGTTGCCCATGCCCGGGGGCATGCCCGGCATCCCGCCGCCCTTGGCCATCTGCTTCATCATCTTCTGGGCGCCGTCGAAGCGCTCCAGCAGCTGGTTGACGTCGCTCGGCTTGGTGCCCGACCCCGCGGCGATGCGCGACCGGCGCGACCCGTTGATGATCTTCGGCGTCCGGCGCTCGGCGGGGGTCATCGAGCGGATGATCGCCTCGATGCGGTCCACCTCGCGCTCGTCGAAGTTGTCGAGCGCCTCCCGCATCTGCCCCATGCCGGGGAGCATGCCCATCATCTTCTTCAGCGGGCCCGCGTTGCGCAGCTGCTGCATCTGGACGAGGAAGTCCTCGAGCGTGAGGTCCTGGCCGGCGGCGAGCTTGCCCGCCATCTCCTCGGCCTGCCCGGCGTCGAACGCCTTCTCGGCCTGCTCGATGAGCGTGAGGATGTCGCCCATGTCGAGGATCCGGGACGCCATGCGGTCCGGGTGGAACACCTCGAACTCGGTGAGCTTCTCGCCCGTGGACGCGTACATGATCGGCTTGCCGGTCACGCTGGCGACCGAGAGCGCGGCACCACCGCGGGCGTCGCCGTCGAGCTTGGTCAGGACGACGCCGGTGAACCCGACACCGTCCTGGAACGCCTGGGCCGTGGCGACGGCGTCCTGGCCGATCATCGCGTCGATGACGAAGAGGACCTCGTCGGGGTCGAGCGCGTCGCGGATGTCGGACGCCTGCTGCATCAGCTCCGCGTCGACGCCGAGGCGGCCGGCCGTGTCGACGATGAGCACGTCGTGGAGCTTCGCCTTGGCGGTCGCCAGACCCTCGCGCGCCACGGCGACGGGGTCGGCGCCGAACGGCATGACGTCCTCGCTGCCCTGGTTGCCGGGGTGCGGGGCGAACACGGGTACGCCCGCGCGCTCCCCGACCACCTGGAGCTGCGTGACGGCGTTGGGGCGCTGCAGGTCGGCCGCGACGAGCAGCGGCGTGTGGCCCTGGCTCTTGAGGTGGAGCGCGAGCTTGCCGGCCAGCGTCGTCTTGCCCGCACCCTGCAGACCCGCGAGCAGGATGACGGTGGGCGGGTTCTTCGCGAGGTTCAGCGTGCGCGTCTGGCCACCGAGGATGGCGACGAGCTCCTCGTTGACGATCTTGACGACCTGCTGCGCCGGGTTGAGCGCGCCGGACACCTCGGCCGAGAGCGCGCGTTCCCGCACGGCACCGGTGAACGAACGGACGACCGGGACGGCGACGTCGGCGTCGAGCAGGGCCCGGCGGATCTCGCGCACCGTGGCGTCGATGTCCGCTTCGGACAGACGGCCCTTGGTGCGCAGGTTCTTGAAGGTCGACGTCAGTCGGTCGGACAGGGTGGCGAACACCTGGCGGTCCTCACGCTTCGGGGATTCTTACGATGTCAGGGACGTCCTAGGGTACCTGCCAGCGCGCGGGTGGCCCGTGCCGTGAGGTCGTCGACGAGCGTCGCGCGCCACGTGCTCCAGGCCTGCGGCCCGGCCGCGCCGGCGTCGGCCTCGGTCAGCGCGCGCAGCAGGACGAGCATGTCCGGACGGTGCTCCACGGCGTCGAGCAGGCGAGCCATCGTCGCCGGGTCGTCCGGGTCCGCGGTGGTCGCCAGCTCCGAGAGCGTCAGGTGCTCGCGCACCAGGCGGGTCACGTCGGCCGCGACGCGTTCGTCGAAACCCATCCGCAGCACGATCGGTCCCGCGAGCCGCGCTCCCTCGGTCGAGTGGTCCCCCGCACCGGCGCGCTTGCCGATGTCGTGCAGCAGGGCCGCCAGCAGCAGCGTGTCGCCGTGCTCCACCCGCTTGTCCCGGCCGGCCCGGGCCACGGTCTCGACCAGGTGCCGGTCGACCGTGTGGCGGTGGATCGCCGAGCGTTGCGGGCGGTTGCGGACCCCGGCCCACTCGGGGATCCAGGTGGTCACGACGCCGGCGAGGTCGAGGGCCTCCCAGATGGGCACCTGCGCCGTCCCGGAGCCGAGCAGCTGCAGGAGGTAGGCGCGGGCGGCCTTGGGCCACGGCGTCGGCAAGGGCGGCGTGGCGGTCAGGCTGGCCACCGTGACGGGCGACAGGGCGAGCCCGGTGCGTGCGGCCGTCGCGGCAGCCCGCAGCGAGAGCAGCGGGTCCTCGGCGGGGCGCGCCTCGACGGCCAGCACGATCTCGCCGTCGTGCTCGACGAGGTCCTCCGCGATCGTCCGCAGGCGCGGGGCGCTGCGGCGGCCGCGGACCAGCATGCTCGTGCGGGCCGGACGCTGCAGGGCCTGGCGCGCGTTGCGCACGGTCGTGTCCAGCGCGTAGGAGATGACCCGCGCCGCCTCGGCGATGCTCGCCAGCAGGTCGTCGCGGTCGTCGAAGCCGACGAGCGCGGCCACCTCGTCCTGGTCCGCGAGCAGCAGGCGGTTGGTGTGCCGTCGCGTCACCACCTGGACGGTGTCGCGGACGTCCAGCAGGTGCGCGTACGCCGTGTCGACCGCGCCGTGCGGGCGGTCAGTGAGCCATGTGGCGGCGAGCGCGCTGAGCACGACCGCGTCGCGGATGCCGCCGCGCGACTCCTTCAGCTCGGGCTCGATGAGGTACGCGAGCTCCCCGTGGCGCTCGGCGCGCTGCCGGGTGGAGGCCAGCAGCTCGGGCAGCCGTCGACGAGCGGCCGAGCGCCAGTCCTCGAGCAGCGCGGACTTGGCGCGGGCGATGACGACGGCGTCGCCCGAGACGGGCTGCAGGTCGAGCAGCCCGACCGCCGCCGGGAGGTCCTTGGACGCCACCTGGCGGCACTGCGCGAGCGACCGCACCGAGTGGTCGAGGTCGAGCCCCGCGTCCCAGATGGGGTACCAGAGCTTCTGGGCCAGCGCCGAGAGCTCCTCAGGCGAGTGCCCGCGCCCCTCGTGCACCAGCAGCAGGTCGAGGTCGCTGACCGGGCTGGCGTCCCCGCGCCCGACGCTGCCGACGGCGCCGAGCGCGATGCCGGCGACGTCCACGCCCTGCGTCGCGATCTCCCACTGCTCGCGCAGCCGGCCGACGACGAGCTCGACGATCGCGGCGCGCCGAGCGACGCCGTCCGCACCCGGGCCCGTCAGGCCGGCGGCGAGCTCGAGCCGTTCGACGCGGAGGTCCCGCACCCCGATCGCGGGGTGCGGGACCTCGGGCGACCCGTTCGCGGCCGCGCCCCCCGCGGGCGGCCGTTCCTGTGTCATGTGTGGCAGTCGACCGTCCTGATCAGAGGGCGTCGTCGCCGTGCTCACCGGTGCGGACGCGAGCCACGTCCTCGACCGGCACGACCCAGACCTTGCCGTCGCCGATCTTGCCGGTCTGCGCGGCGCGCACGATGACGTCGGTGACGCCGACCACGTCCTCGTCCGAGACGAGCACGTCGATCCTCACCTTGGGCACGAGGTCGACCGTGTACTCGGCGCCCCGGTAGACCTCGGTGTGGCCGCGCTGGCGGCCGTAGCCGCTGGCCTCGCTCACGGTCAGACCGCGGACGCCGGCCGCCTCGAGGGCCGACTTGACGTCGTCCAGCCGGTGCGGCTGGATGACAGCCGTCACGAGCTTCGTCATCACTTCACCTCCGTCACGACGCGGGCGCCGACGCCCAGCGTCTCGTATGCGGTCTCAGCGTGCACTGCCAGGTCGATGCCGCTGACCTCGACCTCGTCGGACACCCGCAGACCGATGGTCGCCTTGAGGATGAGCGCGATGACGTAGGTCGCCGTGAAGCTGAAGAGCACGGCGCAGCCGGCGACGATCGCCTGCGTGGCGAGCTGCGTGAGCCCGCCGCCGTAGAAGAGACCGTTCATGGCCCCGTCCGGGTACCAGCCGCCGTTCTGGTCGGTGGCGAAGAAGCCGATGAGGAGTGTGCCGACGAGACCACCGACGGCGTGGACACCCACGACGTCGAGCGAGTCGTCGAACCCGAACCGGAACTTCAGACCCACCGCCAGGGCGCACAGGACGCCGGCGACGAGGCCGACCGCGATGGCTCCCCACGTGTCGACCGCCGCGGCGGCCGGGGTGATGGCGACCAGGCCGGCGACGACGCCCGACGCCGCACCCAGCGACGTCGCGTGACCGTCACGCAGCTTCTCCGTGGCGAGCCAGGCGAGCATCGCGACGCAGGTGGCGAGCATGGTGTTGAGCCAGGCGCGACCGGCCGTGCTGTCGGCACCGAACTCCGAGCCGGCGTTGAAGCCGAACCAGCCGAACCACAGGAGCGCCGCACCGAGCATGACGAACGGCAGGTTGTGGGGCCGCATGGGCTCGCGCGGCCAGCCCTTGCGCCGACCCAGCAGGATGGCGAGCGCCAGGCCCGCCACACCGGCGTCGATGTGGACGACGGTTCCACCCGCGAAGTCGATCGGGGTCGAGAGTCCCTCGGTGATGCCCGTCGCGCTGAGCAGGCCGCCGCCCCACACCCAGTGCGCCAGCGGCATGTAGACGACCGTGACCCAGATGCCGGCGAAGACCAGCCACGCGCTGAACTTCATGCGGTCCGCGATGGCCCCGGAGATGAGCGCGACCGTGATGATCGCGAACGTCGCCTGGTAGCCCGCAGCCACCAGGAACGGCACGCCGGTCGACGCCATCAGGCTGTCGTCGTCGGTGAAGCCCTGGAGGCCGAAGTACGTGAACGGGTTGCCGAGCCACCCGCCGCCGAGGTCAGGTCCGAACGTGCCCGAGTACCCGTAGAGCACCCAGATGAGCCCGACCACGCCGATCGCGGCGAAGCTCATCATCATCATGTTCAGGACGCTCTTGCCGCGCACCATGCCGCCGTAGAAGAACGCCAGCCCCGGCGTCATCAGCAGCACGAGCGACGCGGCGGTGAGCATCCACGCCGTGTTCCCGCTGTCCAAAGCGAATTCCATCGAGATCGCCTCTCCACTCGCCAGCCGGGGGTGGCTGGTCGGGATCACAGTCGACGAGGCGGGTTTCGGACATGCGCGGGGGACGTTACGTCGGTGTGACAAGCCTCACCGTCACGTAAACGTTCGGTTTCGTGGTGATCAGCCGTCCAGGAGCACGGGGCCCCGCAGGTGCGGGCCCCACCCTCCACTGCGCTCCGGCTCAGCCCTCAGGTACATGGTCGGGGCGAGCCTCCACTGCGCTCCGGCTCACCCCTCCAGCAGCGCGTCGACGAAGGCCTCCGGGTCGAACGGCGCCAGGTCGTCCGGGCCCTCCCCCAGGCCCACGAGCTTGACGGGCACACCCAGCTCGCGCTGCACGGCGACGACGATGCCGCCCTTGGCGGTGCCGTCGAGCTTGGTGAGCACGATGCCGGTCACGCCGGCCACCTCGCTGAAGACGCGCGCCTGGTTGAGGCCGTTCTGGCCCGTGGTCGCGTCGAGCACCAGCAGCACCTCGGACAGCGGCGCCTCGCGGGTGATGACGCGCGTGATCTTGCCGAGCTCGTCCATGAGGCCGGCCTTGTTCTGCAGCCGACCGGCGGTGTCCACCAGGACGACGTCGATGCCCTCGGCCCGACCCTGGCGCACGGCGTCGAACGCGACGGCGGCGGGGTCGGCGCCGTCCCGGTCCGACCGGACGGTGTGCACGCCGACCCGGGAGCCCCAGGTCTGCAGCTGGTCGGCCGCCGCAGCGCGGAACGTGTCGGCGGCGCCGAGGACGACCGTGCGCCCCTCGGCGACGAGCACGCGCGCGAGCTTCCCGACGGTCGTCGTCTTGCCGGTGCCGTTGACGCCGACGACGAGCACCACGGCGGGCACGGCAGAGCCGTCGGCCGCGGCGCCCGGCGCGGTGTTGAGGCTGCGGTCGAGCGACGGGTCGACGAGCGCGAGCAGCTGCTCGCGCAGCAGCGACCGCACCTGGGCCGGGTCCTTGAGGCCCTCGACCCGGACGCGGGTGCGCAGGGCGTCGATCAGCTCACCGGACGGTCCCGCGCCGACGTCCGCCAGCAGCAGCGTCTCCTCGAGCTCGTCCCAGTCGTCCTCGGTGAGGTGGTCCTTGGAGAGCACCGCGAGCAGACGTGCACCGAGTGGGGAGCCGGAGCGGGCGAGCCGGCCGCGCAGCCGCGCCAGGCGGCCGGCGACGGGGGCCGGGACCTCGAGCTCCGGGGCGGCCTCGGCCTCCTCGGGCAGGACCTCCTCCGGCGCCGGGGCGGTCGCCTCGACCTCGGGTGCGGGGGCGGGGCTCGGCACGTCGACGGCGGGAGGGGCCGCCTCGTCGGTGGTCGAGCCGCGGCGCCGCCGGACGAAGACGGTCGCCAGCGCGACGACGATGGCCGTCGGGATGCCGGCGGCCAGGAGGATCTCGAGCGTCTCGTTGGTCACCGGCACAGTGTGTCTGGCGTCGGGCCGCCGAAGCGAGCCGACGCGTCAGCCGGGCCGACCGGAGCGCCCGGCGGGGGGCTACCGGCCGCGGTTGCCCGGCAGGACCCCTGCGGCCTTGTCGCGCGCCCGCTGCAGCGTCGCGGCGAGGTCGTCGACCTGCAGGTACGCCTCGCCCTCGTCGACGGTCTCGCGCAGGAACTGGGCCAGCGACATGTCGACCGGCTCGACGGACGCGGCCGCGGCGGCGGCTCGCTGGTCGGCGTCGGGGCTCTTCCGGGCGGCCCAGCCGGCCCGGAACGCCTGGAGCGGGGACTCGCCCTTGTCACGCGTCGAGCTGGAGACGCTGGCGGCGAGCAGCACACCTGCGGCGACGAGCAGAGCAAGAACGATCGCGACGAGGATGGCCATGGGGTCCAGTGTCGGGGCCGAACCTGGGCACGGGCGCGTCCCACGCACAGGGAACGCCAAACCGCACACAATCTCCACACCGCCCGCGGCGCGTCGGGTCAGACCGCGACGTCCTCGCGCATCCGCTGGCTGATGACGGTGGTCACGCCGTCGCCGCGCATCGTCACGCCGTAGAGGGCGTCGGCGATCTCCATCGTCCGCTTCTGGTGGGTGACGACGATCAGCTGCGAGTCCTCCTGGAGCTCGCGGAAGATCTCGAGCAGCCGCCCCAGGTTGGCGTCGTCCAGGGCCGCCTCGACCTCGTCCATCACGTAGAACGGGCTGGGCCGGGCCTTGAAGATGGCCACGAGCAGCGCGACGGCCGTCAGCGACCGCTCGCCACCGGAGAGCAGCGAGAGCCGCTTGACCTTCTTGCCGGCCGGGCGCGCCTCGACCTCGATGCCCGTGGTGAGCATGTTGTCCGGGTCCGTCAGCACCAGCCGTCCCTCGCCGCCGGGGAACAGGCGCGGGAACACGACGTCGAACGCCGCCGCGGTGTCGCGGTACGCCTCGGCGAACACCTGCTCGACGCGCTCGTCGATCTCCTTGACGATCTCGAGCAGGTCCGTGCGCGACTTCTTCAGGTCCGCCAGCTGCTCGACCAGGAACTGGTGGCGCTCCTCGAGCGCGGCGAACTCCTCCAGCGCGAGCGGGTTGACGCGGCCGAGCAGCGAGAGCGCACGTTCGGCGGCGCGCAGCCGCTTCTCCTGCTGCTCGCGGACGTACGGGACGGCCGTCGGGGCGTCCGGGTCGACCTCCGCACCGGGGACGAGGATCACGGGCACGTCCCGGTCCGGGCCGTACTCGTCGAGCAGGACGGCCGGGTCGAGGCCGAGGTCGTCGACCGCTCGCGCCTGGAGCGCCTCGATCCGCAGCCGCTGCTGTGTGCGGGCGACCTCGTCGCGGTGGGCGACGTCGGTGAGCTGGGCGAGCTCGGCGGCCCGCACGTCGACCTCGGCGCGCGCGGCGGTGACCGCGCGGTCGCGCTCGCCCCGGGCCGTCTCCGCGGCGTCGCGCTCGTCCGACGCGCGCCGCAAGGACTCGTCGAGCACGACGAGGGCCCGCGTGGCGCCGTCGCGCACGGCCTGGGCG
>NZ_JBFUKJ010000006.1:0-128487 GCF_056400905.1 Cellulomonas sp. P4_H12
CCCCCAGCAGGGACCGGCCGAGCCGCACGATCGCGAGCGACCCRGCCTGGGTGGCCAGGGCGGCCACCCACGCGCACACGACCGCGGCCGGGACCATGAGCACCAGCGGGATCGGGGGATGGTGCAGACCCGTGGTCAGGGCGACCACGGGATAGACCAGGCCGCCGAGCGCGAACCCGGCGAACACCGTCACGACGACGCTCTGGATGGTGAGAAGCAGGCCGGCGACCACGACGTAGGCGACGTGCGCCCACGTGCGGCCGTCGGACAGGACGGCCCACCACGACGCCCACATGCCTTGGCGTCGCGGATAGGTGGGCGTCGAGATCTCGACGCCGAGCTGAGCGCGCAGCCGGGCCCGCTCCAGCCGGGCGAACGGGCGGCAGGCCCACAGGGTGGCCACCAGCATCGGGATGCCGACGAACAGCACGACCAGGCTCAGCGAGAGGGACAGCGCGACCGTCAGCGCGATCGCGGCGACGAGGAGCACGAACGAGCCGACGACGAGCTGCGAGATCCCCCGCCAGGTGGCGACGGAGACGGGGGCCGCGGCCAGCGCGCGGCGGTCCGTGAACGCGGGGGCGACGACGCGCAGGTCGTCGGACACGCTGCTCGGGGGCGTCGGAGAGCTCATGACAGTGACGCTAGGGGGCCGGGGCTCTCACCAGACAGCCTGACCACCCACGAGCCCGGGGTGGGGTTGCCCCTACCCCGGCTGCCCGAGGCGTCGAGCTCGTGAGCTCCGGTCGAGCTCGCCGGTGACGACCGGCGAGCTCGGCTCGGGGTCACGAGCTCGACCGAGGCGCGCCGACGGGCCGGCCCCCGCATGCGAGGACCGGCCCGTCCGTCAGGCGACTAGCCGATGGTGCAGGTGGCGCCGTTCAGGGTGAACGCCGTCGGGTTGGTGTTGGTCCCCGTGTGGGAGCCGTTGAACCCGATGTCGGTGCTCTGACCGGCCCCGAGCGCGCCGTTCCACGCGGCGTTCTTCGCGGTGACCGCCGTGCCGGACTGCGACCAGTCGGCGCTCCAGCCCTGCGTGACCTTCTGGCCGTTGGCGAACGAGAACCCGAGGGTCCAGCCGTTGATCGCCGTCGTACCGGTGTTGGTCACCTTGACGGAGGCCGTGAAGCCCGTGTTCCAGCTGCTCGCGGTGTAGGACACCTTGCAGGAGCTGGTCGACGTCGTGGACTTCGTGGTCACCGAGAGGGCCGACGACGCGGCGGAGATGTTCCCCGCGACGTCCCGTGCCCGGACGGTGTACTGGTACGCCGTCGCCGCCGTGAGGCCGCTGTCGGTGTACGACGCGGTGGTCGGCGAGCCGACCTTCGTCGTGCCCCGGTAGACGTCGTACCCGGCGAGGCCCGAGCCGCCCGTGTCCGTGGACGCGGTCCACGTGAGGGCGACGCTGGTCTCCGTGACGGTCGTCGCGACGAGGCCCGAGGGCACCGAGGGGGCGATCGTGTCCTGCGTGCTGCCGGGCAGGGTCGTCACCGCCAGCGCGCCCGACGCCGCGGAGACGTTCCCCGCCACGTCCTTCGCCCGCACGGTGTACGAGTACGCCGTCGCCGCCGTCAGACCCGTGTCGGAGTACGACGTCGTCGTGGTGGAGCCGACCTTCGTCGTGCCCCGGTAGACGTCGTACCCGGCCAGGCCGGAGCCGCCGGAGTTGTCGGTCGACGCCGCCCAGGACAGCGTGAGGCTGTTCTGGGTGACCGCGCTCGCGGCGAGGCCCGTGGGGACGCTCGGCGCGGTCGTGTCCGACGGCGTGGCCTTCGTCGTGACGGACAGGGCCGACGACGCCGCGGACACGTTGCCCGCCACGTCCTTCGCCCGGACCGTGTACGAGTACGCGGTCGAGGCCGTCAGGCCGGTGTCGGTGAACGACGTGGTGGTCGAGGAGCCGACCTTCGTCGTCCCGCGGTAGACGTCGTACCCGGCCACGCCGGAGCCGCCCGTGTTGTCCGTCGATGCCGTCCACGAGATCGTGGCCGACGTGGCGGTCGTGGTGCCGGCGAGCAGGCCCGTCGGGACGCTCGGGGCCACCGTGTCGACCGGCGGGGGCGTGGTGCCCTCGAACAGCCGCGAGTAGTCACCGAGCGCGGCCGCGATGGCCGTCTGCGCCCAGAACCGGTGGAACGACAGCGTCGGTGCGACGCCCGTGGCCAGGGCGGTCTCGACCTTCGACCACTGCGGGTCGTTCTTGTACCAGGACCGGATGTCGAGGAACGAGACGCCCGGCTTGATGGTGTCGCCGTTGGGCATCTTGCCCGTCCAGCCCGCCGGCACGTAGACGCCGTTGCCGCCCGGGACGTAGGTGTCGTCGAACCGCAGGAAGTCGGCGCGCGTCTCCGGCGTGGTGATGCCGATCGGGTCCTGGTTCGACGCCCAGATGGCGTCGAGCAGCGCCTTGGCCTTGTCGCGCGACGCGGTGTCGCCCGACTTGGCCGCGTAGAAGAGCAGCGCACGGGCGGTGTCGCCGGCGACGCCGACGTCCTGTCCGTAGCTCTTGACCGCGACGGACAGCCCGCTGTTGGCACCCGGCGTGGTCTTGTTCCACGTGTCCGGCTTGCCGGTCCAGGTCAGCTCCGAGGGAACCTTCCAGCTGGCGCCGTCCGTGCTGATGTTCGCGACGACCCAGGGGACCCACTTGTCGAGGATCTTCTTGGCCTGCGCGTTGCCCGACGCGTAGTAGAGCTCCGCGACGCGCTGGACGCCCCACGCCTGCATGCCGAACCACTGGTTCGACGGCGGGTCGTTGTAGACCGGGGCCTCCGTGTACGCCATGCCGTAGAACGTCGGGGTCCCGCTCGGCGGCGTCGCGTAGGCGCCGTCCCAGCTGTTCGTCGCGCCACCGGCGATGCCGCCCTGGGGCGACTGCAGCCACGTGTAGAACTCCAGCTGACGCTCGAGCGACGTCGACCAGTCGGTCTTCGCCGTCGGCGACTTGGGCGTCATCGCCGCGTCGTTCGACAGCACCCAGGCCGTCAGCGGGTTCTGGTAGCCGAAGTGCGCGTGCGACGAGCCGATCCGCCAGGCCCAGCCGGCCGACGAGTCGAGCGCGCCGCCCCAGGCGTAGTACCAGGACAGCAGGTAGTGCTCGCTGCTCCTGCCGGAGCCCGCGGGGCACGAGGGCGACGTGCAGCCGATCGTCTTGAAGTACTTGTCGAACAGGGAGTACCGCAGGTAGTCGCCCATCTTGGCGGCCTTGGCCACCGTGCCGGCGACGTCCGCCTGCTTGCCCTGCGCCGTGGCCCACTGGTTGGCCCAGTAGACGGCCTCGATCGCGCGCGCGTCGGCGTCGGGGGCATTGGTGAACTTCCACTGCTTGGCGTACGACGAGTCCTTGGTGAACAGGTCGAGGAAGCCGTTGGGGCCGCCGTACTTGAACTCCTCGCACGACGGCTGCGGGATGGTCTCCCAGACCGACTCCTGCGGGCCGCGCTGGAAGGTGTTGATGTAGGACGTGCCGGTCGCTGTCGGGCCGAGCTCGCAGCCCGCGCCCGGGGTCGCGCCGAACCCGTACTTGTTGTCGACGTCGGCCAGCCAGTGCATGCCGTAGATGTCCGCGGTGCCGTAGGTGGACTTCAGCTCGGCGCCGATCGGGTCGCTGCCCGACGTCACGCCGCTCTGCAGCTGCGACGGGTAGCTGCTCGGGTGGTTGAACTCCGAGGCGTAGGTGGCCGGGCTGGCCGGGTTGTAGAACGAGTTGGTCGGCTGGTCCGCGGCCGTCGGGATCATGTACTTCTCGAGCGTGTCCCACGCGTGGTTCAGCGGCGCCCAGTCCTGGGTGACCTGGCCGTACAGCGCCTCGAGCCAGACCCAGTAGGAGTACGCCTCGGACGTCGTCTCGTGGCCGTAGTCCGGCGCCTCGACGATCAGGGTCTCGACCGAGTGGTACGGGATGCCCTGCGGGCTGAAGTAGCCGTTGGCGGGGTCCTTGATCTTGTTGTACTGCGCGAGGAACCGCTGCGCGTACTCGCCGGTGGGTGCGGCAGCGGCCTGGGCGGGTGCCGCTGCGGGGACGGCCGCGGCGGCCGGTCCGGCGGCCGTGGCGGACTGCAAGCCGCACACGGCCAGGAGCGACGAGACGCTCAGGGTGGCGACAGCCACCCAGGCGGTTCGCCGTCGGATCGATGAGGACATCTACTCGTACCTTTCTGGCTGTCGGGCACGTCCCCGCGACGCCGCGGGCACGACCCGGCCCCCCGCACGCGGGCGCGTGAAGGCGGTGTCGGAGGTGCACGAAGGAACTGACCGTCGGCGCCCGTGTCGCCCGCAGCTCTGCGGGCTCCCGGGCGTGCGGTGGTCGGGTCGGCAGCCACTGTCGTTCCGCGCACAGGCAGCGTCCAGACTCCTAAACGATTCGATGGGAGCGCGACCACCCGGCTCACGACCAGCGGAACAGCCGCGACGCGACCGGGATGCCGACGAGCGACCAGACGGCCATCACCAGCAGCGCGTGCGTCGGGAACGGCTGCCCGAACCACGCCGCGGCGAGCGCCTCGCTGCCCGCGCCGAGCGGCGTGTAGCCCGCGATCGTCTGCAGCGTGGGCGGCATCAGCGGCAGCGGGAGCCAGACCCCCGCGAAGAAGAGCGACGTGAAGTAGGCGCCCATCCCCCAGCCGGTGGCCGCCGGCGCGGTCGGCGCTCGGGCCGCGATGGGAGCACCCACCGCGAACGCCGACAGCACGGTGGCCAGCAGCGCGAGCAGCAGCACGAGCGGCTCGGCCGGCGGCTCGACGCCGACCACTGTCGCGCCGAGGACATACATCAGCACCGCCGCCACGAGCAGCGCACCCAGGTTGGTGAGCAGCTGGGCCACGAGCACCCGCGACGGCGCGACGGGCGTCGTCGACAGCCGCTTGAGCACGCCGCGCGCCCGGTAGGTGGCGATGGTCGTCGGGAAGGTGGACAGCGCGACGGTGGCGACCGCGAGCGCGAGGACCGTGGGCGTGTACCCGGTGATGCCGTTGACCTGGGACAGGACCGGGTCGGTGGCGTCGAAGGGCTGGTCGGCCCAGGGCATCACGAGCCCGAGGACGGTGACCAGGACGGCCGGGAAGAGGATGGCGAAGAACGCCCCCGAGGGGTCCCGCAGGTACAGCCGGGACTCGACGGCGGTGAGGCGCGTGAGCGCGTGCGTGCTGGACATGACTAGACCTCCAGGGTGGTGGTGAGGGCGACGAACGCGTCCTCGAGCGAGCTCTGCTCGACCCGCAGCTGCTCGGGCCGGATGTCGTGCCGGTCGAGGGCGACGAGCACGTCCTGCACGACGTTCCCCTGGCCGCGGACCTCGATCTCGCCGTCGCGCTGGCTGGCGGTGCCGAACCCGTCGAGGAGCCCCGCCGGCACGGGCGCCGACGGTCGGAAGCGCAGCACCTGCTCCGCGGTCGCCCGCCCCACGAGCTCGGCCGGCGTCCCGGTGGCGACCACGCGGCCGGCGTCGATGAGCGCGATCCGGTCGCAGAGGCGCTCGGCCTCCTCCATCAGGTGCGTGACCAGCACGATCGTCACGCCGCGCGACCGGATCCGCTCGACCACCTCCCACGTGTCCCGGCGGGCGAGCGGGTCCAGCCCGGTGGTGAGCTCGTCGAGGATCGCGATCTGCGGGTTGCCGACGAGCGCGAGCGCGACCGACAACCGCTGCTTCTGACCGCCGGACAGCTGCTCGAACCGTGCGCCGGACCGGTCGGTGAGCCCGAGCTCGTCGAGCAGCGCCGCGGGATCGGCGGGATCGGGATAGAACGACGCGTAGAGGTCGAGCGCCTCCCGCGCGGTGATCTTCGCCTGGAGCTGGCTCTCCTGGAGCTGGAGCCCGACCACCTCGCGCAGCCGGGCGCGGTCACGCACCGGGTCGAGCCCGAGGACGCGGACGCTCCCACCGTCCGGGGCGCGCAGGCCGCCGATGATCTCGACGGTGGTGGTCTTGCCGGCGCCGTTGCGGCCCAGGATCCCGAAGATCTCGCCGGCGCGGACCTCGAGGCTGACGTCGTCGACGGCGACCGTCTCGCCGTAGCGCTTGTGCAGGTGCTCGACCTGGATGACGGACATGGCAGGGCCTCCGAGGGTGTGCGGTGCCGCGGGAGCGGCAGGTCGCCGGTCCCGTCAGGACGTGCGGTTCACGACGTGCGGGTGGGCACGGCGGCGCCGCGCGTGAGGCGGTCGAACACGAGCCCCATCGCGGCCACGAGGACCACGGTCACCACGGTGGCGACCAGCAGGGGCTGCGCGCCGCCGAACCACGTGGCGGTGGAGAACGGGCCCGTGTCCCGGGCGAACAGCGCAGACACGGCGAAGATCGGCCCCGCCGTCAGCGGCAGCGCGAGCGTGCCCCACCACCCGCCGACCCGCTGGTAGGTGAGGCAGACCAGCAGCCCGGACACGTACGCCACGACGAAGGTCAGCGCACTGGCGACGACGAAGTCGAGAGCACCCGTGTCGGCGGCCGAGACGCTGTCGAGGATCCGCCAGTGCCACCCGAGCGCCCCGAAGAGCGCACGCTCGATCAGCAGGAGCGCCCCGAACACGGCCCCGTAGACGAGCCCGGTGACCACGGCCGCGATCAACGCCCCGAGCGACATCGTCCGGCGAGTGAGTCCCGCAGCCACGTGCACCGGGAGGTAGGCGGCCGTGACCCCGATGAACATCGAGAAGGGGAACCACAGGGCGCCCTGCTGGCTGAAGGCGACGATGCTGGTGCTGACCTGGCCCAGCAGGTTGATCACGACGATGGCGAGGCCCACGACGACGATCGCGAGAGCCCAGAACCAGGCGGCGACGTAGAGGTGGACGGTGAGCATCCAGGCGGCCGTCGCGCGGACCGTGCGCCGGGGCGGCGCAGCGGTCAGGTCGATGCTCATCATCGGGCCCCCTCCTTCGTCTCGCGCTCGGTCAGGTGCACGAACAGGTCCTGCAGGGCGACGGGGCCGAGCTCGAGGCCGGCCGCGCGGGCCCGCTCCCGGTCCCCGGGTCGCGTGCGCACCAGGGTCGCCTGCGCGGTGCGGCCCAGCTGCTGGCGGGCGGCGACCTCGCGGTCCACGACGAACGCCGCCACCGACTCGGCCGGCCCGGTCACGGTGAAACCGCTCTGCCGCAGGGTGTCGGCGTCGGCCACCGTGAGCACCGACCCGCGGTCGAGCACGATCACGTCCTCGAGCAGCCGCTCGATCTCGCCGATGAGGTGGCTGGACAGGACGATCGTGCGCGGATGCTCGAGCCAGCCGGCGAGCAGGGCGTCGTAGAACGCGTACCGCGACGGGGCGTCCATGCCGAGGTGGACCTCGTCGAGAAGGGTCAGGGGAGCCCGCGTCGCGACGCCCAGGACGACGCCGAACGCCGACCGCTTGCCGCGCGAGAGCCGGCGCGGCTGCCGGGTCGGGTCGAGCTCGAAGGTGTCGAGCAGCGAGGCCGCGAGGTCCCGGTCGAACTCCGGACGCCGGTTCGCGACGAAGGCCAGCGTCTCCTTCAGGGGCCGGTCGAGGATCACGTCGCCGCTCTCCCGGATCAGGCACGTGCCGGCCAGCACGCGGTCGTTCTCCCACGGGTCCTCACCGTCCACCAGCAGGGTGCCGGACGAGCGGCGTCGGAACGCCGCCATGAGCGACAGCGCCGTCGTCTTGCCCGAGCCGTTGCGCCCCAGCAGGCCCGTGATCACGCCGGGTCGGATGGTGAAGCTCACCGTGTCCAGCGCCGTCGTCGGCCCGTAGCGGGCCGTCAGGTCGCGCAGCTCGACTCCGAAGCCGCTCATCGGTCCCCCTCCTGCATCCGCCGGACGATCTCGTCGACGCCGATGCCCAGCAGGCGCGCCTGCTCGAGCATCGGATCCACGACGTCCGTGAAGAAGCTCGTGCGACGCTCCGCCAGCAGCCGCTCGCGCGCGCCCTCGGCGACGAACATCCCGATCCCCCGCCGCTTGTACAGGACGCCCTCGTCGACGAGCTCGGTGAACGCCTTGGCGGCCGTCGCGGGGTTGATCCGGAAGGTCGTCGCGTACTGCGTGGTGGACATGACCTGCTCCTCCGCCCGGAGCGCGCCGGACAGGACGTCGGCGCGGATCTGGTCCGCGATCTGCACGTACAGGGGGTCACGCCCGTCGAACACCGCGCGGCTCCCTTCGCTGGTTCATTACCCAACCAACTAACCACAGAAGCCGACTCCCCCGCAAGCCCCACCTCCCGCCGCGCCGCTGGCGGCTCCCCGCACTCCGGAGGGTCAGAGCCCTCTGGAGTGCGGACGTTGCAGACCCCACGCAGCGCAACGTCCGCACTCCGGAGGGCCAGAGCCCTCTCGAGTGCGGACGTTGCGGGCGGGGTCAGACGGTGGTGAGGCGCTCGGCGGCGACCAGCTCGGCGATCTGGACCGCGTTCAGCGCGGCGCCCTTGCGCAGGTTGTCGTTGCTGACGAACAGCGCGAGCCCGCGGCCGCCCTCGACGCCCTCGTCCTGGCGCAGGCGGCCGACGAAGGTCGGGTCCTGCCCGGCGGCCACCAGCGGCGTCGGAACTGCCGCGAGCTGCACACCGGGGGCGTCCGCCAGCAGCTCCGTCGCGCGCTCGGGGGTGATCGCGCGCTCGAACTCGGCGTTGATGGACAGCGAGTGGCCGGTGAAGACCGGCACGCGCACGCAGGTGCCCGAGACGAGCAGGCCGGGGATGTCGAGGATCTTGCGCGACTCGTGCCGCAGCTTCTGCTCCTCGTCCGTCTCGAACGACCCGTCGTCGACCAGGTTCCCGGCGAGCGGGATCACGTCGAACGCGATCGGCGCGACGTACTTGACCGGCGCCGGCAGCGAGACGGCGGACCCGTCGTGCACGAGCGCGAGGGTGTCCTGCTCCACGGCGGCGCGGATCTGGCTGTCGAGCTCGTCGGCACCCGCGAGGCCCGAGCCGGAGACGGCCTGGTACGTCGACACGACCAGGCGCTTGAGGCCGGCCTCGTCGTGCAGCACCTTGAGCACCGGCATCGCGGCCATCGTGGTGCAGTTCGGGTTCGCGATGATGCCCTTGACGGCACCGGACAACGCACCCGGGTTGACCTCCGAGACGATGAGCGGGACCTCGGGGTCGCGGCGCCACGCCGACGAGTTGTCGATCACGAGCGCGCCCGCCGCGGCGAACCGCGGGGCGTGCACCTTGGAGGCCGCGCCGCCGGCGGAGAACAGGGCGACGTCGATGCCCGAGAGGTCCTCGGTCTCCACGTCCTCGACGACGACGTCGACGCCCTTCCACGGCAGCGTCGTGCCGGCCGAGCGCGCGGACGCGAAGTAGCGGATGGAGTCGACCGGGAAGGCGCGCTCCTCCAGCAGCCGGCGCATGACGCTGCCGACCTGGCCGGTGGCGCCGACCACCGCGATGTTGAGTCCCATGGTCCTACCGTCCCGTCCCGCCGTACACGACGGCCTCGTCTTCCGTGGAGTCCAGGTCGAACGCCGTGTGCACCGCGCGCACCGCGTCGTCGAGCGAGTCCGCCCGCGTGACCACGGAGATCCGGATCTCCGACGTCGAGATCATCTCGATGTTGATGCCCGCGTCCGACAGCGCGGCGAAGAACCGCGCGGAGACGCCGGGGTGCGACTTCATGCCCGCGCCGATGAGCGAGAGCTTGCCGATGGTGTCGTCGTACTGCAGCGACTGGAAGCCGATGTCGGGCTGGTGCTCGGTCAGCGCCGCCGTGCCCGCCGCGCCGTCCGACGCCGGCAGCGTGAACGAGATGTCCGTCAGACCCGTGGCGGCGACCGACACGTTCTGCACGATCATGTCGATATTGACGCCCGACCCGGCGACCACCTCGAAGATGCGCGCCGCCTTGCCCGGCACGTCCGGGACGCCGACGACCGTGATCTTGGCCTCGCTGCGGTCGTGCGCGACGCCGGCGATGATCGGCTGCTCCACGGTCTCTCCCTCGTCTGCAGGCTGGTCGGTCACCAGCGTGCCCTTGTGTGTGCTGAACGACGAACGCACGTGGATCGGTACCCCGTAGCGCCGGGCGTACTCGACGCAGCGCAGCACGAGCACCTTGGCGCCGCTGGCCGCGAGCTCGAGCATCTCGTCGTAGCTGACCCGGTCGAGCTTGCGCGCGTTCGGCACGATGCGCGGGTCCGCCGTGAACACGCCGTCCACGTCGGTGTAGATCTCGCAGACGTCGGCCTTGAGCGACGCCGCCAGCGCGACGGCCGTGGTGTCCGAGCCACCCCGGCCGAGCGTCGTGACGTCGTTGGTCGACGGGTTGACGCCCTGGAAGCCGGCGACGATGGCCACCGAGCCCCGCGCGACCGTGTCCCGGATGCGGCTGGGTGACACGTCGATGATCCGCGCCTTGCCGTACGCCTCGTCGGTGATCACGCCCGCCTGCTGGCCCGTGAACGACTTCGCGTCGACGCCGAGGTTGTGGATCGCCATGGCCAGCAGCGACATCGAGATCCGCTCGCCCGCGGTCAGCAGGATGTCCATCTCCCGCTGCGGCGGCAGGGGCGTCACCTGACGGGCCAGGTCGATGAGCTCGTCCGTCGTGTCGCCCATCGCGCTGACGACGACCACGACGTCGTGGCCGGCGCGCTTGGCCTCGGCCACCCGCTTCGCGACGCGCTTGATGCTGCTGGCGTCGGCGACGGAGGAACCGCCGTACTTCTGCACGATCAGGGCCACGGGACAGCTCTTTCGCGGGCTCGGGACGGGACCGGGCGAGTGTACGTGGGTGCCCACCAGGTGGGCAGCGAGTTTCAGATGCCGGATCGTGGCTGCTCGCGGAACGCTCCAGGACCGCGGCAGGCGCACCGGACCCGTGCCCACCCCCACGCCGCCGGCCCGCCCGGCGGCCCACAACCAGCGCGCACCACCKCCGCCCGTCCGCGTGCACCCCCGCCCGGTCGTCGACGGCTCCCGTTATCGCCGGTGGCGCCACGCAGATCGGGCGCCGTCGCGTCTAGCGGGCGCCCTCGATGTGGACGGAGCCAGGCGGGCGGCGACGCAACAGGTGGGACGACGCCAGGCCGACGTCGGCCCCGAACGCGGCCGGCTCGATCGGGTCGGATCGAGCCGACCGTGCCCCGCGAGACCTCGCCAGCGCCAGGGTGTGGTCGTGGGGCTCGGGGGACCGTGTCGCTCGGCGTGGTGGGCTCAGTCGTTGCGGAGCTCGCACCGACGTCCGCGATGACGGCCGTCGCCGTGCGCCGGCTCCGGCGTCCGGACGCGCACGCTCGCCGCGGCACGCGCGTGGCCTGAGACCGGCGCTGCCGTGGATGCCCGCCGAGCGTCAGGGCTGCCTGAGCCCGGCTGCGGGCGCGGCTGCCGGGCGTCAGGGCTGCAGCGCGTCGTACTCCGCCTCGGCCGCGACGTCGTCCTCCACGTCGAGGCGCAGGTGCGCGAGCATCGTCTGCAGGGTGCGGAGCACGCTCGACGCGCGCTCGCCCCAGTCGGACAGGTAGGAGAACTGCCACCACCACAGCGCCTCGAGCACGCCGCCGGTCTCGTAGTGCCGCAGGCCCTGGGCCAGCGCGCCGGCGATCGCGACGAGGTCGCCCGAGACGCTCGCGGGCTGCACCTCGACCCCGAGCAGCGGGTCGACCACCTCGACGTACTCGTCGATGCCCTCGAACACGTTGGCGAGGTTGGCCCGCAGCGGCTCGACGTCCGGGTCGGGGCCGACGTCCGGCTCGAACCGCTCGGCCGGCACGACGTCCGTGGTGGCCCCGAGGCGGGCGCCGGCGGCCAGCATGTCGCTCACCGCCAGCAGCAGGAGCGGGAGCGACGCGTCCGGGTTGGCCCCCGACGCCACCTCGGTGATCGTGGTGAGGTAGCTGCGGGCCTCGGTGGCGACGGCGTGCGCGATGTCGCGGAGGTCGGCGTCTGCCGATGTGCTCATCCGTCTCCCCCTACGCGCTGATCCGTCGACGGCCCTCGAAGGCACGGCCCAGCGTGACCTCGTCGGCGTACTCCAGGTCTCCGCCCACCGGCAGACCCGACGCGAGCCGGCTCACCGTCAGGCCCATCGGCACGAGCAGGCGGGCCAGGTAGGTGGCCGTCGCCTCGCCCTCGACGTTCGGGTCCGTCGCCAGGATGACCTCCGTGACCGTGCCGTCGGCCAACCGGGTCATCAGCGGCGCGATCCGCAGGTCGTCCGGACCGACGCCGGCGATCGGGTTGATGGCCCCGCCGAGCACGTGGTACTTGCCGCGGAACTCGCGGGTGCGCTCGATGGCGACGACGTCCTTGGGCTCCTCGACCACGCAGATGGTCAGCGGCGAGCGCCGGGGGTCGCGGCAGATGCGGCACTGCGGCTCCTGCGCGACGTTCCCGCAGATCTCGCAGAAGCGGACGCGCAGCTTGACCTCGGTGAGCGCGTCGGCGAGGCGTCGGACGTCCGCCGGGTCCGCCGACAGCACGTGGAACGCGATGCGCTGGGCGCTCTTGGGACCGACTCCGGGCAGTCGCCCGAGCTCGTCGATCAGGTCCTGGACCGCGCCCTCGTACACGACCGCCAGCCTACGTGGTCGACGGCGCCGGACCGCCTGACGCCGGGCCGTCGGACGCCACCAGCTCGACCTCGAAGCCCTGCGCGTCCTCAAGGTACGCCGCGTAGTGGTCGGGGCCGCCCGCGTACGGGTGCCGGTCCGAGAACAGCAGTGACCAGCCGTGCTCCGGCGCGGCCGCCGCCAGCGCGTCGAGCTCGGCGCGCGTGCCCGCGTGGAACGCGACGTGGTTGAGCCCGGGGCGGAGACGGTCGTGCGGCGTGGGCGCCACGTCGGGCCCGGACTCGAGCACCACGTACGGGCCGCCGGACTGCCCCCAGCTCGCGCCGTCGGGCCAGCGGTCGCGGACGGTGTAGCCGAGCTCGCCCAGCAACCAGCCCCAGCTCGCCTCCGCCGACGCGAGGTCGGCCACCCAGATCTCCAGGTGGTGCAGGCCGCCGCGCGCCGCGTCGGTCACGACCGCCCTGGGTCGGGGTGCACCGACCGCCGTGCGGTCACGACGTGCCGTCGTCCAGCTGCTCGTCGATGACCGTGCCGCCGAGCATCTGCGCGACCAGAGGTGCGCCGATCAGGGTCGACGTGGTGATGTCCGGGTCGTCGGGGGACGGCTCGTCGGGCACTCCGGGGATCACGCGGGCGGCGGACTCGCGGGCGGCCGCCATCCCCCGCTCACGAGCGGTACCCGCGGGCGGGATCGGTGCGTCGAGATCCTGCGGCGGCGGCGCGGCCTCGCCGGGMTCGCCCGGCTCGTCGTCGGGCGGCTCGGCGGCCGGCGGCTCGTCGTCCCACGAGGCCGCGGCCTCCGCGGGGGTGACGGCGCGGGGGTTCGCCCTGTCGTCCGCCGGGGTGCGCGGCGTCGGCGACGACGGAGCCGCCGGTGCCGACGCCTGCTCGGCGAGGATGCCCTCGACCCGGACCTCGAACCCGAGCGTCTCGCGCACGGCCCGTGCCACGACGTCCGCGTGGGCACCGTTGCGGAACGTGGTGGCGAGCGCGGGGTTGTCGAACGCGATCCGCAGCGTGGTCGCGTCGAGCTCGGCCACCTGCGCGTTGCGGGGGTCGATGAGCGCCCAGGTCACGCGGCGCAGGCCCTTGACGGTCTCCAGCACCTCCGGCCAACGGCGGCGGAGCATCTCGGTGTCGGGGCCGCCGGAGGAGCGGGCGGGAGGCGCCGCCGCGGGAGCGACGGGGGCGGGCGCTGCCGCGTCGGCTGCCGGCGCAGGCTCGGCAGCGAGCGCCGGGTCGGCGACCGGGGCMGGGGTGACGCTGGACGCGGGCTCGCCAACGGGCTCCCGCACGGACGCGGGCGCTGCGGCGCGTACGGGGCCGTGGGTGCCCTCGGCCACCGGCCCGGAGGCGGGAGCGCTCGCCCGCGCGGCGGCCGGCTCAGCCCCCGGCGCGGACGTCGGTGCACCTTCCCGCGCGGCGGCGGGCTCAGCCCTTGGCGCTGACGTCGGTGCACTCGCCCGCGCGGCGGCGGGCTCACCCCCCGGCGCGGACGTCGGTGCACTCGCCCGTGCCGGGGCGGGCTCAACCGCCGGCGCGCGCTCGGCTGCACGAGCCGGCGCGTGGCCCGCCGCAGCGGGCTCGGCCGCAGGGGTGGGTGCGTGCGGGGCGTCGTGCGTCGGCACGCGAACGCCGCCGCCGTCCGCCGGGAGGCCGCGCTCGAGCCGGTCGAGCCGCGCCCCGATGCCGGAGCGCGTGTCCTCGGCGGCGGGCAGCAGCAGCCGTGCCATGAGCAGCTCGAGGTGCAGGCGCGGGGAGGTCGCGCCCGTCATCTCGGTGAGCGCGGCGTTGCAGAGGTCGGCCGAGCGCGACAGCTCGGAGGGACCGAGGTGGCGCGCCTGCAGGCGCATGCGGTCCAGCTGGTCGGACGGCACGTCGCGCAGCGCCGCGTCGGCGGCGTCGCCGGACGCGGCGATGACGATGAGGTCCCGCAGCCGCTCGAGCAGGTCCTCGACGAAGCGCCGCGGCTCGTGCCCGGTGGAGATGACCCGCTCGACCACGCGGAAGGCCGAGGCGCCGTCGCGGGCGGCGACCGCCTCGACCAGGTCGTCCAGCAATGAGGCCTGCGTGTACCCGAGCAGGGCGGCGGCGCCCTCGTACGCGAGCTCGCCCCCGCCGGAGCCGGCGATGAGCTGGTCGAGCACCGACAGGGTGTCCCGGACCGACCCGCCGCCCGCGCGGACCACGAGGGGCAGCACGCCCGGGGCCACGGGCACGCCCTCGCTGTCGCAGAGCTGCTGGAGGTACGGCACGAGCACGTCGGGCGGCACCAGCCGGAAGGGGTAGTGGTGCGTGCGGGAGCGGATGGTGCCGATGACCTTGTCCGGCTCGGTCGTCGCGAAGATGAACTTGATGTGCGGCGGGGGCTCCTCGACGATCTTCAGCAGGGCGTTGAAGCCCTGGTTCGAGACCATGTGCGCCTCGTCGAGGATGAAGACCTTGTAGCGGTCGCGCGCGGGCGCGAACGTGGCGCGCTCGCGCAGCTCGCGGGCGTCGTCGACACCGCCGTGGCTGGCCGCGTCGATCTCGACCACGTCCAGGCTGCCCGGCCCCCCGCGCGCCAGCTCGACGCACGAGTCGCACACGTCGCACGGGGTGTCGGTCGGGTGCTCCTCGGTGTTCTGCGCGCAGTTGAGGATGCGGGCGAGGATCCGGGCGGACGTCGTCTTGCCGCAGCCGCGCGGCCCGGAGAAGAGGTACGCGTGGTTCACCTGACCGCTGCGCAGCGCCTGGCGCAGGGGGGCGGTGACGTGGTCCTGACCGATCACCTCGGCGAAGTTCTCCGGCCGGTAGCGGCGGTACAGGGCTGTCGTCACGCCACGAACCCTAGACGCCTCCGCCGACAGACGGAGCCCCACGTCGCGTGCCTCACTCAGTCAGCGCGCACCACCGTGTCCGCCAGCACCGACCGGAGCAACGGCCGCGACGTCTCGGTCGCGCCGAACACCAGCGCGCACCCACCGGTGAGGAACCCGGCGAGCAGCAGCGGCCCTTGCGGCGACTGCACGGCGGTCAGGCCGAACAGGGGGAGGAGCATGACGAGCGCGGTCACCGCGGAGCCGACGGCGACGAACAGCAGCGGCACGAGCACGGCCCGTCGGCGGACGGCGTCGAGCAGCTCGACCGGCGTCCCGGCCAGGTTCTGCAGGGCGATCTCCCGACGAGAGTCGAGCACGGAGGCCGCCTGGGCGATGCCCGCCGACACGGCGGCGAGCAGGAACGCGACCACGAGCGTCACCATCGCGCCGGTGACCAGGTCGTCAAGGAGCATCGCGCCCTGCGGGTCCTGCGAGGTGTCGACCGCGACGAACGTCGGGATGATCGCGAGGACCCCGGCGACGAAGCTCGCGAGCCCGAGACCGCCGACCACGCGCCACGCCGCCTTCGGGTCGTCGAGCAGCCGGCGTGCCGCGAGCAGCTGCGCGGGGGTCGTCGCGGCGCGCAGCTGGATCCTGCCGACCCGACCGAGCACCCACGGCCCGATGGCGTTGAGCGTCGCGAAACCGAGCGCCAGCGCGCCGACGAGAGCGCCGACCGCGGCGGCCCCCAGGGCGCCCGAGGCGGCGCTGAGCGCCATGAACAGCCCGATCCCGACCACCGTGACGACGACCCGCAGCCAGGTCATCCGCTTCGGGGTCTCCCGCCGCGCCACGCCGAGCGGCGAGACGGTGACGCGCCGCAGCGAGACCGCCCCGGAGATCGCCGCGAGCACCGGCACCGCGACCAGGGCGGCCGCGAGCCCCTGCCACCCCACCCAGAGCTCGGCGACGGAGAAGGTGGTGCCCTGGAACGGCAGCAGCGAGACGATCGGCAGCAGGAGTCCGTAGAGGACGATCCCGAGCACGGCGCCGACGAACCCCTGCCAGGCCGTCTCGGCGACGGTCAGTGCGACCACCTCGCGGGGCGTGGCGCCCAGCAGCCGCAGGGTCGCCAGCCGGGCGTCGCGGCGGGCCACCCCGAGCCGCGCGGCCGCCCCGCCGAGCGTGACCAGCGGGACCACCAGCAGCACGACGGCGAACCACGCCAGCGTCATGTAGAGGCTCCGGATGTCGGTCTGGTCGTCCCCGACCGGCAGCGTCGAGCGGCCGGAGAAGCCCAGCAGGCCGCCGACGACGCTGAGCGTCAGGCCGGTCACCACGGCGAAGGCCGTGATCGCCAGGCCCGTGGTGATGCGCGAGTCGCGCCCGCCGGCACGCTGGAACCGGGGCGCGAGGGCGACGACCGCGTTCACCGGGCCACCTCGGCGGAGGCGGGCGCGCCGACGACGAGCCCGTCGCGCACCTCGATGCGGCGGTCGCACCACGCGGCCACCTGGGCGTCGTGGGTGACGACGACGAGGGACGCCCCCGCCGCTTTCGTCGTGTGCGTGAGCACCTGCATGACGTCGTGCCCGGTGGCCTGGTCGAGCGCGCCGGTGGGCTCGTCGGCGAACACGACTGCCGGCCCGGTGATGAGGGCGCGCGCGACGGCCACCCGCTGCGCCTGCCCGCCGGACAGCTCCCCCGGCCGACGCCCCTCCATGCCGGCCAGCCCGAGCGAGCCGAGCCACTGCGTGGCCAGTGCCGTCGCGTCGCGCCGGGACGTGCCCAGCAGCATCGCTGGCAGGGCGACGTTCTCGACGGCCGGCAGCTCCGAGAGCAGCTGGCCGAACTGGAACACGAACCCGTAGTGCCGGCGCCGGAGCAGCGAGCGCTCGCGGTCGGACAGGCGACCGACCTCCCGCCCGTCGAGCGCGACCGTGCCGGCGTCGGGCAAGAGGATGCCGGCCAGGCAGTGCAGCAGGGTCGACTTGCCGGACCCCGACGGGCCCATCACGGCGAGCGACTCGCCCGCCGCGAGGTCGACGTCGACGCCGGCGAGGGCGGTCGTCGGCCCGAAGGACTTCACGAGGCCGCGGGCGGAGAGGCGGGACGAGGCTGTGGTCATGGCCTCAGCCTGAACCCGCCGGCCACCAGGACGCGTCGGCCCGCAGGCTGCTTCCCGTCGCCCGGTCGTGCGCCCGCAGGCGGACCCGGGTCCGCCCACCGTGGGACACGACCGCTCAGACCACGAGCGCCACGCCCGCGAGCACGACGACCCCTGCGCCGGCCATCGAGACCCAGCGACGGGCCTGCGGCGGGACGCGGACGCCGAGCGCCCCGCTGCCCACCGCGAGCAGGAGCTGCCAGGCGAGCGAGGCCAGCCCGACGCCGACGACGAACGCCGGTACGGACCCGGCTCCCCCCACCTGCGCGGCCAGCCCGACGGCGATCGTCGTGAACGTGACCGCCGTGAGCGGGTTGACGGCCGTGAGCCCGACGAACCGCAGGTAGGCGCGCGACGCCGACGCCGCGACCGTGCCCGTGGGGGCGAGGTCTCCGGACGTCCTGGCGGCGGTGACGACCCCGACCGCGCCGACGGCGATGAGCACCCCGGCACTGACCCACCGGACGAGCGCCGCATGCTGCCCGAGCACCCGGCTCACGGGCGCGCCCACCGCCACGGCGAGGACCGCGTAGGCCAGGTCGACGGTCGCGACGCCGCACGCGGCGCCGATCGCGACCCGGACGCCGTCCACCAGCCCGGTGCGCAGGAGGAGCACGCCGACCGGCCCGACCGGCATCGCGACGGACAGGCCCGCGAGCACCCCGAGGAGGAAGGCCGTGGTCACGCGAGCAAGGCTCCGGGATGCCCGCCGATCGGTCACGGTCATACTGCGGAATCCGAAGGCGAACTGCGATCATCGACGCATGGACGCCATCGACGACGCAATCCTCCGCGAGCTGACCATGGATGCGCGGTTGCCGTACAGCGAGCTGGGCGCCCGTGTCGGCCTGAGCCCGAACGCCGCGGCCAACCGCGTCGGCCGCCTCGTCGCCGACGGGACGATCCGCGCGTTCACCATCGTCCGCGGGGGTGGCGCGGCGACGCCGGGCCCGGGCCTGGAGGTGTTCGTCGAGGTGCGGCTCGCCGACGGCACGACCAACGAGGACTTCACGGAGGCGCTAGCGCGACGGGGCTTCCCGCAGGTCCTCGACGCGGTCCACGTGACCGGCTCGTACGACTACCTGCTGCACGCCGTGGTCACCGACCCGGCGGCACTGGACCTCTTCGTCCGGCGGCTGAAGCGCGAGGCGGGGGTGGCGCAGACGTTCACCCGCCTCGCGATGCGGGCATGAAAGGACCCCCCGCACACCCGCCAGAGCTCACCTGCCCTTGCTGCCTTCCGGCCCTGGGGGAGTTCAGCGAGATGACGCCGCACGAGGGGTCTGCCGGAAATCCTAACCCGAACAGTCGGTGCCGCTGACCGCGTCGGCCAGTCGTCCGACGGGCGCGAGACGTGACCGTCACCTGCCGGTGACTTCCCCGACTCACGCGGCGACGCCTTTGGTTGCAGACTGCCCCCATGGCGACTGATGGGGTTCCCGGGGATGCCGCGGTGGCGCAGGAGCAGGCGGACGCCCACTACGACTACGACCTCATGGTGGTCGGTTCGGGCCCGGGCGGCCAGAAGGCGGCGATCGCGGCCGCCAAGCTGGGCCACAAGGTGGCCATCATCGAGCGGCGGCACATGATGGGCGGCGTCTCGACGAACACCGGGACGATCCCGAGCAAGACCCTGCGCGAGGCGGTCATGTACCTCACGGGCATGGCGCAGCGCGAGGTGTACGGCGCGAGCTACCGCGTGAAGTCGGACATCACGATGGAGGACCTGTTCGCCCGCACGCAGCACGTCATCGGTCGGGAGCACGAGGTGATCCGCGCCCAGCTGCTGCGCAACCACGTGGACATCCTCAACGGCACCGGGTCGTTCGTGGACGCCCACACGGTCGCCGTGCTCGAGGACGACGGCGTCCGCCGCACCCAGTTCACCGCGCGGTTCGTCGTGATCGCCACCGGCAGCAAGCCCCACCGGCCCAGCACGGTCCAGTTCGACGAGCGGACGGTCCTCGACTCGGACGGCCTGCTCGCACTAGAGAAGGTGCCGAACTCGATGGTCGTGGTCGGCGCCGGGATCATCGGCATCGAGTACGCCTCGATGTTCGCGGCCCTCGGCACGCGGGTCACGGTCATCGACAAGCGGCCCGCGATGCTCGAGATGTGCGACCCCGAGGTGGCCGAGTCGCTGAAGTTCCACCTGCGCGACCTGTCGGTCTCGTTCCGGTTCGGCGAGGAGGTCGCGGGCGTCGACAGCAACACGCACGGCACCGTGACCCGCCTGGCCTCGGGCAAGCGCATCGCCGCCGACACCGTCATGTACTCGGCCGGCCGGCAGGGCCAGACGGACGCCCTGAACCTGGCGGCGGCCGGGCTGTCCGCGGACTCGCGCGGGCGGATCGCCGTCGATGCGGAGTACCGGACCGAGGTGCCCTCGATCTTCGCCGTCGGCGACGTCATCGGGTTCCCCGCCCTGGCGGCGACGAGCATGGACCAGGGCCGCCTGGCGGCGTACCACGCGTTCGGGGAGCCGGCCCGCGAGCTGCAGTCCGTGCAGCCCATCGGCATCTACACGATCCCCGAGATCTCGTACTGCGGCCGCACCGAGGAGGAGCTCACCGGCGAGGCGGTGCCCTACGAGGTCGGTGTCGCCCGCTACCGCGAGCTGGCGCGCGGGCAGATCGTCGGCGACTCCTACGGCATGCTCAAGCTGCTGGTCCACACCGAGACGCGTGAGCTGCTCGGCGTCCACATCTTCGGGACGTCCGCCACCGACCTCGTGCACATCGGCCAGGCGATCATGGCGTGCGGCGGCACCGTCGACTACCTCGTCGACACCGTCCTCAACTACCCGACGCTCTCCGAGGCCTACAAGGTGGCGGCGCTCGACGCGACGAACAAGATCCGGCAGGTCGACCGCTTCAGCAGCTGAGGCTCCAGTCGGCTCTCTCCATCGACTGGTCAGCCGTGGGCGGCCACGGCGATGGCCACTGCGGCCACCATCGCCTCGGCGATCTCGGGTGTCGCCGCCGCCAGGATCGAGTCGGACTCCAGCGACCACGGCTCCCCGCGGGCATCGACCACGACCCCGCCGGCCTCCCGGACCAGCACCACGCCCGCCACCACGTCCCAGGCGGCGTTCCCGAACGCGAGCGAGGCCGACGTGCGGCCGGTGGCGACCCACGCCAGCTCGGTGGCCGAGGTCCCGACGACCCGCACCTTGCCGACCGTCGCAGCCACCTCCCGCAGCGCGCGGGCCCGGACGTCGAGCGGCCACGGCGCCACGGAGGTCCACGACAGGTCCCCGACCGTCACGGTGAGCGAGTCGAGCGGACCGCCGACGGCCGTCACCCGGACGTCGCCGTCGTCCGTCCGGCGCCATGCCCCTGCCCCCCGCGCGGCCCACACGATCTCGCCCGTGGTGACGTCCGCGGTGACGCCGACCACGGGTTCACCGTCCGCGAGCCGGGCCAGCGTGCAGGCGACCAGAGGCAGGCCGGCGACGAAGTTGGCGGTCCCGTCGATGGGGTCGACCACCCAGCGGTCCGGCGCCGACTCCCGCGGCGACCCCTCCTCGCCCTGGACCGGCAGCGCCGACCCGTGCCGCAGCGTGCGGACGACCGCGTCCTCCGTCGCCAGGTCGACGGCGGTGACCAGGTCGTTCGGGCCCTTGAGCCGCAGGATCGCGCGGTCGTCGGTCCCTCGTACGACCGCGAGGCCGGCCTCGACGGCGCGGAGGGCGAGGTCGACGTCGGGCTGGAGGTGCTGGGCGATGAGGGTCGTCATGGGCGCATCATCACCCTCGCGTGCGACGCCCGGGTGAACGCGTTCCGGTCAGCCGGTGGCCGTCGTCCCCTCGTAGAGGCCGAGCTGGTTGCCCTCGGAGTCCTCGAACACCGCCCACCAGCTGGTCGGGGAGATCTCCGTCTTCTCCAGGACGGTGCGGCCGCCGAGCTCGTTCGCCCGCCGGAGCGCGTCCTCGATGGAGTCCACCTCGACATAGCTGCGCGGCACCTGCAGATTGCCCGCCCGTGCGCTGAGGCCTCCGCCGCTGATGCCGTTCGGGGCGGCCCACATCGGGTACCCCTCGTACCCGGGCGACTCCTTGATGTCCCAGCCGAACAGCTCCGCGTAGAACGCCGTCGCGCGCTGGAGGTCGTCCGCCGGGATGTCGATGTGCGTGATGTCGCCGTGCGCCATGGCCTCGCTCCTCGCACTCCTGCAGGGCCCTCGGGTTGGCGGGCCCGGAACCCGACAAGCCTAGGACCGGCCCGACGAGGACGACAGCCCGCTCGAGCCGTCGTCCTCGCCGTCCCGTCAGGTGCGACCGGCGAGGCGCGGCGTCGGGCCGTTGCACCTCGCCCGGCCCCGCGAGCACACTGAGGTACGCCCGGGACGTCAAGACCCGGGGAAGGGCGGCCGACGATGGCCGGGGCCGGCGGGACCGTCAGCCAGGTGGAGCACGAGCGCCTGCGCCGCGCCTACGACGACGCCACGGAGCAGTTCGCGGCAGCGAGCGCCGTCCTCACCGCCCTGGGGTCGGCCGCGGACCCCGATGCGGTCCTGGACACCATCGTCGACAGCGCTCGGCGGCTGTGTCGGGCGCAGACCGTGCTCATCTACCTGATCGATGGCGACCGCTTCACGCTCGCGTCGTCCCTGGGTCTGACGGACGAGCTGCGCCGCTACTGGCGCGAGCATCCCATCCGGGTCGACGGCGACACGATCGTGGGCCGCGCTGCCACCAGCCGCAAGGTCCAGCAGATCTCCGACGTGCTCGTCGACCCGCAGTACCGCCGGCGCGACCTGCAGGAGATGGTGGGCTTCCGCACGGTGGTCGCGGCGCCGATGATGCTCGACGACGAGGTGGTCGGCGCGCTCTCGCTGCTCCGGAGCGAGGTGGAGCCGTTCGACAGCAGCGCGGTGGCCCTCCTGGAGGCGTTCGCCGCCCAGGCGGCTGTCGTCGTGCGTCACGTGGACCTGGTCGCCGCACTGGACGCCCGCGGCGCCGAGCTCGCGCGTCGCGTCGACCAGCTGGAGGCGCTCAGCGCGGTCGGTGGGATCGTGAGCTCGAGCCTCGTCCTGGACGAGGTCCTCTCGACCATCATCAAGAACGCCGTCCGCTTCGCCGGCTGCGACGGCGGCTCGATGATGGAGTACCTCGAGGACGAACAGCTGTTCTCGGTGCGCAGCGCGTACGCCAGCAGCCCCGAGCTCCTGGCCGCCCTGCGGTCGGCGCGCATCGAGCTCCGGACGACGCTCGTCGGCCGCGCCGCCCTCGAGCGGCGCCCCGTGGCCGTCCCCGACCTGGACCTCGTCCCCCTCGACTCCCACCTCGCGGTGCTGCACGCCGACGGCTGGCGATCCGTCCTGGCCGTCCCCGTGCTGCGCGGCGAGCGGATCCTCGGCGCCCTGGTCGTGCGCCGGCGGGCCCCGGGCACGTTCGCGCAGGAGACGGTCGACTTCCTCGAGACGTTCGCGAGCCAGTCGGCCCTCGCCGTCTCCAACGCCCGGCTGTTCCGGGAGCTCGAGGTCCAGTCGGCCGAGCTCGAGGTGGTGAGCCAGCACAAGTCAGACTTCCTCGCGAGCATGTCCCACGAGCTCCGGACACCGCTGAACGCCGTCATCGGGTTCTCGGAGGTCCTCCTGGAGAAGCTGTTCGGCGACCTCAACGAACGCCAGGAGGAGTACCTGCGGGACATCCTGAGCTCCGGACAGCACCTTCTCGAGCTCCTGAACGAGATCCTCGACCTGTCGAAGGTCGAGGCCGGCCGCATGGAGCTCGAGCGGTCCGTCTTCTCCGCCCCGGCTGCCGTGGACTACGGCATGGCGACGGTGCGGGGACGCGCGCAGGCGCACGGCATCGAGATCACCGTCGCGATCGGTCCCGGGCTCGACCACGTCGAGTCGGACGAGCTGAAGTTCAAGCAGGTGGTCGTCAACCTGCTCAGCAACGCCGTCAAGTTCGCGCCCGACGGGGGGCACGTCGCCGTGGCGGCGCGCCGGGTGGGTATCGACGTCGAGGTGACCGTGACAGACGACGGCCCAGGCATCGAGGTGGAGGAGCGGGAACGGATCTTCGAGGCGTTCCAGCAGGGCCGGCGCGGGGCCCCGAAGGAGGAAGGGACCGGCCTGGGTCTGACCCTGTGCCGCCGGCTCGTCGCACTGCTCGGCGGCCGGATGTGGCTGGAGACCCAGGTCGGTGTCGGCAGCACCTTCGGGTTCGCTGTGCCCGCCGGCTCGGCCGCCCCTGACGCCGACCTGCCCCTCGCGCGCACCGACTCTCCGGTGGTCGTGCTGGTGGACGACGACCGGGCGTCCCTGGACCTTCTGGCCGCCTACCTGGACGGGCTCGACGTCCGCATCGTCCGCGCGCGCGACGGCCGCGCGGGTCTCGAGGCGGTCCGGGCGACCCATCCCGCGGCCGTCGTGCTCGACATCCGGCTGCCCGGCCTCGACGGCTGGCAGGTGCTCGAGCGTCTCAAGGCCGACGACGGCACACGCGATGTCCCCGTGATCGTCGCGTCGATCCTCGACGAGCGACAGCGGGGGCTCGCGCTCGGAGCCGCGGAGTACCTGATCAAACCGGTGGGGCGGGACGACCTCGTGCGGGCGCTGCGTCGCGTCGACGCGCTGCCTTCCGGCCTCGACCCGGTGCCGAGGGGGGTCGGCGGATGACCGGCGCCCGGATCCTCGTCGTCGAGGACAACTCGCTGAATCTCAAGCTGATGAGAGACGTGCTCCAGCACTGCGGCTTCGAGGTGGTCGAGGCGCGGTCGGGCGAGGAGGGGGTGCACCTCGCCCGCTCCTGCTCGCCGGACCTGGTCCTGATGGATCTCCAGCTCCCCGGGATCGACGGCGTCGAGGCGCTCCATCAGATCCGCGGCGACCCGTCCGTCGCCGACGTGCCCGTCGTGGCCGTGACCGCGTTCGCCATGCAGGCGGACCGCGACCGTGCCTACTCCGACGGCTTCGACGGGTACCTGTCCAAGCCGATCAGCGTCCGGGCGCTGCCTGCGCAGATCGAGGCGTTCCTCGCGGGCGGTGACGGTCATGCCTGACGCGGTCCGGATCCTCGCCGTCGACGACCTGCCCCAGAACTTGCGCCTCCTCGAGGCCGTGCTCGCGCCGCGCGGCTACGACCTGGTCCTGGCGACGTCCGGTGAGGAGGCGCTCGAGATCCTCCACGCCGAGGGGTCGCGGATCGACCTCGTCCTGCTCGACATCGTGATGGCGGGGATCGACGGGTACGAGGTGTGCCGACGCGTCCGCTCCCATCCACGCACCGCCTTCTTGCCCGTGGTGATGATCACCGCCAGCGGGGAGCAGGAGAAGGTGCGCGCGATCGAGGCCGGTGCCGACGACTTCGTCGCCAAGCCCTTCCACCAGGGCGAGCTGGTGGCCCGGGTCGCGTCCCTCGCACGGGTCAAGCGGTACCAGGACACGATCGCGGCGCAGGCGGCGGAGCTGGCCGCGTGGAACCGGGACCTGGAGTCGCGCGTCCGTGCGCAGGTCGAGGAGCTGGATCGGCTGCACCGGCTCCGGCGTTTCCTGCCCCCTCAGCTGGCGGGCCTCGTGCTCGACTCCGGTGACGAGTCGCTCCTGGACAGCCATCGCCGCGAGATCGTGGTGGTGTTCTGCGACCTTCGCGGGTTCACGCCCTTCGCGGAGCAGTCGGAGCCCGAAGAGGTGATGCAGGTACTGCGGGAGTACCACCGCGTCCTCGGAGACCTGATCGTCGAGTTCGAGGGCACGCTCGAGCGCTTCACCGGCGACGGTCTCATGGTGTTCTTCAACGATCCGGTCCCGTGCGACGACCCCCCGTGGCGCGCCGTCGCGATGGCCGTCGCGATGCGCGACCGGGTGGCCGACCTGGCCGCGGGCTGGACCCGACGAGGGCACGACCTCGGGTTCGGCGTCGGCGTCGCGCAGGGGTACGCCACCCTCGGCCTGATCGGGTTCGAGGGCCGCTCGGACTACGCCGCCATCGGCAGCGTCACCAACCTCGCCGCGCGCCTGTGCGCGGCGGCGCCGGCGGGCGACGTGCTGGTCAGCCAACGCGTCTTCTCGGCGGTCGAGGACCGGGTCGCCGGTCGCCCCCTCGGCTCGCTGGACCTGCGGGGGTTCAGCAGACCCGTCGGCACCTACGCGGTCGACAGCACAGGAGTGAGGCAGCCATGACCACGCTAGAGGACCTCGACGAGCCGTCCCGGCAGGCGAGCTTCATCGCCTTGCAGCAGCGCATGCGCCCGGTCTGGGACGACATGCGCCAGGGCCACGGCGACGAGTCCGTCGTCGTGGTGCCCTCGGTCGCGGTCGACGCGACGGTCGCCAGCGCCGGCATGGTGCAGGCGTACGAGGAGCGCTTCCTCTTCCTTCTGCTGCTGCTCCGCCAGCCGATGCTCCGGATGACGTACGTCACCTCGATGCCGATCAAGGCCAGCATCATCGAGTACTACCTGGCGCTGCTGCCCGGCGTGATCCCGAGCCATGCGCTGGCGCGGCTCACGCTCGTCTCGGTCGACGACGCCACGCTGCGCCCCCTCACCGAGAAGCTGCTCGAGCGACCGCGCGTCGTGGAGGCGATCGGGTCGGGCATCCCCAACCGGGGTCGCTGCCACCTGATCGCCTACAGCACCACCGAGCGGGAGCGGGACCTCGCCCTGCTCCTCGGCATCCCGGTGTACGGGTCCGACCCGAGGTTCGCCGCCTTCGGCACGAAGACCGGGTGCCGCCGGCTCTTCGCCGAGGAGGGCGTGCGGCACCCGCTCGGATTCGAGGACCTCACCGACCAGGAGGCCGTGGTCGACGCCGTGACCGACGCCCTGGACGCCGAGGCGGGGATCACTCAGATGATCGTCAAGCTGAACGACGGGGTGTCCGGGAACGGGAACGCCCTCGTCGACCTTCGCGACCTCGGCGCAGCGGGAGGCGACGACGCGCGACGCCGCCGCGTCTCCGAGCGGGTCGCGCTCCTCGAGCTGGAGTCGCCGACCATGACGCGGGACGACTACTGGGGTCGCTTCGCGCGAGGTCACGGAATCGTCGAGGAGCGGGTCACCGGTATCGAGCTGCGGAGCCCGAGCGTGCAGCTGCGCGCGCTGCCCGACGGCACGGTCGAGCTGCTCTCCACCCACGACCAGCTGCTCGGCGGTCCCAGCGGCCAGCGCTACCTCGGCTGCACGTTCCCCGCCGACCCGGCGTACGCGCGACTCATCAGCGAGCCGGCGGAGGTGATCGGCCGCCGGCTGGCGCGCGAGGGAGTTCTGGGCAGGTTCGCCGTGGACTTCGTCGTCGTGCGCGACGAGGCCGGCGCCTGGTCGGCGCACGCCATCGAGCTCAACCTGCGCAAGGGCGGGACGACCCACCCGTTCCTCACCCTCCAGTTCCTCACGGACGGTCGGTACGACGGCGCCTCCGGCCGGTTCCTCACGTCCACCGGCGACGAGAAGCACCTGGTCGCGACAGACCATCTGGAGGCGCCGGAGCTACGGGCGTTGCGGGTGGGCGACCTCTTCGACGTCGTGGCGCGGCACGGACTCCACTTCGACCAGTCGAGACAGGTCGGCGTGGTCTTCCACATGATCAGCTGCCTGACGGAGCTGGGCCGCGTGGGTCTGACCGCCGTCGGCAACACCCCGCAGGAAGCGATGGCGCTGTACCGCCGTGCCGAGGAGATCCTGCTGACCGAGGCAGCCGAAGCCGGGCGCGCGGGCGCCCTGCCACGATGACGAGGCAGCCTGCGAGGCTCGACCACGTCTGGTACGTCGCGTACGGCTCGAACCTCAGCGCGGACCGGTTCCGCTGCTACCTCCGAGGGGGTACGCCTCCGGGCAGCCGTCGGACGTACCCCGGCTGTCGCGACCGGACGGACCCGGCGCGTACGGTCGCCCTGCAGATCCGGGGCAGGCTGGCGTTCACCGGCGTCTCGACGACGTGGGGCGGCGGCACGGCGGTCTTCGACCCCGCGGGGGACGGTGAGGTGGCGGCCGCCGCCTACCTGCTCCGGACCGGTCAGCTGGCGGACGTGCTGGCCCAGGAGATGCGGCGCGCACCGGACGTCGACCTCGACCTGGTCGACCTCGACCTCCACGGCCGATTCCGTCTCGGGCCCGGCCGCTACGAGACGGTGGTACGCGTCGRCACGCTCGACCAGATCCCTCTGCTCACCCTCACCTCCGACTCCTGGGCGGCTGCACCGGTGACGACCCCGACGGGGGCGTACCTCCGCACCATGGAGGACGGCCTCCGCGACACCCATGGCTGGGACGCAGAGCGGATCCGGGCGTATCTCGCCAGGATCCCGGGGGCCGCCTGAGCCCGTCGCACCCAACGTCCGCAGCGCACGGCATGATCGGTCCGTGACGGATCCCGACATCCCCGGCCTGCTCGCCAGCAACGAGCCGATGCCCGCCGGGACGCCTCCGACCAAGGCCGCCCCGCTCGCCTTCTGGGGCTCCCGGCTCCAGCTCGGCGCGGCGGCCTTCTGGCTCCTGGCCGTGCTCGCCGTCGTCCTCGCGTTCACCGAGGGGCGGTGGATCCGGCTCGGCGCCGCACTGGCGTGGGCCGTCGGCGGCGCCCTCATGTGGTCCGACAGCCGGTCCGTCGCGGTGGCACCCGGTGGCCGCGGGCGCGCCGTCCTGCCGCTGCTGGGCCATTTCGTCGCGGAGATGGTGCTGATCTTCGCCGGCGTCGTCCTGCTGGTCGTCTGACCCCGTTCGGTCCGACGCTCGAGGTCGGGTATCCTCTGTCGGCCGGGAGGATTCGCCTAGTGGCCTATGGCGCACGCTTGGAAAGCGTGTTGGGTGAAAGCCCTCGGGGGTTCGAATCCCCCATCCTCCGCGCACCGAAGGGCCCGTGACCTCCTGGTCGCGGGCCCTTCGTCATTCCGCGCTGGAGGCGAAGGACGTCCGGTTCGACGTACGCTCGCACGTCGTGGCCACCTTCTCCTCCGTGTCGAGACAGCACGTCCTCCAGGCGATCGCCGAGTACGACGCCCGCGGCGGCTCGGAGTTCCTCGACGTCTACGGATTCGCACCCACCGAGGAGTACGCGCTCGTGCACGAGGGACGCAGCTACGACTCGCGAGCCCTCCTCGGCGTCGCCCACCGGTACGCGACGGGGCGGCTCGCGACGTCGGAGGAGTTCGGCAGCGACGTGGTGGGTGCGGTCACCATCCTGCGCAAGCGCGGCTTCGAGGTGACCGAGCCGCGGTCGACGTACCGCCCGCCGCCCGCCCGCGCCGCGCGCKCGCCACGTGCCCCGCGGACCCCGGTCGCGCGGGCGACCCCCGTCCGCGAGGCCGCGCCCGCGATCTGCCCGACGTGCTCGATGACGCTCCCCGCCACGGGTATCTGCGACGAGTGCGGCTGAGGCACCGCGCGAGCCGTCAGCGCCCGAGCCAGGCCAGCGCGCCCTGCGCCGCGACCACCCCGGTGCTGAACGACGCCTGCAGCAGGTAGCCGCCCGTGGGTGCCTCCCAGTCGAGCATCTCGCCCGCGACGAACGTGCCGGGCATCCGGCGCAGCATCAGGGACGCGTCGACCTCGGACCACGCGATCCCGCCGGCCGTGGAGATCGCCCGCTCGATGGGCATGGTGCCGGTCACCACCACCGGGACGGACTTCACCAGCTCCGCGACGACGGACGCGTCGTCGGGCAACGACCCGCCCCTCGACTCCCGCAGCAGGCCCACCCCGACCGGGTCGAGGGCGATCGAGCGGCGCAGCCAGTTCGAGCCGGAGTCCTTCGGTCGGCGGCGCTGCAACCGCTCGACGAGCTGGCCCGCGGTGTGGTCGGGGCGCAGGTCGACCTCGAGCACGCACCGTCCGTCCGTGTCGAGCGCGTCGCGGATCGCCGCGCCGATCGCGTAGACCGGCCCGCCCTCGATGCCCGTCCGCGTGACCATCGCGTCCCCGCGGGACCGCTGCCCGCCCACCGACAACCCCACGTGCTTGAGCGGCGTCCCCTCGAACCGGTCCGCGAACGTCGCCGTCCAGTCGACGCGCAGGCCGACGTTCGCCGGCAGCAACGGCGCCGTCGCGACCCCGCGGTCGGCGAACGCGTCCACCCACCCGCCGTCCGCGCCCAGCCGCGGCCACGACGCTCCGCCGAGCCCGAAGACCGTCACGTCGCCGACGACCTCGCGGGGCACCTCGTCGGTGCCGACGAACCGCAGGCCGTCGTCGGTCCAACCCGTCCAGCGCTGCCTCCGCTCGATCGTCGCACCCAGGTCGGCCAGCCGCGCGAGCCAGGCGCGGACCAACGGGGTGGCCCGGAACGAGCTCGGGAACACCCGGCCGCTCGACCCCACGAACGTCGGCTCGCCCAGGTCCGCGCACCACTCCCGCAGGTCGGTCGGACTGAACTGCGCCAGCATCGGCGCGAGCCGGTCGGCCGACGCGCCGTACCGGGCGAGGAACAGGTCGAGGTCCTCGGAGTGGGTGATGTTCAGGCCGCCGTGCCCCGCCAGGAGGAGCTTGCGGGCGGGCGACGGCATCCGGTCGTAGACCGTCACGGCGACGCCGGCCCGGGCCAGCACCTCCGCGGCCATCAGCCCTGCCGGCCCACCGCCGACCACGCTCGCCCTGCTCATCGGCCGAACGTAGCCGAGACTCCCGCGACAGGAGCCATGCACCACAATGGACACGTCCCCCGACGCCGACGTTCGCGAGAGATGACCATGCGCAAGCCCGTCGCCATCGCACTGGGTCTGGTCCTGCTCGCCATGGGCGTGGTCTTCACGCTGCAGGGACTCGGCTACCTCGCGGGGAGCGCGATGACGGGGGTGACGATGTGGGCGATCGTCGGCCCGATCATCGCCGTCGTCGGGATCGCGCTCGTCGTGGTGGGCGTCCGGGCACGTCGCCCCTGACCGGTCTCAGACCGCCGCCGTGCGCCCCGACCGCCAGACGCTGGGCGGGTCGCCACGACTGCGCTTGAACGCCCGGCTGAACGCCTCCTCCGACTCGTAGCCGACGTGGTGGGCCACGGCCACGACGCCGAGGTCGGTGGTCGCCAGCAGGTCCTGCGCCACGTGCATCCGCCACTCGGTGAGGTACCGGATGGGCGACCGGCCGAGCACCTCGCGGAACCGGGTGTCCAGCTGCGACCGGGACACGAGGGACTCGCGCGCGAGCAGCTCGACGGTCCACTTGCGCTCGGGCGTCGTGTGCATGGCTGCGAGCGCCGGCGCGAGCACGGGATCGCGGAGCGCCGCCGCCCAGCCGTGGTCGGCCGCGGGCGCCGACGCCAGGTGCAACCGGAGCACCTCGACGAGCAACACCTCCGGCAGGCGCGTGGGGATCCCGAGCGCGCCCGCCGACGTCTGCTCCAGCGCGTACTCGACGTTTGCGCGGACCCATTGCGCCGCCGGCCCGGTCGGGCTCACGACGAACACCGTCGGGAGCGCCCGCAGCGCCGGGTCGAACAGCGGATCGCGGCTGTGCAGGTAGCCGCACACGACATCGGTCTCCGAGCCGTCTCGGCCGTACCGCAGCACAGGCATCTGCACCCACGGCGTCGCGGGCATGAACGTCGAGATCGGCACCACCTCGGCGTCCTCCAGGCCACCCATCCGGTGCTGGTCGCCGTACGGCAGCACGATGACGTCGCCCGCCGCGGCCCAGTGCTTCGCGCCGTCCCCGACCGAGACCCAGCAGGAACCCGACGCCACCACGTGGAAGAGGACGACACGGTCGGTGCCGGGACGCAGCAGGTTCGCGGTGACCGGTCCGGTCATCGACTCGTACGTCCACGGCTCGCGGTACTCGGCACGCAGGAACACCGCGCCCTCCAGCCGCAGCCGCTCGAGCGAGGCCTGCAGCAGGTCCTGGTGCGTGGGTTCTCGATCAGGAGACCCGGTGACGCGGTCATGGTCCGCGGACGTGCTCACCACGAGGCTGATCGTGTCACACCGACAAACCACGCATAAGGAGCACGAGATGCCACTGTTCATGGACGTCCACACCATCGACGGACCCGTCGGGATGGGCGATGTCGCGCAGGCGCACCAGGCCGACCTGGCCACCCAGGGCGCCTTCGACGTCAGCTACCTGAAGTACTGGGTCGACGAGACGCAGGGGAAGATCTTCTGCCTCGTCGACGCCCCCGACGAAGAGGCCGCCGCGACCGTGCACCGCCAGGCGCACGGCCTGGTGGCCGACGAGATCTACCGGGTCGACGAGGGGGCGTGAGCCCGCCGGGTCGACGCCGCGGCCGCCGCGGCGTCGACCCTCTCGCGCAGCAGGTCCAGCGAGCCGCCGGGGAACAGCTGGACGGGGTAGATCCAGAAGAGAGCGGTGTCCCGGGCGCGCAGGAACACGAGCTCGTCCCGGACCGACACCGACCGGAAGGCCGCATAGCTGGTCTCGCCCGTCACGAGGGGTCCCTCGACCCAGAGAGCGGTCGGCAGCAGGGCGGCCCGGAACGTCGAGCCCACGGGGATCTGCCGGGCCAGCCGGCGAGCGAACCGGGTGCGCTGACGCCGCATCGACCACGCCACGACGCCCGCGACGAACCCCACGTAGACGAGGCCGACGATCACGCCGGTCGTCCCGCCGCCGCCGAGCACGACCCCCACGACGAAGACCGCGACCGCCACGAGCGCCTGCACGACCACGCGGCGCGGAGCGAGCACCACCTCGCTGACGTACGCGTCGACCACCCGGTCGACGTACCCCGGACCGGTCGTGTAGAACGCCGTCGCGCTGGGGCGCGCGAGCGCGGCGGCGACGGGGGTCGGCAGGTCGTCGAGCACCGTCAGTGACGCCTCCTGCGGCAAGCCGGCGATGCGGGACCGCAGGTCGTCGAGCACCGCGTCGGGGAACATCTCGCGCGGGTAGGCCGCCAGGTAGGCGTTGGTCCGGTTCTCCAGCAGCACGACGTGTGGCCCTACGTGCACGCGGCGGTAGGCGGCGAGGCGGATCGACGTCGTGCCGCGCGTCCCCTGCCCGACGATCCTGTCCCCGTCGATCGCGACCTTCAGCTCCGTGCCGGCCGGGACGCTCCGCGCCGAGCGGACCCACGCCAGCAGGTACGCGAGCAGCACCCACGCGACCAGCACCACCGCGACCGTGAGCGCCGTCGCTGCAACCTCGGGAACCAGGAGCGCGAGAATCAGCGCCAGCGCGACGAACCCCTCGGCGATGAGCATCCGCGGCCGGGCCAGGATGCGTCGCCACTGGGCGTTGACGGCCCGGCGCACGAACGACGCGTCGGTGGTGCACGTCAGCCAGACGAGCGGCTCGGCGGTCGGCGGGGTCTCCACGAGCGCGAGCGTAGGTCCGTCCGTCCGAGCCCGTGGCCCGCCGTCCACAGGTTCAGTCGGATGCCGCGGCTCAGGCGTCCGGCCTGCGGATGGCGAGGACGTGCCGGCGCTCGAACGTCACGACGTCGCCGGCGTGCAGCCCGCGCAGCTCGACGGCGTCGCTCGCGAACGTCCCGTGCAGCACCTCGTCGCCGACCGAGCTGACCACGACCCACAGGCGCTCGGCGATGCCCTCCGACGGCACCACCATCAGCTTGACGCGATCGCCCTCCCGCAGGGCCGCCTTCGCCTCGTCGTCGACGATCCGGAAGGTGCTCGGCGAGAGCGCGTGCCGCTCGACGCCGTCCGCCAGCACCCAGTCGGCTCGTCGTCGGAAGAAGACGCTCACGACTCGATCGTAGGCGCCGCGGTCAGCCCGCGAGCGCCCGCACCGTCTCGATGGTGTCGGCCTCGGCCGCCGTCTTGTCGTCGCGGTAGCGGACCACGCGCGCGAACCGCAGCGCGAGGCCGCCCGGGTACCGCGTCGATCGCTGCAGCCCGTCGAAGGCGATCTCGACCACCTGCTCCGGGCGGAGGGTGACCACCCAGCCGTCGTCCGAGACGGACAGCTCGGTGAACCGCTCCGTCTGCCACGCGAGCATCTGGTCGGTCATCCCCTTGAACGTCTTGCCGAGCATGACGAAGCCGTCGCCGTCACGCGCTCCCAGGTGGATGTTCGACAGCAGCCCCTGCCGCCGCCCGGACCCCCGCTCGACGGCGAGCACGACGAGGTCGAGGGTGTTGCGCGGCTTGACCTTGATCCACCCGGCGCCGCGCCGGCCGGCCTCGTACGGGGCGTCGGCCGCCTTGACGACGACCCCCTCCTGCCCCGCGACGACCGCCGCGTGGAAGTACTCGCGGGCGGCCGCAGGATCGGACGTGACCAGGCGCTCGACGACGGACGACCCGGCCACCGCGTCGAGCGCCTCGAGCCGCCGCAGCAGCGGCGCGTCGAGCAGGTCGGCGCCGTCCACGTGCAGGCAGTCGAAGAAGAACGGCGTCAACGTGACCGCGGCGGCCACCTCGGCGTCGCGCGTGGCCGAACGGGAGGCCGTCTCCTGGAACGGCCGGGGACGCCCGTCGGGGCCCAGCGCGAGCGCCTCGCCGTCGAGCACGAGGTCGGTCGCCGGCATCCGCTGGACCGCCGCGACGATCTCGGGCACCCGCGACGTGATGTCGTCCAGGCTCCGGGTGAACACGGCGACCTCGGACCCGCGCCGATGCACCTGGATCCGGATGCCGTCGAGCTTCGAGTCCACGACCACCGGGCCCGGCGCCAGGCCGGCCCAGGCGGCGTCCACGTCCGGCGCCGACTGCGCCAGCATCGGCCGCACCGGACGCCCGACCACGAGCGTGAAGGCCGCGAGCGCCGCCGCCGGGTCGGGCTGCGTCAGCGCGGCGACGGCGACCGGCTCGGTGTCCCCTGCGAGCATCGCGGCCCGACGCACCGCGTCCGGCGCCACCCCGGCCGCCTCCGCCACCGCGTCGAGCAGCAGCGCGTCAAGCGATCCCTGCCTCAGCTCACCGGTGACCAGGCCGCGCAGCAGGCGCTGCTCGTCGGGCGTCGCGGCCGCGAACAGCGCACGAGCGGCCGCCGTGCGCGCGGTGCTCGAGCCGGCGCCCGCCAGGCGCGACATCGCCTCGAAGGCGTCGTCGACCGCCGCCACCGTGAGCGAGGGCTCCGGCGCGGGCTCGGGCATCGCCGCCATCGACCGCCAGCCGAGCCCGGTGCGCCGCTGCCGCAGCTGCCCGCCCAGGTAGCGCGAGGCGATGCCGACGTCCTCGTGCGGGGTCCGGCGGAGCAGGTCGACGAGCAGGGCGCGCTTGGCCAGCCGCGACCGGGTCGTCGCCACCGCGGAGGAGGTCGTCGCGAGCTCGGCGAACAGCATGTCGGCATCGTGCACCCGACCGCCTACAGCGCGCTCGCCAGCCACCAACAGTTGACGCCCGCAGACAGACCTGTCTAGTCTCCACTATACAGACCGGTCTACCTATCGGAGCCCGCCGTGACCCAGCTCGCCGAACGACCGAGCACCACCCTCACCCGAACCCGCCGACGGTTGTCGCCGCGGTCGTCCTTCGTCCTGCTGGCGTCGATCGTCCTCGCGTTCCTCGCCGCCTCCAGCGCCCCGACGCCGCTCTACGCCGTCTACCAGTCCGAGTGGGGCTTCACCGCGACCACGACGACCATCGTCTTCGGCACCTACGCGATCGCGGTCCTGGCCTCGCTCCTGGTGCTCGGTCGGCTGTCCGACCACGTGGGGCGTCGGCCGGTGCTGCTCGCGGCGATAGCGGTGCAGGCGGTGGCCCTGGTCGTCTTCACGACGGCCGACGGCGTCCCGATGCTGCTGGTGGCCCGCGCGGTGCAGGGGCTCTCGACCGGCGCGGCCGTCGCCGCGATCGGCGCCGGCATGCTCGACATCGACCGGGTCCGGGGGACGCTGGCCAACGCGGCCGTCCCGGCGATGGGGACCGCGCTCGGCGCTCTCCTCGCCTCGTTCGTCGTCGCCCTGCTGCCCGCGCCGACCCACCTCATCTTCCTGGCGCTGCTCGTGGTGCTCGCCGTGCAGGCGGTCGGGGTCGCACTGATGCCCGAGACGGTGACGCCGGAGCCGGGTGCGGTCGCCAGCCTGCGACCGACGGTCGCCCTGCCCCGCAGCGTCCGTCGACCGGCCGCCGTGGCGCTCCCCGTGCTGTTCGCCGTCTGGGCGCTGCCCGGCTTCTACGGTTCGCTCGGCCCGGCGCTAGTCGCGACGCTCGTCGGGTCGCACTCGGCGCTGTTCGCCGGACTGGGTCTCTTCGTGCTCGCCGGCACCGCGGCGGTCACTGTGGTCGTCCTGCGCGGCAAGCCCGCGCGCGACGTCCTGCTCGTCGGCATCGCAGCCCTCGTCGTCGGCCTGACCGTCGTCCTGGTGTCGATCCGGCTGCGCGCGCCCGTCTTGTTCTTCGTCGGCACCGCGGTCGCGGGCATCGGCTTCGGCGGCGGGTTCCAGGGGGCGATCCGGCTCGTCGTCCCCCAGACGCTGCCGCACGAGCGCGCGGGCGTGCTGTCCCTGCTCTACGTCGTGTCCTACCTGGGCATGGGCGTGCCGGCCGTCATCGCCGGGATCGTCGTCGTCCACGACGGCGGCCTGCTGGTGACCGCGCAGGGCTACGCGCTCGCCGTGATCGCCTTCGCGCTGGCCGCCCTCGCGGGGCTGCTGCGGCGTACAGTAGACAGACCTGTCTGACGAGAGGGAGAACGATGACGACGAGGACGAGCGCGCGCGAGCGGCTGCTGGACGCCGCGAACGAGCTGTTCTACGCCGAGGGCGTGCAGACGGTCGGCATCGACCGCGTCATCGAGCAGGCCGGCGTCGCCAAGGCCTCGCTCTACAACACCTTCGGCAGCAAGGACGAGCTGGTCCGGGCCTACCTCGAGTCCCGGCACGACCGCATCGCGGCCCGGATCGCGCGGCACGTCGAGGGCTACACCGACCCGACCGACCGGCTGCTCGCCGTGTTCGAGGCTCAGGACGAGATGGTCCACGAGCCCACGTACCGCGGCTGCGCGTTCGCGGCGGCCAGCACCGAGGCCCGTCCGGACGGTGCCGTCGTGCACGCGGCGGAGGCGTACCGGCGCTGGGTCCGCGAGCTGCTCACCGACCTCGCCTCGAAGATCGAGGGCGTGCGCGACCCGGCCACCCTGGGCCGCCGCCTGCACCTCCTGTACGACGGCGTCGGCATCTCCGCGCGCATGGACCACGACCGCGAGGCCGCGCGGGCCGCGCGCGCGACCGCGCTGGTGCTCGTCGAGGACGCGTCGCGCGCCTGACCGGCTACGCGCCGATCCCGCCGTCCACGTAGAGCCAGCGGCCGTCCTCGCGCACGAACCTGCTGGTCTCGTGCAGGCGCCCGCGCTGGCCGATCGCCGTGCCGTCGTCGAGCCGGTAGTGCGCCACGAACTCGACCGTGCCGGCGTCGTCCCACGGACCACCGGCGTCCGTGCGCAGCACATCCAGCCGGCGCCAGACCATGTCCTCGGCGAGCTCAAGCTCGTCGGGGCGGGTGCTCGGGTGCCACGTGGCGAGCAGGTAGTGCACCGCCCTCGTCGCGAAGCCCGTGTACCGCGACCGCATGAGCGCCTCGGCCGTGGGGGCCACCCGGCCGTCCTGGAGATAGCGGCCGCAGCACTCGCCGAACGTCTCGCCGGTCCCGCACGGGCAGCGGTCATCGGTCTCGGTCATCGGTGTCTCCGCCTGTCGTCCGCGTGCGTTCCGGGGGGCTCGCAGGGGTGGCTCGGATCCCACGCGCCGCGGGCTCCGAGCAGACCGGTTCGCGTTCCACGTTCCGGTCAGGCCCATAGTGCCGTACGGTTGTGCCTGTAGTCGCAGTGAATCGCTTGTCATGACGGCCGAGGGAAACCCGGCAGGACGTTCTCGAGGACCACCTCGGAGACGGACGACGAACACCGTGAATACCGGTCCCGGTCACCCGGGAGTTGTCCATACCGCACGTGAGAGAAGAGAACATCATGCCTGTTGGCACCGTGAAGTGGTTCAACGCCGAGAAGGGCTTCGGCTTCATCGCTCCCGAGGACGGCGGCCCCGACGTGTTCGCGCACTACAGCGCCATCACGACGAGCGGCTACCGCACGCTCGAGGAGAACCAGAAGGTCCAGTTCGAGGTCACGCAGGGCCCCAAGGGCCCGCAGGCGTCGAACATCACGCCTCTCTGAGCTGCAGTCCTCTGAGCTCATAGCTCCACACGAGACCCCGGCCTTGTGCCGGGGTCTCGTCGCATCATCGAACAGGCGCTCCCGGATCCCGCTCATCCCCGACCGAACTCGCGCCGCGCACTGCACGACCCGACAGGACGGACGCCCATGAGCACTCCGACGCTCGCCGCCACACCTGCCCGACCTCGAGACCGCGCCGTCAGCGACTTCACCGAGCTGACCCGCACCGTCCAGGCCGCCGGCCTGATGAAGCGCCGCCCCGCGCACTACGCCGTGCGGCTGTCCGCCGCCGTCGTCGCGGTCCTGGGCCTCGTCGCCACGATCATCCTGGTGGGTGACTCCTGGTGGCAGATCGCCGTCGCGTTCGCCGCCGCCGTGATCCTCACGCAGGTCGCCTTCCTCGGCCACGACGCCGCGCACCGGCAGATCTTCTCCGACGGACGCGCCAACAACTGGACCTCCCTCGTGCTCGCCGACCTCTTCGTCGGCCTGAGCCACGGCTGGTGGCAGCGCAAGCACACGCGCCACCACGCCAACCCGAACAAGATCGACACCGACCCCGACATCGACCTCGAGGTCCTCTCCTTCACGCCGGAGCAGGCCGCGACGCGCACGTCGAAGCTCTCGATCTGGTTCCTCAACCACCAGGGCTGGTTCTTCTTCCCGCTGCTGCTGCTCGAAGGCCTGGCGCTGCACGTCGCCGCCGTCAAGCGGCTGTCGTCGCGTGAGAAGCTCGAGCACCGCGCCGCCGAGATCGTCATGATGACCATCCGGCTCGTCGGAGGGCTCGCGCTGGTCCTGCTCACCATGTCCTGGCCGATCGCCCTGGTGTTCCTGGCCGTGCAGATGGGCGTCTTCGGGTTCTACATGGGCGCCTCGTTCGCCCCGAACCACAAGGGCATGCCGCTGATCCCCAAGGACTCGCGCCTCGACTTCCTGCGCCGCCAGGTGCTGACCAGCCGCAACATCGGCGGCGGCAAGTGGGTCGACGTGCTCATGGGCGGGCTCAACCACCAGGTCGAGCACCACCTGTTCCCGTCGATGCCCCGCCCGTCCCTGCGCCGCGCGAAGCCGATCGTCGAGGCCTACTGCCGCGAGCACAACATCCCGTACGTGCAGGTCTCGCTGCCGCGCTCGTACGCGATCATCGTGAAGTACCTGAACACCGTCGGGAAGCCCGACCGCGACCCGTTCAACTGCCCGATGACGGCGCTGTACCGCGTCTGACGTTCCGTGCACGACGCCCCCGTCGCCCCTCTGGGCGGCGGGGGCGTCGTCGTCTCCGGCCCGCACGCACAGAAGGGCGGGGCCGCAGGATGACCTGCGACCCCGCACTCCCGCACCTGCTCAGCTGAGCATCGAGATGATCTGCTGCGCCTGGTATCCGAGCGCTGCCCGCGCGGCCGGCGTGACCGTCGAGTGGGGTTGCTTCGGTGTCAGCCGGCCGACGAACTCCGCCAGCGACTTCGCCGCGACCTTCTCGTTGCCGCGGTCGGCCGCCTTGTCCGCCACCTCGATCGCCGCGAGCAGCTGCACGACCGCCACGCCCGTGATCGCACCCGAGGCGATCTGCGCCTTGGTCGCGTCACGCAGGGCGTCGATGCTGCCCGGCGCGTAGTACGACGGCACCGGCACCTGCGTGAAGTCCGTGTCCGAGGCCAGGTAGAAGCCCACGTCCGACGGCTGGTTGTAGGTCGTCTGCTGGCGGGCGACCTCGACCCGGTACTGCGGGTCCTGCATGAGCGTGTACATCTTCCGGTGGCTCAGGGCCGTGCTGGTGAACACCCGGATCGCCGACGAGTCCGCCGTGCGGACCAGCAGCTCCTCGCGCGAGTCGCCCAGGATGTCGGCGACCAGCGACGGGGTGCCCTTGGTGCCGTTGTTGGCCCGCGTGCCGGTGGCCGTGAGCTGGCGGCCGCGGGTCCAGTCGTCGATGGTGACGTCCTGGTCGCCCGAGCCGTTGACGATCTGCGTGGTGCCGTCCGGCAGCCACTTGATGCTCATGTTCGTCCCGGGGATGGCGCCCGGGGTGAACTGACCCGTGGCCGTGTACAGGCCGAGCGAGCCGGAGCCGCCGGGGAGGCTGGCCCAGACCTCGAGTCCGCGGACGTTCGGCAGCACGTCGCCGATCATCGACCTGCCGGTGTCGGCGCCGGAGTACTTGCCGAAGATGACCTGGCCGGTCTTGGCGTCGCGAAGGTCCATGCCGTACGGGGCGAACGTCGCGCCCTCGTGCGAGGTGTAGATCTCGAGGCCGGGCCGGTCGGGGTCGATGTCGGTGACGTGGATGGCGTCGCCGTGGCCGAGCCGGACCACCTCGCCCGGTGCCGCGCTGCCCGGCGGCAGCGTGTCGAACGACGAGTACAGGACGGAGCCGTCGTCGTCGATCGTCGCGGCGCCGTAGACGATCTCCTGCTTCCCGTCCCCGTCGACGTCCGCCGCCGAGAGCGAGTGGAAGCCCTGCGTGGTGATCTTCCCGTAGACGGGGTCGGTGCCGTCACGGCCGTGCGGGCTGTCGTTGAACGGGTTGGTCATCGGCACGTGCCCGCTGTCGACGTACCAGCGCTCCTTGAGCGCCTTGCCGTCCCAGTCGTACGCGACGATCGTCGTGCGCGTGTAGTAGCCCCGGGCGAAGATCGCCGACGGCGTCGCCCCGTCCAGGTACGCCACCCCGGCGAGGAAGCGGTCGACGCGGTTGGCCGGCTCGATGCGGGCCATCGCGTAGTCGCCCCACATCAGGCCGTCGTCGCCCCGACCCGGCTTGTAGTCGATGGTCTGCAGCTCCTTGCCGGTCGCCCCCTCGAACACCGTGAGGTACTCGGGCCCGTCGACGATGAAGCCCTCGAAGTTGCGCAGCACGTTGCGGGTGCTGCGGCTGGGCGCATAGACGTCGACGAAGTAGTTCGCCAGCGCCGTCGCGTCCTCGTGGCTCAGGGGGTACGTGTACTGCTTCGGGATGCCGAGCGCCTCCTCGACCGTCGACGGCCAGTGCCCCGCGACGACCTCCGGGTGGCTGCTCCAGCCCTCGAGCATGCTGACCAGGTGCTCGAAGTAGCCGGCCTTGCTCAGCCGGTAGTCGGTGGTGTCGGTGACGCCGGCGTCGCGGTCGCGCTGCGGCAGGGTCACGTACGTCGAGCTGGCGACCGAGCCGTCGGGCGCGTAGCGCGTGATCTTCGTGCCGGGCGCCGTCTTCATCATGAGCTCGGCCTTGCCGTCACCGTCGTAGTCGTAGACGGGCAGCTGCGTGTAGTGCGCGCCGGCCCGGATGTTGACGCCCATGTCGATGCGCCAGAGCTGCGTACCGTCCTGCTCGTACGCGTCGACGTAGACGTTGCCGGTGTACCCGACCTGGCTGACGTCCTTCGAGTTCGACGGGTCCCACTTGACGATGTACTCGTACTGGCCGTCTCCGTCGACGTCGCCGACCGACATGTCGTTGGCCGAGTACGTGTACGCCTCGCCTACCGGCGTGACGCCGCCGGCGGGCTTGTGCAGCGGGATGTCGAGGCTGGGCTGCGCCCACGGCGTCGTCTCGGTGCCGTCGACCTCGACCCCCTGGACGACGGCCGCCACCCGGTAGCGGGAGGTCGCCGTGCCGGCGGGGTCGACGAAGTTCGTCGAGTCCGTGACGGTGCCCACCTTCGTGCCGTCCCGGTAGACCGCGAAGTCCGGGCCGGTCAGCCCGGCCTTCGTCGCGCCGGTGACCTCGCTCGCCAGCAGGCGCCAGCTGAGGAAGACGCCCTCCGGCGTGACGGCTGCGACCAGCCCTCGGTCGAGGCGCTCGAGCGTGAGCCCGTCGGGACCGTGGGTGGTGCCGCCGTGGTGGGGCGTGCCGGCGGCGGCGGGTGTCGCGGTCAGGGTGCCGACGAGCAGCACGGAGCCGACGAGCATCGCCGGGGCGGCCAGCCGACGGGCGCGCACCTGCGCCGCCGAGGCCTCGTCGCGTGCGGACCCGGTGCGCGGGACCGGCGATCCTGGCGGTGTCGAGCCTCTACGTGATGTCAGACTCATCCTTGAATCCTTTCAATCGCCTAGACGGTCCCCATGCGCGATCGGTGTGCCCGCCATGAGGAAAGTCGGGGGCGCCTTTGACCCCGACCGCCCACGACCGTATCGCCTGGTTCACCCGAGTCAACCCGTCCTGCGACATTCGCGTGATTCCGTCGAGGGGAGCGCTCCCGCCAACGGAAACCGCTATCCATGATGGAGTTGGACGGACCCCCGACAGTCCTCTCGGAGCGCCCGCAGGGCCCCGAGAACGTCACTTCGCCGCGAGAACGTCACCTTGAACTGCCGTTCTCGCGGCGAACTTCCGTTCTCGCCTCGCCAGCCCGGCAGCTCGCGGGTCGGCTTGGCGGCGACCTGGCCTCGCGCGCGGCGGCCGGGTCCCCCGGCAGGTCTTCGCCTCACGGCGGCGCGACCGGTATCGGCGGAGGCGGTGGATGGCTCGCGCTCTGCTGCGCGCGCCGTGGGTCGGTCAGACCTCGAACGTGTAGCCCAGGCCCGGCTGGGTGAGGATGTGGCGCGGGTGGGCCGGGTCGGCTTCGAGCTTGCGGCGGAGCTGGGCGGAGTAGACGCGCAGGTAGTGGGTCTCGTCCGAGTACCCGGGCCCCCAGACCTCCTGCAGCAGCTGTCGACGCCCGACCAGCTTCCCGCGGTTGCGGACGAGGACCTCGAGCATCGACCACTCGGTGGGCGTCAGGCGCACCTCGACGCCGTCGCGGAGCACCCGGGCCCGCGCGAGGTCGACGGTCAGCGCGCCGGCCGTCACGACGGCCTCGTCGTCCGACACCGACGCCGACGACCGCCGGACGGCGGCGCGCAGCCGCGCGAGCAGCTCGTTCATGGCGAACGGCTTGGTCACGTAGTCGTCGGCCCCCGCGTCGAGGGCGTCCACCTTGTCTTCGCCGTGCTGCCGGGCGGACAGGACGACGATCGGGACGCGGCTCCAGCCCCGGATCGCGGTGATGACGTCGAGGCCGCTCATGTCCGGAAGTCCCAGGTCGAGCAGGACGACGTCCGGCGCGCGCGAGGCCGCCGAGGTGATCGCGGAGGCGCCGTCCGCGGCCGTCGCCACGTCCCAGCCCGACGCGCGCAGCGTGATCGCGAGGGCGTGCGCGAGGCCGGGCTCGTCGTCGACGACGAGGACGCGGTTGCCGGTCATTGCGTCGCTCCCTCGTTCGGTCGCGACGACGGCGGTGGAGACGTAGGCGGTGAGGACGACGGGACATCCGGTCGCGACGACGGCGGTGGGGACGAAGGCGGTGGGGACGACGAGACAGCGGGTCGCGACGACGGCCGGGTGGCGGGTGCGCGAGCAGCCGACGCGTCCGGTCCCGCGGAGGCCGGGGCGTCGGCGAGCGGGACCGTGACCAGCATGGTGAGGCCGCCGCCGGGGGTGTCCTCGGCGGTGAGCTCGGCGCCGACGGCCGTCGCCAGACCGTCCGCGACGGCGAGGCCGAGCCCGAGGCCGGTGCCGGAGGCGTCACCGAGGCGCTGGAAGGGCGCGAACAGCCGCCCCTTGAGCTCGTCCGGCACGCCGGGTCCTGAATCGGCCACGCGCAGCACCATCCCACGCCCGACAACTGCCGCACTCACCCGCACCGGGTTGCCGGAGGGCGCGTAGCGCACGGCGTTCGAGACCAGGTTGGCGACCACCCGCTCGAGCAGGCCGGGGTCGGTGAGGACGTACGGCAGCTCCTCGGGCACGTCGAGGATTACCGCGAACCCCTCGACGGCCAGCGGCACGATCTCGTCGAGGCTGGTGGCGCGCAGCACCGGCTGGACGCTGCCGGTCTGGAGTCGGGAGAGGTCGAGCAGGTTGTCGATGAGCCGCTCGAGCCGCGCCGTGGACTCGCCGAGCGTGCGCACGAGCGCCGCCCGGTCGGCCGGGTCGAGCTGCAGGGACAGCCCGTCGACCGAGGCGCGGATGGTGGCCAGCGGGGTGCGCAGGTCGTGCGAGACCGCGGCCAGCAGGGCCGTGCGCGTGGCGTCGGTCTGCTCGAGCACGCGGGCCTGGTCGGCCTGGGCGCGCAGCCGGTCGTGCTCGAGCACGACGCCGACCTGTGACGCGAACGCCTMGAGCACGCGGCGGTCGTTCGCCGGCAGGACCCGGCCGGTCAGGGCGAGCACGCGGTGGTCGTCGACCGTGAGGACGGCGTCCGCGTCCTCGGGTCGCGCGGCGGGGTCGACGCCATCCGCGGCGAGGACCTCCCAGCCGGCGCCCCGGGACTCCAGGAGCGCGACGGCCGAGAGCGTGAACGTCTCGCGCAGGCGCGCGACGAGGGCGGCGGCCGTGTCCTGGCCCGTCAGCACGGACCGGGAGACCGCGGCCAGGGCCGACGCCTCCGCCCGGGCCCGGAACGCGTCGGCGGTGCGCCGCGCCGCCAGGTCCACCACGGAGGCGACGCCGGCGGCCACGAGGACGAACACCGTCAGTGCCAGCGCGTTCTCGGGTGCGGCGACGGTGAGGTGCCCGGTGGGGACCGTGAAGAACCAGTTGAGCAGCAGGAACCCGACGACGGCGCTGACGATCGCCGGCCACAGCCCGCCGACCAGCGCGACCAGGACCGTGAGGGCGAGGAAGAGCATGAGCTCGGTGGGCAGGCTCACCACGTCCCGCAKGGCGCTGAGCAGCACSGTGAGCAGCACCGGRCCGAGCAGCGCCGTGRTCCACCCGGCGAGCCGTCGCGACCGGGASAGGGGCGAGCGCCGTGGTCGTCGGCGGCCCCCGCGCGCCTTSTCGTGGGTGACCAGGTGGACGTCGATCATGCCGGCCAGGCGGGCGATCTCCGTGCCGTTGCYCTCCSSSASGGCYTCGCGCCAGCGGCTGCGCCGGGAGACGCCGACGACGATCATCGTGGCGTTGACGCCCCGGGCGAAGTCGACCACGGCCGAGGCCACGTCCTCGCCGACCACCGTGTGGAACGTGCCGCCGAGCGACYCCACGAGACGACGCTGCTCGGCGATCCGCGCGGGCGGTGCGSWCGGCAGGCCGTCGGTGGCCAGCACGTGCACGGCSAGSAGCTCCGASCCGGCCGCSCGCTGGGCGATCCGGGCCCCACGGCGCAGCAGGGTGTCGCCCTCGGGGCCGCCGGTGACCGCGACCACCACCCGCTCCCGGGCCGGCCACGGCGCCTCGATGCGGTGGTCACGCCGGTAGGTCGCCAACGCATCATCGACCCGGTCCGCCAACCAGAGCAGCGCCAGCTCACGCAGCGCGGTGAGGTTGCCGACCCGGAAGTACTGCGACAGCGACGCGTCGATCTGCTCGGCCCGGTACACGTTGCCGTGCGCGAGGCGGCGGCGCAGGGCCTCCGGCGCCAGGTCGACCAGCTGGATCTGGTCGGCGTCGCGCACCACGTGGTCCGGCACGGTCTCGCGCTGCTTGACCCCCGTGATCGCCTCGACATCGTCGTTCAGCGACTCCAGGTGCTGCACGTTCACCGTGGTGACCACGTCGATCCCGGCGTCCAGGACATCGTGCACGTCCTGCCACCGCTTGGCATGCCGGCTGCCCGGCACGTTGGTGTGCGCGAGCTCGTCGATCATCACCACCTGCGGCGCCCGGGAAAGGACCGCGTCCACGTCCAGCTCGGTGAACTCGCTGTCGCGATAGACCAGGACGCGTCGGGGCAGCACCTCGAGCCCGACCAGCTGCGCCGCCGTCGCCGCCCGACCGTGATCCTCGACCAGCCCGACCACCACGTCGGTGCCACGCGACAGGCGCCGGTGCGCCTCGTCGAGCATCGCGTACGTCTTGCCGACCCCCGGCGCCGCACCCAGGTACACGGTCAACCGACCCCGACGAGGGCGGTCGACCMCCGTGCCGCCCTCGTCGGGCCGGATCATGCGCCCAGGTCCCGCAGGGCGAGGTTGAGCCGCAGGACGTCGACCCGCGGCTGTCCGAGGACGCCGAGGTCACGCCCGACGGTGGCGTCGTCGACGATGGCCTGCACCTGGTCGGCCGACAGGCCTCGCTCCCTGGCGACCCGCGCGACCTGCAGGCGGGCGTAGGCGGGGGAGATGTCGGGGTCGAGGCCGGACGCGGACGCGGTGATCGCATCGACGGGGACGTCGGCCGGGTCGACGCCCTCCTCCCCGGCCACGGCGGACCGGCGTCCCTCGACGGTGGCGAGCAGGTCCTGGTTGAGCGGGCCGAGGTTGGAGCCGCCCGAGGCGAGGGTGTCGTACCCGTCACCGGCCGCCGACGGGCGCGGGTGGAACCACTCGGGCCCGTCGAACGGCTGACCGATCAGCAGCGAGCCGATGGCGTCGTCGCGGGAGGTCACCCGCTCGCCGGTCGGCGAGACCAGCGACCCGTTGGCCTGCCAGCGCATGAGGAGCTGCGAGACCCCGGTCACGGCCAGCGGGTAGGCCAGGCCGAGCACGACGGTGAGCACGAGCAGCACCCGGAGCCCGGCCCAGGTCTGCCGGACGAACGCGACGGTGTCAGCGCCGGTGGAGTAGTGCGGGCGGGGGACGGTGGTCATCAGGACATCCCTAGGGCAGTGACGATGAGGTCGATGAGCTTGATGCCGACGAACGGGGCGATGACGCCGCCGAGCCCGTACATCAGGAGGTTGCGACGCAGCAGGGCCGACGCCGAGGACGGCGTGTAGCGGACTCCGCGCAGGGCCAGCGGCAGCAGCGCCACGATGATCAGGGCGTTGAAGATGACGGCCGAGAGGATGGCCGACTGCGGCGACGACAGGTGCATGACGTTGAGCACCCCGAGCTGCGGGAACGCGACGACGAACATCGCGGGCAGGATCGCGAAGTACTTGGCGACGTCGTTGGCCACCGAGAACGTGGTGAGGGCCCCGCGCGTGATGAGCAGCTGCTTGCCGATCTCGACGATCTCGAGCAGCTTGGTCGGGTTGGAGTCGAGGTCGACCATGTTGCCGGCCTCCTTCGCCGCGGTCGTGCCGGTGTTCATGGCGACGCCGACGTCGGCCTGGGCGAGCGCGGGGGCGTCGTTGGTGCCGTCGCCGCACATCGCGACCAGCCGTCCGCCCTCCTGCTCGCGGCGGATCAGCGCGAGCTTGTCCTCGGGCGTCGCCTCGGCCAGCACGTCGTCCACGCCGGCCTCCGCACCGATGGCCTTCGCGGTGAGCGGGTTGTCGCCGGTGACCATGACGGTCCGGATGCCCATGGCGCGCAGCGCGTCGAACCTCTCGCGCATGCCCTCCTTCACGACGTCCTTGAGGTGGATCACCCCGAGGACGCGGGCCGGCTGGTCGCCCAGCTGCTCGGCGACCACGAGAGGCGTGCCGCCCGACGCGGAGATCGCGTCGACCGTCGCGGCGACGTCCGCGCCCGCGTGGCCGCCGGTCGTCCGCACCCAGTGGGTCACGGCGGCCGCCGCACCCTTGCGCACCAGACGCGACTGCCGACCGGCCGCGGCCGGCAGGTCGACACCGCTCATCCGGGTCCGGGCGGCGAACGGCACCAGCTCCGCACCGACGAGGTCGCCCTCGGGGCGCTCGCGCAGCCCGAACCGCTCCTTGACCAGCACGAGGACCGAACGGCCCTCCGGGGTCTCGTCGGCCATCGACGACAGCTGCGCGGCGTCCGCCAGCAGCGCGGGGTCGATGCCCGCGGCGGGCAGCAGGTCCGCGGCCTGCCGGTTGCCGAGCGTGATGGTGCCGGTCTTGTCCAGCAGCAGCACGTCGACGTCGCCCGCGGCCTCGACCGCGCGGCCGGACATCGCGAGCACGTTGCGCCGGACCAGCCGGTCCATGCCCGCGATGCCGATGGCCGAGAGCAGCGCGCCGATGGTCGTCGGGATCAGGCAGACGAGCAGCGCGACGAGCACGATGAGCGTCTGCGGGGCGGCCGAGTAGACGGCGAACGGCTGCAGGGTGACGACGGCCAGCAGGAAGATGATGGTCAGCGTCGTGAGCAGGACGTTGAGGGCCACCTCGTTCGGCGTCTTCTGCCGCTCGGACCCCTCGACCAGCGCGATCATCCGGTCGACGAACGTGTGTCCGGCCGGGGCGGTGATGCGCACGACGATGCGGTCGGAGAGGACGACCGTGCCGCCGGTGACCGCCGAGCGGTCGCCGCCCGACTCGCGGATGACCGGCGCGGACTCGCCCGTGATCGCGGACTCGTCGACGCTCGCGACGCCCTCGATGACGTCCCCGTCGCCGGGGATGGTCTCGCCGGCGACGACGATGACGACGTCACCGACCGTGAGGGTGGACGACGCGACCTGGGCCGTCTCGTCGCCCGAGATCACCCTGCGGGCGGTCGTCTCGCGCTGGGTGGCGCGCAGGCTGGCGGCCTGGGCCTTGCCGCGGCCCTCGGCCACGGACTCGGCCAGCGTCGCGAACACGACGGTCAGCCACAGCCACACGGCGATCGACCACGCGAACACGCTGGGGTCGACGATCGCCAGGACCGTGGTGAACGCGGCGCCCACCTCGACGACGAACATGACGGGGGAGTCCCACATCCGGCGCGGGTCGAGCCCACGCAGGGCGCCGGGCAGTGCGGCGACCAGCTGCCGGAGGGACAGCGTCGACGCGGCGGCCGGCACCGTGTGGGGCTTGGTCGCCGGCTTCTCGAGAAGGGTGGTGCTCATGACAGGGACTCCACGACGGGACCGAGGGACAGGACGGGGACGAAGGTGAGGCCGACGACGACGAGGGTCACGGTCACCAGCAGGCCGACGAACAGCGGTGTGTGCGTGGGCAGGGTGCCGGCCCCCTCGGGCGTCTTCTTCTGCTGCGCCAGCCGCCCGGCCAGGGCCAGGACCAGCGCGATCGGGACGAACCGGCCGACGAGCATCGCGAGGCCGAGCAGCGTGTTGTAGAACGGCGTGCCGGAGGTCAGCCCGCCGAACGCGGAGCCGTTGTTGTTCCCGGCGGACGCGAAGGCGTAGACGATCTCGGACAAGCCGTGCGGCCCACCCTGCAGCTGACCGGCCAGGCCCGCCTGGGTGGAGATCGCGATCGCGGACCCGATCAGGACGACGGCGGGCATGGCCAGCACGTAGAGGGCGACGAGCGTGATCTCCTGCCGGCCGATCTTCTTGCCCAGGTACTCCGGCGTGCGCCCGACCATGAGACCGGCCAGGAACACCGAGACGATGATCAGCACGACCATCCCGTACAGGCCGCTGCCGACGCCGCCCGGCGACACCTCTCCGAGCAGCATCCCGATCAGGGCGACACCGCCGCCCTGCGCGGTGAGCGAGTCGTGCAGGGAGTTCACGGCGCCGGTCGACGTCATCGTGGTCGACGCGGCGAACAGCGCCGAGGCGGCCTCGCCGAAGCGGAGCTCCTTGCCCTCCATCGCGCCCCCGGCGGCCGCCGGGACCAGGCCCGGGCCGGCCATCTCGGCCCAGGTGAGCAGGCCGACGGCCGCGACCCAGAGGGTCGACATGGCGGCGAGGATCGCCCAGCCCTGCCGGCGGTCGCCGACCATGCGGCCGAACATGCGCGGCATGCTGAACGGGATGAGGAGCAGCAGGACCACCTCGAGGGCGTTGGTCCAGGGCGTGGGGTTCTCGAACGGGTGGGCGGAGTTGGCGTTGAAGAAGCCGCCGCCGTTGGTGCCCAGCTCCTTGATGGCCTCCTGCGAGGCCACGGGGCCGCCGAGCACCGACTGGGTGCCGCCGGCCAGCGTGGTGATCTCGGTGTGCGCGTTCAGGTTCTGGATCACGCCGGCAGCGACCAGCGCGAGCGCTGCGACGAACGCCAGCGGCAGCAGGACGCGGACCGTGGCGCGGACGAGGTCGGCCCAGAAGTTGCCCACCCGCCCGTCCGTGCCGGACCGCGAGAAGCCCCGCGCCAGGGCGGCGACGACGGCGATGCCGACGGCCGCGGACAGGAAGTTCTGCACGGCGAAGCCGGCCATCTGCAGCAGGTGCCCCGCTGCCGCCTCGCCGGAGAACCACTGCCAGTTGGTGTTGGTGACGAACGAGACGGCCGCGTTCCACGCACCGGCCGGGTCCATCGGGGCCATGCCGATGTCCAGCGGCAGCTTGTCCTGCAGCCGGGCGAGCCCGAACAGGACCAGCACCGAGGCCAGGGAGAAGCCCAGCAGCGAGAGCAGGTAGGTGCTCCAGCGCTGCTCGGCGTCGGGGTCCACGCGCATGACCCGGTACCCCGCGCGCTCGACGGCGAGGTGCGTGGTCGACGTCATCGTCCGGAAGAGGTAGTCACCCAGCGGTCGGTGCGCGGCAGCGAGGACCAGGACGACGATCCCGATCTGGCCGATCGCGATCCAGGTGGCGCTCATCGGACCTTGTCCGAGCGCAGCAGCTGGACCACCAGGTACACCAGGAGTGCGCCGGCCACGACGAGGCCGGCGATGTCGAGCCCGCTCATGAGCGGTCTGCCCGGCGGGCGAGGAGCGCGACCGCGGCGAAGAACGCCACGGTCAGCGCGAGGAAGGCCACATCGGCCATGGGTCTCACTGCACCTTCGACGACGGGCGGGGGACCGCCCGCGGGGGCCACCCGACGGCCCGCACCGGGGCCGCATCCGCAGGTCTACGCCCGTGAACGGGGGCTCTTCGGCCCTCTTGACGGCATCTTGACGGTCCCCCGACAGGTCTTAGCGCAACCTTGGCGGCCGGCACCCGCGTGCGGCGGGCATGCTCGACAGAGGTCGGCTCACGGCCGCCTGACAAGGCCTCCGTGAACCGACGACGGAGTCACGGCGGCCCCGACAGGGAGAAGAGAGGGAGAGCATGTCGTACATCCAGTCGCACCGGTCCGTGGTCATCGGCTACGCACTGATCGCACCCCTGGTCGTCGCCGCTCTCCTGGCAACGATCCGTGGCGGCGTCACCAGCACGACCGCCGCCCTCGTGCTCGTGCTCGTGGTCGTGGCCGCCGCCGCGACCGGGCAGCGGGCCGCGGGCATCGTGGCTGCCCTGTCCTCGGGTGCCTGGTTCGACTTCTTCATGACCGAGCCCTACGGCAGCTTCAAGGTCACTGACAGCGACGACATCCAGACGACCGTGCTGCTCCTCGTCGTCGGGGTGGCCGTCAGCGAGATCGCCCTGTGGGGGCGCCGGCAGCAGGCGCGCGCGAGCCGCCGGGCGGGGTACCTCGACGGGGTCCTCGGCACCGCCGACATCGTGGCCCTGCGGCAAGGGTCGCCGGAGACGCTCATCGACCGGGTCAGCCGCCAGATCGTCGAGGTGCTCGACATCGACGCATGCCGGTTCTCACCACAGGGCGACGAGGTCCGCTCCGCGACCACGCTCGAGCACGACGGCACGGTCGCCCGCCGCGGCCAGACGCTCGACGTGGACCGGGACGGGCTGCCGACGGACGACCTCATCACCCTGGACGTCAGCAACCGCGGCGCGAGGCACGGCCGGTTCGTGCTGACCGCCTCGACCCGGACGGTCCGGCCCACCCTCGAGCAGCGTCGCGTCGTCGTCCTGCTCGCCGACCAGGTGGCAGCCGCACTCGCGAGCCGCCCCGCCTGACCGGGTGCTCGACGGTCACAGGTCGAGGGTCGCGCCCATGATCACGGTCCGCTCGGGCGGTAGGTGGAAGACCTCGGTGCGGCTCGCGGCGTTGCGCGCCAGCCACACGAAGAGCCGCGCACGCCAGCCCTTCCGGTGCGGAGGGCCACCGAGCTGCGCGGTGACCACCGACAGGAAGTAGTGAGCCTCGTCGACGTCGAGCGTGAGCTCGGGGCTCTGGCCGATCGCCAGTGCCAGGCCCCTGGGGATGTCCTGGCTGTCGTTGAACCCGACGCGCACGCAGACGTGCACGATGCCGTCGTCGGCGCGGCCGAGGTCGTCGACGATGACGCGGTCGACGTGCCGGATGTGCGGGACGTTCTCGTTGATGATCTGCACGATGACGACGTGCTCGTGCAGCACGCGGTTGAACGCGACGTGCGAGCGCAGGGCCAGCGGCGTGGTCAGCTTGTTCCCGTGGGGGAAGACCGCCAGTCCGGGAACCCGCGGGACGCCGCGGTCCTTGATCATCGCGACGAAGTCGTCGAGCGGACCTTCCAGCTCGCTGCGCCGGGCGTAGAAGCGGTCGGCCCCCGCGCGCCACGTGGTCATGACCGTCACGACGACGGCCGCGATGAGCAGCGGGAGCCACCCTCCGCTGACGATCTTGGTCAGGTTGGCCCCGAAGAAGACGATCTCCAGGCCGAAGACGACGACGCCGTACGCGACCACCTTCCACGTCGCCCAGTGCCACACCCGCTTGGCCAGCAGGAGGAACAGCGCGCTGGTGAGCAGCAGCGTCCCGGTGACCGCCAGGCCGTAGGCGGTGGCGAGCCGGCTCGAGCTGCGGAACACCCCGATGAGCACGAGCACACCGGCGAAGAGGATCCAGTTGACTGCCGGGAGGTAGATCTGCCCGCCCGCGTGGCGTGACGTCTGGCGTACCGAGAGCCTCGGCAGGAGGCCGAGGCGGACGGCCTGCCGGGACACGGAGTACGCCCCCGAGATCACGGCCTGCGACGCGATCACCGTCGCCACGGTCGCCAGCGCGACCAGCGGGAGCGTCGCCCAGGTGGGTGCGAGGTGGAAGAACGGGTTGTCGATGGTGCCGGGGTCGTCCAGGATCATCGCTCCCTGGCCGAGGTAGTTCAGGGTCAGGGCCGGGAACACGACCGCGTACCAGCCCAGCCGGATCGGCGCCGGCCCGAAGTGGCCCATGTCGGCGTAGAGCGCCTCCGCGCCGGTGATCGTCAGCACGACCGCACCCATGGCGATGAACGCGGTCAACGGGTGCTCGACGACGAACGCGATCGCGTAGGTGGGCGACAGTGCGCGCAGGATCGCCGGGTTGGCGGCGATATGCGGCAGCCCCAGGACGGCCAGGACCGCGAACCACAGCGCCATCACCGGGCCGAACGCCCGGCCGACCACCTCGGTGCCGCGTCGCTGGACGACGAACAGCACGGTGAGGACCGCCACCGCCGCCGGCAGCACCAGTCGCTCGAACGACGGGTCGGCCACGACGACACCCTCGATCGACGACATGACCGAGATGGCCGGGGTGATCACGCTGTCGCCGTAGAACAGGGCCGCACCGAAGATCCCCAGCATCGTGGCGATCGCGAGCCGCYGCCTGTCCGCCAGCTTCTGGCGCAGCAGCGCGACCAGCGCGAGGATGCCGCCCTCGCCGTCGTTGTCGGCCCGCATGACCAGCGCGACGTAGTTCACCGACACGACGACCGCGATCGACCAGAACACCATCGAGATCACGCCGTACACGTCGACGGCCGTCGGCAGGACGCTGTTGTGCTCGATGCTGAAGACCGTCTGCAGCGAGTAGAGCGGGCTCGTGCCGATGTCCCCGAACACCACTCCCAGTGCGCCCAGCGCCAACAACGACCGGGTGCCGCGCCTGGCGTGGCCGGTCTCGCGGACGTCCGCGTGGTCCGCGGCCTCCCGCCGCACGCCGACGCGTGGTCTCGCTGTTCTGGTCACCCCGGAATGGTGGCACGCGCGGACAGCAGAACCCCTACCGCGCGGTGAGACGGACCTTGCCGACGCGCACGACCTCCACCGCGGCGACGTGCAGCCCGTCCGGGACGTCCCGCACCGTCGGGTCGACCCAGACACCGGTGCTGCGCCGCCACGGCAGGAGCTCGAACCGCACACCGTGTCGAGCGATCGCGGCCGCCCACGGCGTGAGGTCGACGTCCCAGTCGCGACCGTGCCAGAAGTGGTCGCTGATCAGCCGGTCGCCCACGTAGGCGCGACCGACGTCGCCGCTCCAGCGCATGCGGAGCAGCGTGCGATCAGTGCCCTCGAACAGGTCGGAGGGGACCTCGACCTGCACGACGGCCGCACGGGAGAAGTCGGTGGGCGCGCTGAGCCGGTTCAGGGGACCGCCTCGCTCCGGGCGCGGGACCGATGCCGCTTCCGGGCGGAGTTCGGAGGCGAGCGTGCGGCGGCCGACCTGGTGCGCGTGCGCGCGCCACGTCCGCCAGGGGCCGTCGTCGGAGGGCTCGCTCAGGTCGGCGCCGTCATCGGCCCGGAGCGTCTCGGGAGCGGGGAGGAGGGAGACGGTGACGTCCGGGCTCTCCGTCTGGACGACGAGCTCGCCGTCCACCGCGTAGAGCGGCGCGGAGGACAGCACCAGCCGCTCGCGGCCGTCCACGTCGAGCCGGTAGAGCCGGTCGATGCTGTCCTGGTCCAGGACGATGATCCGCACGCCCGACAGCTCGACGACGCACGTCGGGCCGGCCGGCGCCGCGAGCGAGACGATCGTCGCTCCGTCGCGGTGGTCGGCGACGCCCGCGCCACCCACGAGATGGTGCCCGTCGAGGACGAGCTCGACGGGGATGCCGTCGTAGGCGCCCAGCACCACGACGTCGCGGTCGTCGACGGTGACGCGGGTGAGCACCCGCGCGGTCGCACTCCGCAGCACGACGCCCCGGGCGAGCGGGTACCGAAGCGGCCACGCCAGCGAGACACCGGCCGGGATGGTGACCGGCTGCGTGGGCACCGTGACGTCCTCGTCGTCGAGGGTCACCGTGAACTGCACGCCGCTCTGTTCCCGCAGCGCCGCCTTCGCGGGCTGGTACGTCGAGGCGAACAGGTAGCCGCTGCGACCGTCGGAGCGCACGGCCCACCGAAGGATCTCCGGGTCGGCGCCGCCGCCGCCGACGGTCGTGGCCATCGTGGCGATGCGGTGCCCGTCGTGCTGGAGCCACAGGTGCTGGGCCCGCAGGTAGTGGTGGTGGGGGCGGATCTGACCGTGCTCGCCGATCGGGGCGGCGAAGTCGTAGGTCGCCCGGGGCACGTCGTTGGGATAGCCGGTCGCGTGGGACTCCTGCTCAGAGCCGTGTGCACCGGTGCGCTGCGTGCCGCCGGCGTACATGTAGTAGCCCTGCCAGATCGACCCGCTGCCGATCTTGGCGAGCGCGAGGGCGGCGACGTCGGCGGGGGCGACCATCGGCCGGCGGTGGTAGGCGACGTGCATCCCGCCGCCGAGCTCGCACGTCGCGAAGGGCACGGCGTCGTCGTCCTTCAGCGGCACCGCGTCGGGGTCGAGGGTGATGCCGTCGAGGGCCTCGCGCAGGTCCGCCCCGACAGACAGGTCGTCCCGCACGGGGCTGTAGCGGAAGTGGAACGCGGAGAACTCGGGCCACTCGGTCTGCTCGTCCTCCCAGAAGCCGTCGGCGTAGGCGCTGTACACGGGCAGCAGCGTGTCGGGGACCTGCGCACCACCCCAGCCGGTCGCCGTCCAGATCGGGACGCGGAGCCCGAGCTCCTCGGCCAGCTCGCGCAGTCGTGCGAGATGCTGCGGCTGGTCGTACAGCTCGTTGTCGATCTGGGCGGCCACGATGGGCCCTCCGTCGGCGTGCGCGAGGCCGACCAGCTGCGCCACCGTCTCGGCATAGAAGGCGTGCACCAGCTCCAGGTACGCGGTGTCGTTCGTGCGGGTGGGCAGGTCCCGTTCCACCAGCCAGTCCGGGAACCCGCCGTAGCGAGCCTCGCCGTGGGCCCACGGGCCGAGCCGCACGACGACGTCGAGGCCGTGTGCCGCGGCCTCCTCGACGAAGGCACGCAGGTCGAGCTGGCCGTCCCACCGGAACTCGCCCTGCGCCGGCTCGTGGGCCTGCCAGAAGACGTACGTCGCCACCGACGTCAGGCCGCCTGCCCGGGCGTGGCCCAGCACGTCACGCCAGCGATCGCGCGGGACCCTCGAGTAGTGGATCTCGCCGGTGACGGGGAACCACGGGATGCCGCCCCGCTCGAGCCACCTGCTGGTCACCTCGATCGGGTCATCGCCCGCGGGCGGCTCGCCGACACCGAGGTGGCCGCGACGTGGTGCGGTCGGTGCGGCGACCGTGAGGCGGTGCGGCGCCACGAGGGTGCCCGGGCGAACGGCGCTGGTCATGTCTCTCCTTGGAGCACGGCGGGGATGCGTCGCTGAGTATGCCTGCGCTCAGCCTTTGGCGTGCGAGCGGTACTCGGTCGGGCTCATGCCGTGGATCCGGCGGAACTGTCGCGAGAAGTAGAGGGCGTCGCTGAACCCGACCTGCCCGGCCACCGACGCGACGGACCTGTCGGTGGTGTCGAGGAGCTCGCGCGCCGCACCCATGCGCAGACGGGTCTGGTACTCCAGCGCGCCGTAGCCCGTGGCCCGCCGGAACAGCGCGGAGTAGTGCGAGACGCTCAACCCGGCCATGCCGGCGAGGTCGGCGAGCGAGATGCGGGTCGAGACGTTCGCGCGCAGGTGCTCGATCGTCGCCTCGATCGGGTCGGACTGCTGCGGGCTGGTGGTTCGACGGTCGGCCGCCAGCAGCGCCAACGCGTGCCATGCGGCACCCGCGGACGCCAGCAGGCTCGCCGTCGTCTCGTCGCGTTCCATCCGCCGGAGGATCGTGTCGACGAGGGAGACGACGCGAGCCGGGTCGCCGAGGCTCACCACCGGTTGGTCGGGCGTCGCGCCGATCGCCGCCAGCAGGTCGGGCACCTGCTGGCCGACGAGGTGCATCCACCAGATGGTCCAGGGCTCGTCCACGTCGGCCTCGTACCGGTGGGCCAGTCCGGCAGGGATGGCGAGCGCCTGGCCCGCGCTCACCGGGTGCACGCCGGACGGGAGCACGCAGGATCCCCGCCCGGCCGCGCACACGATCACGATGTGCTGCGCGGCACCGTTCGGGCGGACGCGCCCGTGGGTCGACGCGTGCGGGAAGTATCCGACGTCGGTGACGAGCAGCTGCGACAGAGGGGGCGTCCGCGACGCCTGCGCGACGAGCGGGCGGGGGAGCACGCGCATGCGTTGACCGGGGAAGCCCTCCCGTCGGCGGGGTGGCGCCGTCTCACGCGTCTCGGTCATCGATTCGTCCATATGCTCGGGGAGAATGCCCATTCTGCAGCACCGTGGCGGGCCGTAGCGTCCTGGACATGCTCGACGACGAGTCCCGCCTGGTCCTCCCCGCCGTGCCCGCACACCTCGCGGGCCAGCCCGTCGCCGCGTGGCGCGAGCCGGTCACCATCGACACGTACCTGCCGGACGCGGCGGACCGCTACCCGGCGTTCCTCGAGAACCGCGTCTACCAGGGCTCGTCGGGCCAGGTGTACCCGCTGCCGTTCCACGAGCGCATCAGCGCCACCAAGGCGCCCCACGCCTGGGACGCGATCCACCTCGAGAACCCGTGGGTCCGAATGATGATCCTGCCGGAGCTCGGCGGTCGGATCCACGTCGGGATGGACACCACCAACGGGTACGACTTCTTCTACCGCAACAACGTCATCAAGCCCGCGCTCGTGGGGCTCGCGGGGCCCTGGCTCTCGGGCGGGGTCGAGCTCAACTGGCCGCAGCACCACCGCCCTGCGACGTTCCTCCCGGTCGAGGCCTCGATCGAGCACGAGGGCGACGGCGCCGTCACGGTGTGGTGCTCGGACCACGACCCGCTCGCCCGGATGAAGGGCATGCACGGCATCCGCCTGCGTCCGGACTCCTCGGTGATCGAGCTGCGAGCCAGGCTGTTCAACCGTACCGACGAGATCCAGACGTTCCTCTGGTGGGCCAACGTCGCGGCCGCCGTCAACGACGACTACCAGTCGTTCTTCCCGACCGACGTCCGCGCCGTCGCCGACCACGCCAAGCGCGCCGTGACGGCGTTCCCCGCGGCCGACCGGCCGTACTACGGGATCGACTACCCGGCCGGGAAGGACGCGGAGCACCCCGACGGCGACCGCATCGACTGGTACCGCAACATCCCGGTGCCGACGTCCTACATGGCGCTCGGCACGCAGGACGACTTCTTCGGTGGCTACGACCACGGCCGGCGGGCGGGCTTCGTGCACTGGGCCGACCACCAGGTGGCACCCGGCAAGAAGCAGTGGACCTGGGGCAACGGCGAGTTCGGCAGGGCGTGGGACGCGAACCTCACCGACACCGACGGGCCCTACGTCGAGCTGATGGCCGGCGTCTTCACGGACAACCAGCCCGACTTCACGTTCCTGGCACCGGGCGAGACGAAGACGTTCAGCCAGTACTGGTACCCGATCCAGGAGACCGGCCCCGTCCACCAGGCCAACCTCGAGGCGGCCGTCCGGCTGGACGTGACGCCGGGCGCCGGTTCCACCGCGGTGCGGGTCGCGGTCGCGCTGACCCGGGTCCGGGTCGGGGTCGCCGTACGCGTGACCGGACCCGAGGCCGCGACGCTGTGGCAGGCCGAGGTCGACGGGGGCCCGGATCGTCCGATCGTGCATGACCTGCTTCTCGACGCCGCCTGGGCTCCCGAGGACCTGACGCTCGTCGTCGAGCACGACGGCGCCCAGGTGATCGCCTGGCGACCCCGTGCGGCGCCGTCCGGCCCGGAGCTGCCCGAGCCCGCGCAGGAGCCGGCTGCACCCGCCGACGTCCCGTCCGTGGACGAGCTCTACCTGATCGGCGTGCACCTCGAGCAGTACCGGCACGCGACACGGTCGCCCGAGCCGTACTGGCTGGAGGCCGTGCGACGCGACGAGGGCGACTACCGCTCGAACCTCGCGCTCGCCGCGCGGCGCTACCGGGCCGGCCGGTACGCCGAGGCCGAGCGGCACCTGCGTGCCGCGCTCGCCCGCCAGACCCGGCTGAACACGAACCCCGGCGACGGGGAGGCCGCCTTTCGCCTCGGCCAGGTGCTCGCGCGCACCGGTCGCCCGGACGAGGCCTACGAGGCGTGGGGCAAGGCACGGTGGAACCAGGCGTGGCGGGGTCCGGCGCTCCTCGCGATGGCGCGGCTCGACGCCGCGCGCGGACGCGACGTCGCAGCACTGGCGCATGCCCGTGCCGCGGCCGACGGCGACCCGGACCAGCTGCAGGCGCACGCCGTGCTGGCCGCCCTCCTGCGGCGCGCCGGCCGTGACGGCGAGGCCGACTCGGTCCTGGCGCGCTCGCTCGCGCGTGACCCGCTCGACGTCTGGACGCGCGACCTCKCCGGCGTGGACGTCGCTGCCGACGGTCCGACGCTCCTGGACGTCGCCCTGGAGCACGACTCCGTCGGCGCGTGGCGCGACGCCGTCCGGCTCCTCGAGGGCGCGGCCGCGGTCGAGCCCGCCCTCGGTCAGGTGGAGGTCCGTCCCCTCGTGCACCTGCACGCGGCACGGATCCTGGAGGCGGCCGGCGAGCACGCCGAGGCCGACCGGCACCGTGCGCGGGCGCGGACGGTCCCCGCCGTGCACTGCCTCGCCTCGCGCCTCGACGACGTGGACATGCTTCAGGCGAACGTCGAGCGGCATCCCGACGACGCCCGGGCCTGGGCGATCCTCGGTCACTGGCTGTACTTCCAGCGTCGGCACGGGGACGCCATCGCCGCATGGCGCACGTCGACGGAGCTGGACCCGAGCGACCCCGTCGTGTGGCGCAACCGCGCGGTCGCGGCGTTCAACGTCCTGGGCGACCGGGACGCCGCGCGGCAGCACTACGCGAGCGCGCTCGCGGTCGCGCCGGGCGACCCGCGCCTGGTCTACGAGCGCGACCAGCTGGCCAAGCGGTCCGGCACGACGCCCGAGGAGCGCCTCGTGGTGCTCACGGGCGAGCGGTCGGCGGTCGACGCCCGCGACGACCTCACCGTCGAGCTCGCCCAGCTGCACACCGCCACCGGCGCGCCGCAGCTCGCGCTCGAGCTCCTCCTCGCCCGCCGGTTCCAGCCGTGGGAGGGCGGCGAGGGACAGGTGCTCTCGGCATGGGACGAGGCGCACGTCGCCCTCGCCCGCCGAGCACTCGCCGACGACGACGGGCAGCGGGCGCTGGAGCACGTCGGCGCGGCGCTCGAGCCGGTCGCGAGCCTCGGTGAGGCCCGGCACCCCCTGGCCAACACCGCCCAGCTGAACCTGATGCTCGGCGACGCCCTGGCGGCGACGGGCGACCAGGACGCCGCCCGCGTGGCCTGGTCGCACGCCGCACGCTCCACGGGCGACTTCCAGAGCATGGCCCCGGTCGCGTTCTCCGAGTTGACCTACTACGCCGCGCTGGCCTCACGCCGCCTCGGCGACGACGTCCGCGCCCACGCCCTGGTCGACGGCCTGGCCGCGCACGCGGTGACGCTCCGCACGACGCCCGCCACGGTGGACTACTTCGCGACCTCGCTGCCGACCATGCTGCTCTTCCAGGACGACCTGCAGGCGGCGCAGACGACGACCGCGACCCTGCTCGAGGCACAGGTCGCGGTCCTGCGGGGCGACGTCGGCGCCGCGGCCGCGGGCCTCGACGACGTCCTCGCCCGCGAGCCCAGCCGGCTGCGGGCCCTCGACCTGCGGCGGGAGCTCTCCGGTCCTCGCTGACGGGTCGCGCAGCCCAGTCCGTCGCTCGCCACCGGGTATGTCCGTGTCTGTCACAGTCCGGTAACGGACCGGTCCCTGGGCTTTCGCCTGGTCGACGGCGACGCCTAGCCTGTGCACGGTCACAGCCAGGCGCGCGCAGTCCGCTGCTCGGCCACGGTCGACGACGACGTACGACCGATGACGCTCGCCACGAAGGGACAACGCCGTGTCTTCACTGCCTCGTCGACTCAGGGCCGCCGCCTGCCTGGCGTCCGGATCGGTCATCCTCGCGCTGGTCCCGGGAGCCGTGCTCCCGGCGGCGGCCGCCGACCCGGCCCCGGTCGACGCCGGGATCACCGTGCAGAAGGTCGAGGGGATGCCCGAGGGCTTCATGCGCGGCGTCGACGTCTCCACGGCCCTCTCCCTGGAGGAGAGCGGCGTGACGTTCCGGGACACGGACGGCCAGGTCGCGGACCTGTTCGACGTGCTGGCCGAGTCCGGCGTCACCGACGTGCGCGTGCGCGTCTGGAACGACCCCTGGGACGCGCAGGGCCACGGGTACGGCGCCGGCAACGTGGACGTCGAGCGGGCGGTGGAGATCGGCGAGCGGGCGACCGCCGCGGGACTGGGCGTGCTGGTCGACTTCCACTACTCCGACTTCTGGGCGGACCCGAGCAAGCAGCAGGCCCCCAAGGCGTGGGCCGGGCTGTCGGTCGCCGAGAAGGCAGCTGCCGTGGAGACCTACACGGCGCAGAGCCTGCAGGCGTTCGAGGACGCCGGGGTCGACGTCGACATGGTGCAGGTCGGCAACGAGACGAACAACGGCATCGCGGGCGTGACCGGCTGGGACGACATGGCGCAGATCTTCTCGGCAGGCAGCGCCGCCGTCCGCGACGTGCTCCCGGACGCGCTCGTCGCGCTGCACTTCACCAACCCGGAGTCGGCCGGCCGGTACGCCGGGTACGCGGCCGAGCTCGACGCGCGGGACGTCGACTACGACGTCTTCGCCTCGTCGTACTACCCGTTCTGGCACGGCACGCTGGACAACCTGACGGCGGTGCTGAGCGACGTCGCGACCACGTACGGCAAGAAGGTCATGGTCGCGGAGACGTCGTGGGCGCGGACCCTCGAGGACGGCGACGGACAGCCCAACGTGATCCGCGAGGGCTCGGTCGCCGACCCCGCCTACCCGTACTCGGTGCAGGGCCAGGCGAACGAGGTGCGTGACGTGATGCAGGCCGTCGCGGACGTGCCGGGCGACGCCGGGATCGGCGTCTTCTACTGGGAGCCCGCGTGGCTGCCCGTCGGCCCCCCGAGCGCGCTCGAGGCGAACAAGGTGCTGTGGGAGCGGGACGGCTCCGGCTGGGCGACGAGCTACGTCGGGGAGTACGACCCCGTCGACGCGGGCGCCCGCTACGGCGGCTCCGAGTGGGACAACCAGGCGCTGTTCGACTTCGCGGGGAACCCGCTGGAGTCCTTGCAGGTGTTCCGGTACGTGCTGACCGGTGCGGTCGCGCCGCGGGCGGTCTACTCGATCGAGTCGCCCAGCGTGACGGTCACCGACGGTGACGCCGTGGTTCTCCCGGGCACGGTCGCGGTCACGTACAACGACCTGACCGTCGTCGATGTCGCCGTGACGTGGAGCGACTCGGTCGCGTGGATCCGCGGCCCGGGCACGTACACGATCAGCGGGGTCACGGCCGACGGCGACGCCGTGACGGCGACCGTGCGAGTTCTCCCGGTCAACGTGGTGCCCAACGGCAGCTTCGAGAGCTGGGGCGCCGGCTGGTCGCTCGACTGGAACGTGGCGAACGTCAAGGAAGAGCCGGCGAACGTGCACAGCGGCACGATGGCCGTGAACTTCTGGAGCGGCTCCGACGCCACCTTCTCCGTGGGCCGCCAGGTCACCGGGGTCGCGCCCGGCGCCTACACGCTCTCGGTGTGGAACCACGGTGCGCCCGAGGTCGGTGGCGTCAGCCTCTCGGCGCAGACGTCGGCAGGCTCCTGGTCCGTGCCGATGCCGCAGACCGGGTGGGCGCTCTGGGCGAACCCGTCGGTCGACGACGTGGTCGTCGGGGCGGACGGTGTCGTGACCGTCGCGGTCGGCGGATCGGTCCCGGCGAACGGCTGGGGCTGGTTCGACGACGTCGTGCTGACCCCCAGCACCGGCGCCGCAGCACCCGACACCTCCGCGCTCGACGCCGCGCTCGCGGCCGCCGGTGCCGTCCACCGCGCCTGGTACACGGACGCCTCGCTCGCGGCGCTCGACCACGCGGTGGAGGTCGGGCAGGTCGTCCTCGCCGGCAGCTTCGCCACCGCCGACGACGTCGCCGCGGCGACGGCGCTGGTCAACGGCGCCGTCGCGGAGCTCGAGGTCAGCGCGCTCGCGGCCCCGACCGTGACGGCCACGTTGGCGGCGACCACCGTGAGCACCGTGACGCCCGCGTCGGTCCACGTGACGGTGAGCGCCGGCGCGTCGGCCGCACCGACCGGCCAGGTCACCGTGCACTACGGCTCGCAGTCGGTCATCGCGACCCTGACCGCCGCCGACGCGGGTCAGGTCACCGTGCCGCTGCCCGTCCTGCCCGCCGGCACCTACGCCGTCTCGGTGGACTACGCCGGTGACGCGGCTGTCGCGCCCGGGAACGCCCCCGCCGGCACGCTCACCGTCGCCAGGCTCGCGTCCACGGTCACCGCGCACGTGCGCCGTGCCGTCGTCACGACGAGCACCAGGGCCGTGGTCGACGTGACGGTCGGCTCGGTGCCGCCGGGCACGGTCCCGACGGGGACGGTCACGGTCACCTCCGGCACCGCGACCACGGAGGTCCCGCTCTCGCAGGCGGACGGAGGCCGGCTCGCGGTCGAGCTGCCCCGCCTGGCGATCGGGCTCTACGCCGTCAAGGTGACCTACTCCGGCGACGCGGTGGTCGCCGGGTCCTCGGCCACGGCGGGCCTGGTCGCGGTCGTCCGGACACCGCCGGTCGTGACGGCGCAGCTCGCCGGCGCGACCGTCAGCCCGTCGCAGGCCGCGAAGGTCGCCGTCACGGTGCAGGCGGCGGACTTCACGTCGCCGACCGGCACGGTCCGGGTGACCTACGGCTCGAGGTCGACGTCCGTGCCCCTGCGGGCGAGCGACGGCGGGAGCGTGACGGTCACGCTCGCGACGCTGCCGAAGGGCACGTACACCGTGCACGTGGTCTACGTGAGCGACGACAGGAGGGTCGGCAGTGGCGTCGCAGCGCCGCTGCGGCTGACCGTGCGCTGACTCCCGTGCCAGCATCAGGCGTGCTGAGCGTGAGCGTCATCGTCACCGCGTTCGACCAGGGCGAGCTGGTCGCCGAGGCGGTCGAGTCGGTCCTGCGCCAGACCCGCGTCCCGGACGCCGTCATCGTGGTCGACGACGGCTCGACGGACGACGAGTCGGTCGAGGTCGTCGAGCGCCTCCAGGGGGATGCTCGCGTCCGGGTGCTGCGGCAGCCCAACCGCGGCGTCGGCGCGGCCCGCAACGCGGGGATCGCCGCCGCGGGGACCGACCTCGTGGCCGTGCTGGACGGCGACGACCGCCTCGCACCGACGTTCCTCGAGCGGACGACCGCGGTGCTGGACGGCGACCCCGACGCACGTGCCGCGTCGTCGTGGCTGCGTGCGCACGGGGTGATCGACGCGGTCGTGCGGCCCGGGGGAGGGTCGGCGGTGGACTTCCTGCATCGCAACGCCTGCCCGGCCACGGCGGTCGTCCGCCGCGACGCCTGGCGTGCGGTCGGCGGCTACGACGAGGACATGCGCGCCGGGTTCGAGGACTGGGACTTCTTCCTGTCGCTCGTCGGCGACGGTGGGCACGTCGCCGTCGTGCCGGAGCCGCTCATCGAGTACCGGACGGCGCCCGCCTCCGCGAACGTCCGCTCCATGGACGCCCGGCTCGAGCTCTACGGCCGCCTCGTCGACAAGCACCGCGCCGTCTTCGAGCGGCACCTGCGGGAGGTGCTGCTGGCGCTCGAGGCCCGCGCCATGGACGCTGCCGGGCGGTGGGAAGACCTCGTGGCCGCGGACCGCTCACTCCCGGTCGGGGAGGTCTCGTACGGCGACGGCGGCATGGCCGCGGCCGTCCGGATCGCCGTGCGCCGGGGCTGACCCCAGGGCGGCGGGGGCGTCGAGTCGGCGCAGGACCAGGAGTGCGATGCCCGCGGACAGGACCTCGCCGGCGGCCAGGCCGGTCCACGTGCCGGTGGGGCCGGTGTGGCCCAGGGCGAGCACGAGCGGCACCTTGACCAGGAGGAGCGTTCCGACGGCGAGGACGTAGGACGGTCGTGGTCTGCCCAGGGCCTGGAAGTACGCGGAGACCAGCGGCGTGACGCCGGCCGCGGCGAACCCGATCGCGAGGATGCGCAGAGCGTCGACGGACTCGGACCGGACGGAGGCGTCGTCGACGAACGCGGCGGCGATGGGCTCGGCGAGCAGGGCGACGCAGCCGGCGGCGACGGCGCTGTAGACGAGGGTCCCGCGCAGCGACAGGGTCCGCGCGCGTCGGACGCGCGTGGTGAGCCGGCGCCCGGCGTTGTACCCGACGATCGGCTGCATCCCCTGGCTGATGCCGAGCTGCGGCATCGCGACGAACGTCTGGATGCGCGAGCAGATCGCGAAGGCGGCGAGCGCCGCGGTGGCGGCCGCCACCCCGGACAGCGTGGTGTTGACCACGACGACGAGCAGGGTGGCGCCGAAGCCGGCGAGGAACGAGGGGGCGCCGATGCCCACGAGGGTGCGAACCGTCGGGAGGTGGGGACGCAGGTCGGACGCGCGCACCCGGTAGGGGCGGTGCCGCTGGACGAAGAAGAACCACAGGCTCATGGCGGCGGAGACGGCCTGACCGCCGACGGTGCCCAGGGCGGCTCCGCGGACGCCGAGGTCCAGTCCGAAGATGAGCAGCGGATCGAGGGTGATCTGGATGGCGACCGGGACGACCCACAGCATCGTGGCGAACCGCATCCGGCCCTCGGCGCGCACCAGGCTGGAGAACCCGGTCGAGACGACCGCACCGGCCAGGATGACCACGGCGTAGTCGCGTGCGTAGTCGAGGGTCGGGCCGTGGGCGCCGAGCAGCCGCAGGAGCGGCTCGAGCCCGGTCAGCCCGATCACGGTGATGCCGACGGCGGTGGCCCAGAACGCGATGAAGGCGTTCCCGGCGGCGCGCGCGGCGGTCCTCGTGTCGCCGGCACCGAGGTGCCGGGAGACGACCGAGGCTGCTCCGACGCCGAGGGCGGTCGAGACCGCGCCCAGCGCCAGGAGCAGCGGGGCGACGAGGTTGACCGCCGCCATCGCGGTGGTCCCGACGCCGCGGGCGACGAACCAGGCGTTGGTCAGCGCGTAGATCCCGTAGACCCCGACCGCGATGGTGGTCTGGGTGCAGGCCTGCCACAGCAGCCGCCCGACGGGCCGTTCGCCCAGGGCGGCGGCGTCGAGCGTGCGGGAGCTCACGGCTCGGTGAGCAGGCGCATCATCCTGTCGATCTGCCCTCGCGCCCAGTCGTACTGGGTCGGTGTCGTGTGTCCGCGGTAGACGGTCTCGATCGCCATGATCACGACCAGGTGCAGGGTGTACAGGCGCCGGCGCGTCTGCTCCCTCGGTGTGAGGTCCGCATGGCCGTAGCCGCGCATGAAGGGTGTCGGGTCGCCGAAGTCGGGCAGGTCGATGGCGGCGAAGCCGGCCTCCATCAGCGGGTCCCCGTACAGGGCGCGTTCGTGGTCGATGATCGTGACGATCCTGCCGTCGCGGACCATGACGTTGGAGTCCCAGAGGTCCCACTCGACGAACCGCGGCTCGACGACGTCGTCGAGGACGTCCGCGTGCAGCGCGACGACCTTGCGGATCTCGTCGTAGTCCCGGCCGATGTCGACGGTGCGGGCCTCCCCGTCGGCGAGGTTGGCCTCCACGATGCCGGTGAACGCGGTGCGCCAGGACGGCTGACCTGGGCCGGCGAGCGGTCCGAACCAGCCGCCGCGCAGGGAGTTCAGCTCGCGGTTGGCGACCCCGAGCGCCTCGTTGTACGCGTCGCGCTGCTCGGTGCCCAGGTCCTTGCTGATGATGCCGAAGTTGTCGGCGTCGACGAACGGCATGAAGAAGTAGTCGGCGTCGACGAGCTCGTGGCTCAGGTCGGCGTGGTCGACGTGCGGGACCGGGACGTCGGTGCGCTCCGCGATCAACGCCAGCGCAGCGAGCTCGATGCGCATCGCGCCGCGCTCCGCGGTCATCACCGGCACGTCCCGCGGCGGCGCGATCTTCACCGCCACGGCCCGGCCGTCGCGCAGCACGATCCGGTAGGCGACGTTGAACCAGCCGTGCCCCAGCTCCTCGAGCCAGGTGTCCGGCTCGCCCGTGGGCACCTGGTCGGCGCCGTAGGCACGTTCGACCATCGCACGCAGCGTCGCGGGCGTCTGGCGGTTCTTCGTGATGCTCTCCATCGAGTCCTCACTATCGTTCGGCGGGTGGTCAGTGTGGCGGCGGTGCGGTGCTCGCCCGGACGATGAGCTCGGTGGGCACGACCGTCAGGGCCGGCGGTGCGACGGACCGCGACCGGAGCTGACCGACGACCAGGGTGATCAGCGCGCGGCCGATGGCGTGGAAGTCCTGCCGGACGGTCGTCAGGGGAGGCGACGTCCAGCCGGCGACGGCGATGTCGTCGAAACCCACCACGGAGACGTCCTCCGGCACGCGGCGGCCGGCCTCGTGCAGCGCCCGGACGAGGCCGAGCGCCATCTCGTCGTTGGCGCAGAACACGGCGGTGACCTCGGGGTCGGCCGCGAGCCGCAGGCCGGCCTCATAGCCGTCGTGCGCGCTCCAGTCGCCGTACACCGGCTCGGGAGGACGGATCCCGGCCTCCAGGAGGCAGCGGCGCCACGTGCCGCTGCGCACCAGGGCGTGCTCCGAGTCCTGCGGCCCGGCGAGGTGGTGCACGGTGCGGTGTCCCAGGCCGAGGAGATGGCGCACCGCATCCTCGCTGCCCTGGACCTGGTCGGCGGAGACGGTGGGGTAGTGGCCCGCGAACTTGGAGAAGGACACTGCGACCGGCATTCCTGCGGGGAGCACCAGCGTCGCCGGCGAGGCCTGCTCGGCCCGCATGATGACGAGGCCGTCGATGGCCTGGTGCGAGATCCGATGTGCGGCGTGGTCCCAGCTCTCGCGGGCGGGGTTGCGCACGTGGAGCAGCGTGACCGAGTAGTCCTCGAGCGCGGCGGCCTCGACGAGGGCCTCGGCCGTCAGGGCCTCGCCGGTGCGCTGGAAGCCGGTCGAGAGCACTCCGATGGCGCCGAACGTGCCGTTCCGCAACGCCTGGGCCGCCCGGTTCGGCGAGTACCCGAGCTGGTCCATCGCGTGCACGACCTTGGCGCGGGTGCTCGGTCGGACGGAGTCGGCGCCGGTCGAGACACGGGACACCGTCTGCGGCGACACCCCGGCGAGGCGGGCGACGTCGCCGATCGAGGGGCCCGAGCGGCGTCGGCCGGGCGCTGGCGCGGTTGTCATGGCGAGATGCTAGTGCTACCGGGCATGTTGACGTCACCAAACGCATTAGTACGCGGAAAATACATATCTTTCCGTTACCAAACCGTCGCTGACCGGACCGCTGGCCGCTGCTATGGTGACGTCACCAAACGCCAGAGAAGGTCGAGCGAGGCCCCGTTTCGTTCGTGGTCGGTGTGGACCAGACCCCTGTGGCTTGGAGCTGGTAACCGCCTCACCACAGCACGGCGCACGACCTCACAACAGCACTGTCGACCTCTCCCGCTCGACCGCCGCGACGTTGCGGCGCTCGAGCCGGGCCGGCGACGCGGCGAGAGCCGGCACCGGTCAAGGACGACCAACAGCACGAAGGGATCACCCGATGAAGAAGACACGCACGCTCGGCGCGCTGGGCGCAGTCCTGTCGCTGAGCCTCGCCCTCGCCGCTTGCAGCGGCGGAGACGGCGGCTCGGGCGGGGATGAGACGGCCGGCGCGAGCGGTGGCTCCGGCGACAACACCCTGACGGTGTGGGCCTGGGACCCGGCGTTCAACATCTACGCCCTCCAGGAGGCCGAGAAGGTCTACCAGGCTGACCACCCGGACTTCAAGCTCGACATCGTCGAGACGCCGTGGGACGACCTGCAGACCAAGCTGACCACGCTGGCCCAGTCGGGCGAGACCGACCAGCTGCCCGACATCTTCCTCATGCAGAACAACGCGTTCCAGAAGAACGTCATCAACTACCCGGACATCTTCGCCAACTTCGACGACTCGAAGGTGGACTACACCGAGTTCCCCGACTCGGTCGTGGCGTACTCCACGGTCGACGACACCCACTACGGCGTGCCGTTCGACAACGGGACCGCGATCGGCGCGTACCGCACGGACGTCCTCGAGCAGGCCGGCTACACGATCGACGACTTCACCGACATCACGTGGGACCAGTTCCTCACGATCGGCAAGGACGTGCTGGCCAAGACGGGCAAGCCGCTGCTGACGGGCCAGGCCGGCTCGGCGGACACCATCATGATGATGCTGCAGAGCGCCGGCGCGAGCCTCTTCGATGACGAGGGCAACCCGACCATCACCGACAACGACGCGCTGCTGGCCGCCATCGACATGTACGGGCAGCTGGTCAAGGCCGGCGTCTTCGTCGAGGTCAACTCGTGGGACGAGTACATCAACACGATCGTCAACTCGAACACGGCCGGCGTCGTCAACGGCGTGTGGATCTCCGGCTCCATCCAGTCCGCCGCCGACCAGTCCGGCAAGTGGGCCGTCACCAACGTGCCGAAGCTCGACGGCGTGAAGGGCGCGACGAACTACACCGCGAACGGTGGCTCGTCCTGGGCCATCACCCCGAACGGCAACGAGGCGCTCGCCAGCGACTTCCTCGACGCCACGTTCGCCGGCTCGACCGAGTTCTACGACACGATCCTGCCCAAGTCCGGTGCACTCGCGAACTGGCTCCCGGCGGGTGAGTCGGACGTCTACAGCGAGCCGCAGGAGTTCTACGGCGGGCAGCCGATCTACGCCGACGTCCTGAAGTTCGCCGCGAAGGTGCCCAGCAACAACACGGGCGCCTACTACTACGAGGGTCGGGACGCCGTGAGCGTCGCCATCACCAACATCCTCAACGGCGCGGACCCGAAGGCCGAGCTCGACCAGGCGCAGCAGACCGTCGAGTTCGCCATGGGGTGACCTGAGGGCGGGCGGCGGAGGCCACAACACTCTCCGCCGCCCGCTTTCCTGCCCTGCCCGTCACCGCGAAGAAGAGGTGAGCCGCTCATGTCCGCTCCCACCGCACCGACCGAGGGCCGCGCGCCGAGCGCGCCCCCTCCCGGGACGAAGACGTCCCGCCCGTCCCGGCCGCCCAAGGCCGCACCCCTGTCGGCGATCCAGCGCCGCCGCAGCCTGACGGGGTGGACGTTCATCGTGCCCGCCGCGGCCATCATCGTTCTGGTCAACTTCTGGCCGATGATCCAGGCGCTCTTCCTGTCGCTCAAGACGGGACGCGGGACCAAGCTGCACTGGGCAGAGCCGCTGTGGTTGAACTACCAGCGGTTGCTCCAGGACGACCAGTTCAAGCTGACGCTGAGCACGACGTTCATCTACCTGATCATCCAGGTCCCGATCATGCTGCTGCTGGCGATGCTGCTGGCGAACCTGCTCAACGCGCCGTGGCTGCGGTGGAAGGGGTTCTTCCGGACCGCGATCTTCCTGCCCTGCGCGGTGGGCCTCGTGTCCTACTCGCTCGTGTTCCGGCAGATCTTCGCCACGGACGGCCTCGCCAACGACCTGCTCACGCAGTTCGGGATACTCGACTCTCCGGTCAACTGGCTCGGCCAGACGAACACGGCCCGGATGGTGATCATCCTCGGCCTGCTGTGGCGGTGGACCGGCTACAACATGATCTTCTTCCTGGCCGCCCTCCAGAACATCGACAGGTCGACCCTCGAGGCCGCCCGCGTCGACGGCGCGAACGGGTTCAAGACCTTCTGGTACGTGACCATGCCGCAGCTCAAGCCCATCATCCTGCTCTGCGCGATCCTGTCGACCAACGGGACGCTGCAGATGTTCGACGAGTCGTTCAACCTCACCGCCGGTGGTCCGGGCAACACGACGATGTCGGTCTCGCACTACCTGTACAACGTGTCGTTCCGCAACAGCCCCAACTTCGGGTACGCGGCTGCGATCTCCTACGCGATCCTCATCATCGTGGCCATCCTGGCCGCCATCCAGCTGAAGGTGGGCGACAAGCGTGACTAGGACAACTCTTCGCCGGATCCCCGCATACGTGTTCCTCTGGGTCGCGGTCATCCTGTCGGTCTTCCCGCTCTACTTCATGACCGTCTCGGCGACGAACACCAGCAACGAGGTCCTGGCGTCCAAGCTGCTGCCGGGTGGCCACCTGCTCGACAACTTCAAGGCGCTCGTCGACTCCCAGCCCCTGGGGACGGCGTTCTACCACTCGGCGGTCAACGCCATCGCGACGACCCTGCTCGCCCTGGTGCTGTGCTCCATCGCGGGGTACGCGTTCGAGATCTACCACTCGCGGGCGAAGGACGCCGTCATGGCCATCCTGCTCCTGGCGATCATGATCCCGTTCGCGGCGACGATGATCCCGCTGTTCCGCCTCTTCGCCCAGCTGGGACTGGTGAACTCGACGGTCGCGGTCATCGTGCCCCTGATCGCGACGCCGTTCCTCATCCTGCTGTTCCGGCAGGCCTCGCGGACGTTCCCGCACGAGATCATCGAGGCGGCGCGCCTCGACGGGCTGGGCGAGGTGAGCATCTTCGCGCGCATCTACCTGCCGACGATGAAGCCCACCCTCGCTGCCGCGGGTGTCATCACCTTCCTGTTCTCGTGGAACAACTTCCTGTGGCCGAAGGTGATCCTCGTCGACAACGCGTACCAGACGTTGCCGATGCTGCTGTCGAACATGCGCGCCGGGTACGTCACCGACTACGGGAGCCTCATGCTCGCCGTGTTCATCGTCTCGGTGCCGACGGTGGTCGTGTTCCTCCTGCTGCAGCGCAGCTTCGCAGAGGGCGTCACGGGGGCCATCAAGTGACCTTCGACCTCGACCGGATCGCCGACCCCGAGCTCGTCCACGAGAACCGGCTCGCCGCGCACTCCGACCACCGGTGGTTCGCCTCTGCCCAGGAGGCGGCCACCGGGACGAGCTCCTTCGAGCAGTCGCTCATCGGGCTGTGGAAGCTGCACTACGCGAAGAGCCCCGCCCTCGTCGTCCCCGGCTTCGAGCGGGTGGACGTCGACGACAGCGGCTGGGACGACGTGCCGGTCCCCGCCCACCTTCAGCTGCTCGGCTACGACCGCCCGCAGTACACGAACGTGCAGTACCCGTGGGACGGCTACGAGCAGGTCGAGCCGGGGCAGGTTCCCCAGCGGTTCAACCCCGTGGCGACGTACCGGCGGACCTTCGCCCTCGAGCACCCGCTCGGGCCCGGCGAGCGGCTGAGCGTGAGCTTCCACGGCGCCGAGAGCGCCGTGGCCGTCTGGCTGAACGGCGCCTACGTGGGCTACGGGACGGACTCCTTCACGCCGTCGGAGTTCGACCTCACCGACGCGTTGGTCGCCGGCGAGAACGTCCTCGTGGCGCAGGTGGTCCGGTGGAGCGCCGGCTCGTGGATCGAGGACCAGGACTTCTTCCGGTTCTCGGGCCTGTTCCGGGACGTCGTCCTGTACCGGCGGCCCGCGGTGCACGTCGAGGACGTGCGCGTGGTCACCGACGTCGCGGACGACCTCTCCGAGGCGACGGTGCGCGTGCGCGTCGACCTGGCCGGCGACGGCCGCGTGGACGCCAGGATCACCGGTGCGGGAGAGCTCTCCGGCGACGACGAGCTCGTGGTCCGCATCGAGAGCCCGCGGCTGTGGAGCGCGGAGGACCCGCACCGGTACGACCTCGTGCTCGACGTGTACGACGCGTCGGGCCGCCTGACCGAGCACGTCCCCGTGAAGGTGGGGGTGCGACGGTTCGGCATCGAGGACGGCCTGCTGAAGGTCAACGGGTCCCGCGTGGTCTTCAACGGGGTCAACCGGCACGAGTTCGGCCTGCAGGGTCGCGTGATCACCCGCGAGCAGACCGAGGCCGACGTCCGGCTCATGAAGCGGCTGAACATCAACGCCGTGCGGACCAGCCACTACCCGAACAACTCGTTCTTCTACGAGCTCTGCGACAAGTACGGGCTCTACGTCATCGACGAGATGAACCTCGAGTCGCACGGGATGTGGGACCGGATCAGGTTCGCTGGGGCGGGGGTCGAGGAGGCGTTGCCCGGGGATCGTCCCGAGTGGCTGCCCACTCTGCTCGATCGCGCCGAGAGCATGCTGGAGCGGGACAAGAACCACCCCAGCGTCGTGATGTGGTCGTGCGGCAACGAGTCGTTCGGCGGGACGACCATCCTGGAGGTCGCGGAGTACTTCCGTCGCGCGGACTCCCGGCCGGTGCACTACGAAGGCGTCCACTGGGACCCGCGGCACCCGCAGACGACCGACGTGGTCTCGCGGATGTACGCGCCGGCGGCCGAGATCGAGGAGTTCCTCGCGTCGCACCGCGACAAGCCCTACCTGCTGTGCGAGTACGCCCACTCGATGGGCAACTCGTTCGGGGCGGTCCACAAGTACGTCGACCTCGCCTACCGCGAGCCTCTGTTCCAGGGCGGCTTCATCTGGGACTTCGCCGACCAGGCACTCCGGCGCACCGACGCCGCTGGCCGGGAGTACTTCGGCTACGGCGGGGACTTCGGGGACGCGCCGCACGACTCCGACTTCAGCGGCAACGGCATCGTCTTCGCCGATCGCACCCTCAAGCCGCTCACCCAGGAGGTGCGGTACCTCTACCAGGGCTACCGGCTCTCGGTGGGCAGCGACAAGGTCACGGTCGAGAACCGGCACCTCGCCACCCCTTCGTCGGCGCACGAGTGCGTCGTGACCCTCGCCCGGGAGGGCCGGGTGCTCCAGGAGGAGGTGCTGGAGACGGCCGTCGCCCCGGGGGCCTCGGAGATCTACGCGCTCCCGGTCACCGTGCCGACCGCGCCCGGCGAGTACACGGTCGACGTGTCCTTCCGGCTGCGTCGCACCACGCGCTGGGCGCCGGCGGGGCACGAGGTGGCCTACGAGCAGGCGGTCGTGTCCGTCCCGGCCGCGGCCTCGACGTCGACCCGGCGGGTCGCCGCGCCGGAGGTGGTCCACGGCATCCACAACGTGGGCGTGCGGGGCCGGCACTTCACCGCCCTGTTCTCGCGGCTGCACGGCGGGCTGCTCTCGTACCGCTACGGGCTGACGCCGGACGGGGGCCGCGAGCTCCTGCGGTCGGTGCCCCAGCCGTGCTTCTGGCACGCACCCACCTCCAACGAGCACGGCTGGGGCGCCCCCGTGCAGGACGGCGCGTGGCTCATCGCCAGCCGGTACGCGACGGCTGTCCGCGGTCCCGACCAGCCGGCGGTCGAGCAGACGGACGCCGGCGTCCTGGTCCGCTTCCGGTACGAGCTGCCCACGTCGCCCGCGGGGGAGTGCGAGCTCTCCTACCTCGTGGACGGTGACGGGCGCGTCGAGGTGACCCTCACCGTGCGTCCCGGCGCGGGGCTGTCGGACATGCCGGAGCTCGGGCTGCTGCTGGTGACCGACCCCGCGTTCCGCACCCTGCGCTGGTACGGCGAGGGGCCCGAGGAGTCCTACGTCGACCGCCGAGCAGGCGCGCGGCTGGGCGTGTGGGACGCCGACGTCCGTACCTCGCTCACGCCGTACCTGCGTCCGCAGGAGGCGGGCAGCCGGACCGGCGTGCGCTGGGCGACCGTGACCGACGAGCAGGGTGCCGGCCTGCGGTTGGAGTCGGACCACGGGATGGAGCTGTCGGCCCTGCCGTGGACGCCGTTCGAGATCGAGAACGCGGCGCACCACACCGAGCTGCCGCCGATCTACCAGACGGTCCTGCGGCCGGCGCTCCAGCGGCGCGGGGTCGGTGGCGACGACTCCTGGGGCGCACAGACCCATCCCGAGTACCGCCTGCCCACCCAGACCGAGCTGACGTTCCGGTTCGCCTTCCGGGGCCTCCTCTAAGGCCCGGCACCTCGCCGACGGGAGTGCGTGCACTCCCGTCGGCGGCCGGTTCGCCGCGGCCTGAGCTCGGATCGGGCTCCGCCCGCTCTTACCACCACGGAGAGACGACCATGGCTCTGCAGCACGACCGAGTGCGGTTCGGCGCGGCGTACTACTACGAGTACGCCGGTCCGGGTCAGGACCCGAAGCCCGAGACGCTGGAGCGGGACCTCGACCTCATGCAGGCCGCGGCGTTCTCGGTGATCCGGGTGGGGGAGTCGGTCTGGTCCACGTGGGAGCCCGACGAGGGCAGGTTCGAGCTCGACTGGCTCGAGCCCGTCCTCGACGGGGCACTGGCCCGGGGGATCGACGTGGTGATCGGCACGCCGACGTATGCGTTGCCGATGTGGCTGGTCCGGCGCTACCCCGAGGTCGCCGGCGAGGACCGCACGGGCCACCCGATGGGCTGGGGCGCACGGCAGGAGGCGGACTTCACGCACCCGGTGTTCCGGTTCCACGCCGAGCGGATCCTGCGCAAGATCGTCGAGCGCTACCGGGACCACCCCGCCGTGATCGGCTTCCAGGTGGACAACGAGCCCGGGCTGCACCTCCTGCACAACCACGGGGTGTTCCAGCGGTTCGTCGACCACCTGCGGCACACGTACGGCGACGTCGAGACCCTGAACCGCGAGTGGGGCCTCGTCTACTGGTCGCACCGGCTGTCGTCGTGGGCGGACCTGTGGACCCCGGACGGCAACGCCCAGCCGCAGTACGACCTCGCCTGGCGCGAGTTCCAGGCAGCCCTGACCACCGAGATGATCGCCTGGCAGGCCCAGGCGGTCCGCGAGCTCGCCCGGTCCGACCAGTTCGTCACCACCTGCATCTCCTACGAGCGCCCGGCGCTCGAGGACGCCGACCTCGCCGCCGTCCTGGACGTCACGAGCGGGAACCCCTACTACCGCATGCAGGACGGGCTCGCGCACCCGAGTGCAGCCGTCGTGCCGCAGTACTGGACGACCGAGGGGACCTGGACGCTGTTCCAGTCGGGCGACGCGATGTTCTCCAGCCGGGGCGAGCCGTTCCTGGTGACCGAGACGGATGCCCAGGCGATCGGTGGCCCGAGCACCAACTACCCGGCCTATCCCGGCCAGTGGCGCCAGGCGGCCTGGGCGCTGGTCGCGCGGGGCGCGCGGATGGTCGAGTACTGGCACTGGCACACGCTGCACTACGGGACCGAGACGTACTGGGGCGGCGTCCTGCCGCACAGCGGGCAGCCGGGCCGGGCCTACGCCGAGATCGCCCGGCTGGGTGAGGAGCTCTCCGGGGCGGGCGGCGCGATCGCCGACGCGACGCCCGACGCCGACATCGCGATCCTGTCGTCGACCAAGGCCCGGTTCGCGCTCGCCGCCCAGCCGCCGCTGCAGCTCCCCGACGGCGCCGGGGACCGCAACAGCTACCCCCGGATCGTCGCGTCCTTCTACCGGGGCGCTTTCGACGCCGGCCTGCAGGTGCGCGTGGTGCGCCCGCGCTACCTGTTCGACGAGGCACCGGCGCAGGCCGCCCGCACCCATCCGGTGCTGGTCGCGGCCGGCTACTACCCGGCCTCCGACCGCGACCTCGACTGGCTCCGGCGGTACGCCGAGGCCGGCGGGCACCTCGTCGTTGGGCCCCGGACCGGGTACGCGGACGACGAGGCGCGCGCACGGGCCGAGACCCAGCCCGCGCGCCTGTCCGAGCCGGCCGGAGCCTGGTACGACGAGTTCTCCAACCTCGACGAGCCGGTCCCGGTGCGCGGGTCCGCCGCGTTCCCGCTCGACGACGGCGCGGCGGCGACGGCCTGGGCCGAGTGCCTCGTCGCGGACGGCGCGGACGTCCTCGCCACCTACGAGCACCCGCACCTCGGAGCCTGGGCGGCGGTCACCACGCGGGCGTACGGCGCGGGTCGCGTGACGGTCGTCGGCACCGTGCCGGACCTGAGCCTCGCCCGCAGCCTGGCGCACTGGTTGGTGCCGACCCCGCTCGCCGGCTGGTCCGACCTGCCGCCGAGCGTCACCGTCCACAGCTCGACCCGACCCGACGGCGCGCGCGTGCACGTCGTCCACAACTGGTCCTGGGAGGCCACCGTGCTCACCGTTCCTACCGACCTCGACGTCATCGCGGCGCCGCACGGGTCCTGGCCGACCCCGGCTCGGTTCACCCCGGGCGACACCGTCACGCTCGGCGCGTGGGACGTGCTCGTGGCGGTGACCCGGTGAGCGCGCGCTGGACCGGCCCGTGGCCCAGCGAGGGCATCGCGTTCGGTGCGGACTACAACCCGGAGCAGTGGCCGGAGGAGGTCTGGGCCGAGGACGTCGCGCTCATGCGCGAGGCGGGCGTGACGCTGGTGAGCGTCGGGATCTTCTCCTGGGGCGAGCTGGAGCCCGAGGAAGGACGGTTCGAGTTCGGGTGGCTCGACCGGGTGCTGGACCTGCTGCACGAGGCCGGGATCGGGGTGGACCTGGCGACGCCCAGCGCGGCCCCGCCGGTCTGGCTGCACCTGCAGCACCCCGAGATGCTGCCGGTGGACGCCGACGGCCTGCGGTTCACGCACGGCAGCCGCGAGTCGTGGTGCGTGAGCTCGCCGGTCATCCGGCACCACGCCACGCGGATCGCCCGGGTGGTCGCCGAGCGGTACGGCCACCATCCCGCGGTGAAGATGTGGCACGTGTCCAACGAGCTCGCCTGCCACAACGGGCGCTGCTACTGCGACGTCTCGGCGGCCGCGTTCCGCGACTGGCTGGGCAAGGAGTACGCGGACATCGACGCGCTCAACCTGGCGTGGGGGACTGCGTTCTGGGGTCAGCGCTACACGTCCTTCGAGCAGATCCTGCCGCCCCGACGCTCCACGACGATCCCCAACCCGGGGCAGCGGCTCGCGTTCGAGCGGTTCTCGTCCGACGCGTTCGTCGCGCACCTCGAGGCCGAGGCGGCGGTGCTGCGCGAGGTGACGCCGCACCTGCCGGTGACCACCAACTACATGGTCATGGGCGACTTCCACCAGATCGACTACACGCAGACCACGCCGTTGGTCGACATCGTGTCCAACGACCACTACCTCTGGGGCGAGGACCCGCGCGGGTGGGCGGAGCTCGCCTTCAGCGCCGACAGGACCCGCGGGCTGGCCGGGGGACACCCCTGGATCCTCATGGAGCACTCCACGAGCGCGGTCAACTGGCAGCCGCGCAACATCGCCAAGGAGCCCGGGCAGATGCTGCGCAACGCGCTGCAGCACGTCGCCCGCGGCTCGGACGGCGTGCTCTTCTTCCAGTGGCGGCAGTCGCGCGCCGGCGCGGAGAAGTACCACTCCGGGCTGGTTCCGCACGCCGGCCGGGACTCCCAGCTGTTCCGGGACGTCGTCGAGCTCGGCGCGACCCTGGGCCGCCTCGCCGAGGTGCGGGGGAGCGAGGTCGAGCAGGCACGCGTGGCACTCCTGTGGGACACGCAGGCGTGGTGGGCCGCCGAGCTCGAGGCCCACCCGACCGTCGACCTGCGCTACCTCGACCTCGCGCAGCGCATGCACGGCGCGCTGCTCGACGCCGGTGTCACGGTGGACGTCCTGCCGGCCGGGTCGTCGCTCGACGGCTACGACGTCGTCCTGGTGCCCACGCTCTACCTGGCCCCGCCGGACCTTGCGGACCGGCTGACCGAGGTCGTGGCCCGCGGCGGACAGGTGCTCGTCTCCTACTTCTCGGGCATCGTCGACGGCTCCGACCGGGTGCTCCTGGGTGGGTACCCGGGGGCGTTCCGGGACCTGCTGGGGGTGCGCGTGGAGGAGTTCGCGCCGCTGGCGGCCGAGGGGACCACGGCGCTGAGCGACGGGGGCACCGGGGAGGTCTGGACCGAGCGGATGACGTCGACAGGCGCCGAGGTCCTGGCGACCTACGTCGACGGACCGTCGGCGGGCGGTCCTGCGGTCACGCGCCGGACCACGCGGTCGAGCGGTGCGGCGTGGTACCTGTCGACCCGCCTCGACCACCCGTCCCTCACCGACCTGCTCGGGCGCGTGCTCGCTGCGGCCGGCGTGTCGTCCCTCGTCCCGTCGCCCGGCGGCCTGGAGGTCGTGCGCCGGACGGGCGCGTCCGGCAGCTGGCTGTTCGCGCTCAACCACACCGACGCGGGCGTGCCTCTGCACGTCTCCGGGCACGACCTGGTGGCCGACCGACGTCACGAGGCGGGGGCGGACGTCCCGGCGCGGGGCGTCGTCGTCGTCCGAGAGGACTGATCGGGCTCGTGTTCCCCTAGAGTCTCGGGCGATGGGACCGACGACCGCGCCGCGCAAGCGCCCGACGATCCGTGACGTCGCGGCGGCGGCCGGCGTGTCCCGGGGCACGGTCTCGCGCGTCATCAACGGGGGGCACTGGGTGTCGCCGGACTCGCTCGCGGCGGTCGAGGAGGCCATCCGGACCACCGGGTACTCCGCGAACCAGCACGCGCGCAGCCTGGTCACCGGACGGTCGAACTCGGTGGCGTTCCTGCTGACCGAGCCCCAGCACCTGCTCTTCGAGGACCCCAACTTCTCGATCCTCCTGCGGGGAGCCGCCGAGGCGCTGGCCGCACGCCGCATGCCGCTCCTGCTCATGGTCGCGGGAACCCCCGAGGAGCAGGAGCAGGTCTCGTCGTACGTCGGCGCCGGGCACGTCGACGGCGTCCTCGCGATCTCGTCGCACAGCGGCAACCCGTTGCTCGACGCGCTGGTGCGGCAGGGCATCCCGATGATCTCGTGCGGCATCCCGCTCGGCTTCGAGGGCAGCCTCGGGTACGTCGCCGCGGACGACCTCGGCGGCGGGCGGCGGATGACGCGGCACCTGCTCGAGATCGGCCGCACCAGGATCGCGACGATCACCGGACCCCTGGACACCCCCGGCGGCAGGCTCCGGCTCGAGGGCTACCGCGACGAGCTCGGCTCGCTCTACGACGAGTCGCTCGTGGCCCACGGTGACTACACGCGCGAAGGGGGCGCGGTGGCGATGCGCACGCTCCTCGAGCGCCGACCCGACCTCGACGCGGTGTTCGTGGGCTCCGACCTGATGGCTGCGGGGGCGCTGCAGGCGCTCCGCGAGGCCGGCAGACGGGTCCCGCAGGACGTCGCCGTCGGAGGCTTCGACGACTCCGGGCTCGCAGCGAACCTCGACCCGCCGCTCACCACCATGCGCCAGCCGCTGATGCGGATCGCCGGCGAGATGGTGCGCCTGCTGGTCGAGCTGGTCGAGGGTGGGGAGCCGGCCCCCGTCACGCTGCCCACCTCCCTCGTGGTGCGCGCCAGCACCGGATCGGTTCTGGCGACCCCTGCCTGACGTCGGTTGCGCCCCGGCACGCTGCGGGGTCAAGATCACCCGACGGCCGCAGCCGTCCCCATGAAGGAGGTTGCAGATGGCCACGACGGAGACGGCGATCCTTGCCGGCGGGTGCTTCTGGGGTGCGCAGCAGCTGCTGCGCCGCCGCCCCGGAGTGATCTCCACCCGCGTCGGGTACTCGGGGGGCGACACCCCGAACGCCACGTACCGCAACCACGGCGACCACGCCGAGGCCGTCGAGATCGTCTTCGATCCCGACCAGATCTCGTACCGGGACCTGCTGGAGTTCTTCTTCCAGATCCACGACCCGTCGACCAAGAACCGGCAGGGCAACGACATCGGCCGCAGCTACCGGTCGGCGATCTTCTTCACCTCCGACGAGCAGCGTCGGGTCGCGCTCGACACGATCGCCGACGTCGACGCGTCCGGGCTCTGGCCGGGCAAGGTCGTCACCGAGGTCGAGCCGGCGGGTGAGTTCTGGGAGGCCGAGGAGGAGCACCAGGACTACCTGGAGAAGCTCCCGCACGGATACACGTGCCACTACGTGCGCCCGGGCTGGCGGCTCCCGCACCGCGACGAGCAGCGGGTGGGATAGCTCCGGGTCAATGTCGTTCACGACTCTTCGTGACATACCGGTCACGAGGGCCTTTCTGGTGACCTGAGACCCCCCATCTGGCGGGTCGACGTGCGGGTACGGCGATGGGATCGTCGGACGACGCACCGCGGAGGACACCAGTGCCCGGACCACTTATGACGACCCAGGGTCGTCTTTCGGCGCGCCCGCGGCAGGGGCGGCGGCCGTGGGAGTCGGTCGCGATCCTCGCGTCGATGGCGTTCCTGACGGCCGTCCTGACGGCGCCGCCCATCGACGCCTCCCACTCCGCGGAGGTCGCGCAGGCGGCGTCGCGCGTGGGATCGCCGACCGCGCGGCAGCCGACCGGGCCGGCGCACACGGAGGCGCTCGCGCGGCTCGGCGACCGCGTGGCGGCCGTCGAGACGGCGACCGTCGCTCTCGTCGGGCATCCGCTGGTCGACACGACGGACGCCGCCTCGCGGACGCTGGTCCGTCCCGACCTGGTCGACGCCACGGCCGTCCCCGTCGTGTCGGGGCTGACCGTCGAGCAGCTCCCGGACCGCGTGCTGGACGCACGCCAGCAGGTGGCGGCGGGTGACGTCGGCACAGCGGCGCGCGTGGTCGACGACGTCGAGACCGACGTCCTGCTGGTCGCGCTCGACCTCGGCGACCAGTCGGCGCAGAACGCCGCCATGACGCGCCTGCTGGTCGCCGCCGACCCGCAGGTCGCGCTGCTCGACGGGGCTGTCGCGGCCACCCACGCCGCCGCCGAGGCGCGGGACGTCGTCGCGGCCGCCACCTCCGCCATCCAGGCGCGGGACGCCGCCGCCGGCATCACGGTCGCGGCGCAGCAGATCGCGGTGGCGGGGGACGAGGAGGCGAAGGCGGCTGTCGCCAAGGTGCAGAAGCAGGCCAGGTCGACCGACGGGTACACCAACGGCGACATCCCGCTGAAGGTGCTCTGCAAGGTCGCGTTCGCCCCGAGCCAGCACCTGCGGTGCGACGCGGCGGAGGCGCTGGCGCGGATGAACGCGGCCTACCGGGTGGACTTCGGCCGCGACCTGACGATCTCGGGCTCGTACCGCACGCTCGACGAGCAGGTCAGCACCCGGGCCGCCAAGGGGACCATGGCCGCCGTGCCCGGCACGTCCAACCACGGCTGGGGCCTGGCGGTGGACCTCGACCAGCTCAACGGCTACCGGTCCGCGCAGTACGCCTGGCTCAAGGCCAACGCGATGACCTACGGCTGGCACCACCCGACCTACATGGACGAGGGCGGCCGCGGACCCCACGAGCCCTGGCACTGGGAGTTCGGCACGTCGGACGACGCCGGCACCGGCACGTCGGTGCCGATCACCGTGGGCGTCAAGGCGCCCACCGCGCCGCCCCCGAGCGTGCCCGCGCCGCCCGTCGTCGAGCAGCCCAGTGTCGCTCCGGTCGACGCTGCGCCGAGCCCGAGCGCCCCGCCGATCGCGACGCCGGTGCCGAGCAGCACCCCGGTCGCTTCCACGGAGCCGTCCGCTCCGTGACGTGGCCGTAGGCGGCGTGTTTCCTCGATGTTGGCCGTGCCGTCTTTGTCCGTCTATGTGGCGTCGCCAGACTCTGCACCGTGAAACCTGGCATCTCGCGCGGCGTCGCGCCCTTCGCCCTCCTGGCCACCGTGAGCGTGCTGGCCGTCGCCCTCCCCGCCGCAGCTCAGGCCGACGAAGCGCCGCCCGCCGTCCGGATCACCGAGTGGATGTACAACCCGGTGCTCTCCTCGGGCGAGTACCTCGAGATCACCAACCTCGGCGCCGCCCCCGCCAGCCTCGCCGGCTGGTCGTTCGACGACGACAGCAGGGCGCCGGGGACCGTCCCCCTCGACAGCCTGGGCACCCTGGCGGTGGGGGAGTCCGCGATCATCACGGAGTCCACGGACACGACGTTCCGCAGCGACTGGGGCCTCGCCGCAGGGGTCAAGATCCTCGCGGGGAACACCACCAACCTCGGCCGCGCCGACGAGATCAACATCTTCGACGGCCCGGACCCGGTCGCCGACCTGGTCGATCGCCTCACCTACAACGACCAGGGCACGGGCACCGTCAAGGGCCCGCGCACGCAGGGGGTCGCCGGCATCCCGAGCGGTGCGGCCGCGCTCGGCGCGAACGACGCGTCGCAGTGGCAGCTGTCGGCCGTCGGCGACGCCGAGGCGTCGCGCGCGTCGGCCACCGGCGACATCGGCTCGCCCGGCAGCAGCCGCTTCGCTCCTGCGACGCCGCCCGCCGAGAGCTGGACCCGGGTCCGCATCAACGAGGTCTCGTCGGACAACACGGCGACTCCGGTCGGCGACGCCGTCGAGCTGTACAACGGCGGCGCCACCGACGTCAGCATCGCCGGCTGGCTGCAGATCGACAGCGGTCTCGCCAGCGCCGCCACGGCCCTCTCGGCGAAGCTGCCCGACGGCAGCGCCACCACGGTCGTCCCGGCGCACGGCTTCGCGTACCTCGGCTCCACCAAGGGCCTGGGCAGCGGGGGCGACGGCGTGAAGATCTACCTGCCCGACGGCCCGAACGGGACCGCCGGCACGCTCGTCGACTCGGTCACGTACACCTCCGGGCAGGCGGGTACCGACGAGACGAACCCCATCGGCGCCGCGTCGTACGCGCGCTGCCCGGACGGGACAGGCGGCTTCGTCTCCGTGACGACCAAGAGCTTCGGCGCCTCGAACGCCAGCGCGTGCCAGACGCCGGTCGTCCCGGGCGGCGGCACCGGTGGCCCGACACTCACGTGCCAGCCCGAGGGCCCGTCGGGGACCGGCACGCTCCCGGCGACCGCGCTCACGCCGACCGCGTGGCCCGGATCGGCAGCCGTCACCGTGGCGGACGCCCAGTGCGCCTGGATGACGACGACCGGGCCGGAGGGACGTGACATCAGCGGCCTCGTCTTCGACCCGGCGGACGCGAACGTCCTCTACTCGGTCAAGAACAAGAGCTGGGTCTTCCGCCTGGTCAACCAGAACGGCCTCTGGGTCCCCGACACCCGCAACGGCTGGGGCGCCGGCAAGGAGATCTTCTTCCCGGGCAGCACCGATCCCGTCACCAACCAGCCCGACTCCGAGGGCCTGACGGTCGGCCCGGACGGCGCCCTCTACGTCACGACCGAGCGCAACAACGCGGCGAACGACATCCCGCTGAACTCGATCCTGCGGTTCGACCCGACCCAGTCGGGCACCCAGCTGGTCGCGACCGACCAGTGGAACCTGACGCCCGAGTTCCCCGAGCTGCACGCCGGCAACAAGACGGAGGCGAACCTCGGTTTCGAGGGCGTGACGTTCGTGCCGGACAGCTACCTCGTGGCCAACGGTTTCGTCGACGCCTCCACCGGCGCGACCTACACGCCCACCAGCTACCCGCTGCACGGTACGGGGCTGTACTTCGCCGCGCTGGAGAACGACGGCAAGCTCTATGCGTACGCGCTCAACAGCGACCGCACCTTCCACCGCGTCGCGGTCGTCGACACGGGGATGGGGCACGTCATGGACGTGCAGTACGACGCCGACGCGAAGCGGATCTGGGCGCTGTGCGACAACACCTGCGGGGTCACGTCGACCCTGCTCAAGGTGAGCGCGACCGGGACGATCGTCCCGGACGTCGCCTACAGCAAGCCGGCGAGCCTGCCGGTGGACAACATCGAGGGCTTCGCGGTGGCACCGAGCTCGACCTGTGTCGACGGCAGCAAAGCGGTCGTCTGGTCCGACGACGGGATCTGGGGCACCGGGGCCGGGTCGCCCGGTGCGGGCCACGCGCTCTACAGCGGCCGGATCAGCTGTGACCTGGGCCTGGGCGCCCAGGGCGTGCCGGGACCGGCCGCGTGGGATCGCGCCAAGGTCTACACCGCGGGGGACAAGGTCACCTACGGCGGCAAGGTGTTCCGTGCCCAGTGGTGGACCTCCGGCGAGGTCCCGGGCAGCAACGTGTACGGCTCCTGGGAGGAGCTCGCGACGGCCGCCGACGGCACCGCGATCTGGACGCCCTCGCGGGTCTTCACCACGGGCGACGTGGTGGTCTACAACGGCACGAAGTACACGGCGATGTGGTGGACCCGCAACCAGGTCCCCGGCGGCGTGGGCGGCCCGTGGAGCGCGCTCCCTGCGCCCGTCCCGGCGGGCTCGTCGCCGGCGTGGAGTGCGGCGACGGTCTACCTCGGCGGAGAGAAGGTGACGTACCTGGGCCACACGTACCAGGCGCAGTGGTGGACGTCCGGCGTCGCTCCGGGCACGCCGTGGAGCGCCTGGAAGCTCCTCGCCTGACGGGCCGTCCCGGGCGAGCGTTCCGACATCACGCGTTCGTCCCCTGGGGGCACCGGAGTCGCCCGGCGCGGCGCCGTACACCTCGACCCTCACCGTGACGCTCGTCGGGTCCTGACGCCTCGTCGCGCCAGCCGGCGCGCGACGCGCGCGGAAGCTACTCGTCGACGTCGGCGAGCGGCCAGCCGACGGCCGCGAGCCGGGCGCTGACCCGGGCGATGTCACTCTCGTGCGGCTCCTCGCTGAGCAGCGCGCCGATCTGCTCGCCGACGGCGGCCTGCGTCGCACCGTCGGGGTGCAGGAGCATCACGCGGTCGGCGACCTCGAGCACCTCGTCCTCGGTGAGCTTGCGTCGGAGCAGCGCGAGGAGGGCGACGTAGTCGTTCTCGGGCACCCCCACGGGGTACCCGGCCCGGAGCCAGTCGGCGACGCGGCGGACCGCGCTCGGCCTGCTCATCACTTCGCCTTGACGATGCTGTAGATGCCGAGCACGACCGCGCCCACGACCAGCACGAAGCAGGCGTAGCCGGCTAGCGTCCGCACGGCCGGGCGGGGAGCCCCGTCGGTGGCCAGGGCGCGGACCCCGAGGGCGAAGACCGCCGGGATGCTGGCGCCGAGCAGCAGGCTCACCACCACGACCCGGAGCAGGGCACCGCCGTCGATCAGGTTGTCCATGGGTCCTCCGGTCAGACGGTGGCGGGGCGACGGGCCGGCCGGGCGGGCTCGGACCAGTCGTCGTTGACGTTCTCGTGGTTCACGGCGCTGCGTCGCGCGGCGACGAAGATCGTGGCGGACGCCGCCACGAGCAGGACCAGCACCGCGACGTTGCCCAGCGTGCCCCCGAGCCAACTCTGCAGGGCCTCGGCGGCCGCGCCGACGATCGCGGCTGCGGGCAACGTGACCAGCCAGGCGACGGCCATCCGGCGGGCCGTGGACCAGCGCACCTCGCTGCCGCGACCCACCCCCGAGCCCATGATGGAGCCGCTGGCGACGTGGGTGGTCGACAGCGGGAACCCGAGGTTGCTCGAGACCAGGATGACCACGGCCGACGACGTCTCGGCAGCAAGTCCTTGCGGCGACTCGATGTCGACGAGCCCCTTGCCCAGGGTTCGGATCACCCGCCAGCCGCCGATGTACGTGCCGAGGCCGATGGCCAGCGCGCACGAGATGATCACCCAGACCGGCACCGCGGCGTCGTCGGGAAGCGCTCCGCCCGCGATGAGGGCGAGCAGGATGATGCCCATGGTCTTCTGGGCGTCGTTGGTGCCGTGCGCGAGGGAGACCATCGACGCCGAGCCGATCTGCCCCCACCGGAACTCCCGGGTGCGCTCCCGGCCCGGCACGCCCCGCGTGATGCGGTAGACGAGCCAGGTGCCGATCAGGGCGACGACGCCGGCGGCGACCGGGGCGACGACCGCGGGGATCACGACCTTGCCGATTAGCCCGGCCCAGATGACTCCCGAGGGTCCCGCCGCGGCGAGGACCGCGCCGACGAGTCCCCCGATGATCGCGTGCGAGGAGCTCGACGGCAGGCCGAGGTACCAGGTGACGAGGTTCCAGAGGATGCCGCCGGCCAGGCCGGCGAACACGACGGACAGCGTGACGGCGTCCTGCTCGACGATCCCCGACGCGATGGTCGCGGCGACCGCGAGGGACAGGAACGCGCCGACCACGTTGAGGACCGCGGACAGGAGCACGGCGACCTTGGGCTTGAGTGCGCCGGTCGCGATCGACGTCGCCATGGCGTTCGCCGTGTCGTGGAAGCCGTTGGTGAAGTCGAAGGCGAGCGCCGTCACGACCACCAGGACGAGGAGCGGGACATCGGTCACACGACGAAGGTCGGCCCGTCGTCCGGCGGCGGCAACTCGGGGACGGCCAGTTTGCCGAGTGTTCACCCAAGCGTCGACGCGCGGTTCTGCGCAGAGACAGTGCGAGCGCGACTGCAGTCACGCAGGCAGGTCACAGGGCGTTCACAGGGTCGCCATCCGGACATTCCCGTGATGTCGGGCTCCCGTCGCCCGGTGCCGGTTGCCTGGCGGGCATGAGACGCACCGCAGCACTCTCCGTCCTCGCGGCGGCCGTGACCGCCGCCCTCCTCGCCCCCACACCCGCGCTCGCGGGGGACCGTGGCGACGCCCCGGACACCCGGGGTCGTCACACGATCACGCAGCCGACCCTCGTCGCCCGCGCCACCCTCTCCGCCGACTACCTCGCACCCGGACCGCCGTCGGGCGCGCTGGCCACGCCCGCCAACGGCAGGCAGGGCCCGTTCGCCKGGCAGGTGATCCCCGGCTTCTCGGGCATGGTCGACGCCGGCGACGGCACGTTCTGGGCGCTGCCGGACAACGGGTTCGGCACGAAGGCGAACTCCGCCGACTTCCTGCTGCGCCTGTACCACGTGACCCCGCGCTGGCAGACGGCCGCCGGGGGAGACGGCGCGATCGGCGTGGGCGAGTTCGTCTCGCTGCGCGACCCCGACCACCGCATCGGCTTCCCGATCGTCAACGACGCGACCGCCGACCGCCTGCTGACGGGCGCCGACTTCGACGTCGAGTCGGTCGTCCGCGCGAAGGACGGCAGCTTCTGGATCGGCGAGGAGTTCGGCCCGTTCCTCCTGCACGTCGACGCGACCGGCAAGCTCCTCGCCGCTCCGGTGCCGTTCCCGGCCGGCAAGTCGCCGCAGAACCCCTACCTGCAGGTCGGGGAGACGCCGCGGATCCGCGCGAGCCGCGGTTTCGAGGCGATGGCGGGCTCCCGCGACGGCCGGTTCCTGTACCCGATCACCGAGGGCGCGTTCGTCGACGACCCCGTGCAGCGCCGACGCACGATCTCGGAGTTCGACACGGCCGTCGGCGCGTACACGGGCCGCACCTGGGCGTACCAGACGCACCAGGACGCGAACGTCGTCGGAGACGCGTTCATGACCGGCAAGCACGAGCTCCTCCTCATCGAGCGCGACGACTTCCAGGGCTCGGCCTCGGTGATGAAGCGCGTCTACCGGGTGAACCTCGACGCGACCGACGCGGACGGCTTCGTGCGCAAGACCCTCGTGCTCGACGCGCTCAAGATCGCCAACCCCGACCACCTCGGTGCCGGAGACGGCTACGGGACGGACGACCCGTTCTCCCTGCCGGTGCAGTCGTTCGAGACGGTCGTGCAGCTGCGCGACGGCCGGCTGCTCATCGCCAACGACAACAACTACCCCGGCAACGACGCGCGCATCGCGGGTACCCCGGACGACACGGAGATGGACGTGGTCGATCTACGTCAGGTCCGGGCGCCGAGGGCGGGCGACGTCACCGTCGTCGGGCACCGCGGCGCGAGCGGCTACCGGCCCGAGCACACGCTCGCGTCGTACGAGACGGCGATCCTGATGTGCGCCGACTACATCGAGCCCGACCTGGTCTCGACGAAGGACGGCGTGCTCGTCGCCCGGCACGAGAACGAGATCGGCGGCACCACCGACGTGGCCGACCACGCGGAGTTCGCCGGCCGGAAGGCCACCAAGGTCATCGACGGTCGCAGCGTCACCGGCTGGTTCACGGAGGACTTCACGCTCGCCGAGCTCAAGACCCTGCGCGCCAAGGAGCGCCTCCCCGCCGTCCGCCCGGCCAACGCGGCCTACGACAAGCTCTACGAGATCCCGACGTTCGACGAGGTGCTCGACCTCGCCCGTCACTCGCAGACGTGCGACGGGGAGCCGGTCGGGGTCTACCCCGAGACCAAGCACCCGACCTACTTCGACTCCATCGGCCTGTCCCTCGAGGAGCCGCTTCTCGGGCAGCTGCGCGCGAACGGCCTGGACGGCCGCCGAGCACCCGTCTTCATCCAGAGCTTCGAGACGGGCAACCTGCGCCAGCTCGACACGATGACCGACCTCCCTCTGGTGCAGCTCGTGGACTGCACGGGGGCGCCGTACGACCTCGTCGCGGCCGGTGACCCGCGCACCTACCGCGACCTGGTCACCCGCTCCGGCCTGGCTCAGGTCGCCCGGTACGCGGACGGCGTGGGCCTCTGCAAGGACCTGATGATCCCGAGGAACGCCGACGGCACCCTCGGCGCGCCCACCGCGGTCATCCGGGACGCGCACCGCGTCGGCCTGGACGTGCACGGCTGGACGTTCCGTCGGGAGAACCAGTTCCTGCCGGTGGAGTTCCGCAGCAGCGCGGACCCGAACGCCGTCGGCGACCTGGCCGGCGAGATCCGGGTGTTCGTCGGGGCGGGCATGGACGGGCTGTTCAGCGACAACCCGGACGTCGCCTCCGCGACCGTCGGCTGACGCAGACGAGGGCCGGTCCCGGCGATGGTCGGGACCGGCTCAGCTACGGGTGCTGGGCTCGGCCTTCTCCTGACGCATCCCGCGATGCACCTCCTGCAGGAGGAGGGGGACGTCCGCCCACCCCTGCAGGCTCACCGCGGCGACGGCCCGGACGGCCGGCCACTCGCCGTCGACGAAACCCGGGGGAGCTGCGTCGAGCGCGCGCAGCGAGACCCGCCGCAGGTCTTCCGCGACCTCGCGAGCCCGCTCGTCCGGGACGGCCGGGAGCACCGCGGCGATGAGGATCTCGTCGTCCCCGAGCCGTCCGAGCACGCAGCCCGTCGGATAGGCCCTCGTGAGTGCCTGGGCCATCGTGGTGAGGACGCGGTCACCATGGGGGAGGCCGTGGATCGCGTTGAGCAGCCCGAACGCTGCGACGTCGACCAGCGTCACAGCCAGGCGTCGGCGGGTGCCTCGGATCTCTCGTGCCCACGACTCGAGGGTGTGCTCCAGGTTGTGCCGGTTGACCAGTCCCGTGGTGCGGTCGCGCATGCCCTGGTCGGCGAGCGCGGCGGCCAGCGCGTGCACGAGCTCCGACGTGCCCGTCGCCGACCAGATCTCCGCGCGGACGACGACGTCGTCGAACCGGGCCTCCGGCGGCCGGCTCATCGCGAGCAGGGCGGCCTCGACGACCGACGACGCCGGGTCGACGACCAGCGGGTCCCAGTCGGCCACGGCACGCGCGGGCCGCCGGGTCAGCACGGCCCGGCCGTAGCCCAGCCGGCCCGCCATGCCGGCGTTGAACCGCGACCGCGTGATGAGTCCGATGTGGCTGAGGTCGGCGCGGTCGAGGACGCCGATCCGGAGGAGAGCCGGGTCGAGGAACAGCGGTTCGACCTCGTGCACGGGCATCTCGGCGTCGACCACCTGCAGCGGGACGGCGAGGGTCGCGACGGGCGCGGTGGGCGGGACGGCGCCGGAGCGCAGGTCACGCAGAAGGGTCTGGACATCGGCCACGCCCCGATCGTCGTCGCCGTCGCCGCAGGTCATGAGCGTGTTTCGCTGCTCGCCGGTCAACGTTCATGCCCCCGTCACCGTGCACCCCGGCTCGACCGGAGCAGGACGCCGAGCGACGACTTCTGTGCTTCTCGTGCCCGCGCAGCACATCGCGAGCAATGTTCGCGCACTGTTCATCGCATGGTCGCCGGGACCTCCTACGGTCGACGCCCTACGAGATCACTGACCGAGCGGGGTGCGACGATGACTGAGGACCCGACGACCGAGGTGTCCGCGGCGGCGTTGAACGGGTCGCATCTCGGCAGGACCGCGACTCTCGCGTTCGGTACGGAGCATCACCCCCGCGGGCTGCTCCGGGGAACTCTCGAGTCCGTGAAGCACGCCACCGGCTCCGACGACGTCGAGGTCACCCTGGCGATCGGTGGGCAGCGGATACCGATCGACGTCCGCAAGGACAAGGTCGTGCAGGTGCGCTAGACGCCGGACCCGCGTCCGGCGCCATGGGCGGCCCTGTCACCGCTGGGCGGCGAGCTTCTCCAGGTAGGCGGAGGTCCGTCGGCGGTGCGGAGCGCGGGGGAGGCGGTCGGCGGTCCGGCACGGCTCGCCCGGTGCGGCAGCGCATCGGGGGCACAGGACCGTGAGCGCGACGTCGTCCGCGTCGGGTTCGGTGCTCATACGCTCCATGGTGCCCGCTCGGCGGATCCGCCACAAAGGCAGGACTTGAGCGGGTCCGCCCGCTGCCCACCACGGATTCGGACACCAGTCGCGCGCCCTGGGCCGATCCGTCCTGGCCATCGCGCGGTCACGGGACGTCGTCCTGGCGTTCACCCGTCCCGACGACGATGGGCGATCAACCTCAGGAAGGAGCACGCCGTGCGTGTCGAACCCGCTCTCTCCCACTACTCCTGGGCGTCGGTCGCCGAGCCCGTCTACGTGGTCGAGCTCGGTGGGAGCGGCGCCGGAGAGCGGTGGCGGCTGCTCGACGCCGAGGACATCGAGGACGTGCTCGACTGGGCGAGGAGCCGGCAGCGCGGCCGCGTCCTCTCGATCAGCCTCGAGCACCAGGACGAGTACGGGACGTCCATGCTTCGCCTGCTCGGCCCCTCGCAGGCCACGGGCGTGGTGAGCCGCACCGCCTGAGGCCACCCGCCGCCGATCTCAGGTCTGTTCAGCGGGGTTCGCCGGGCGGCTCGATGTCGTCGTAGAGGCGGACAGCGGTCAGCCGGTCGTCGCCGCTGTGCTCGTAGACGGCGAGGCCGGCCTGGGGCGGCAGGTCGCGGTCGCCCCAGCGGACGCAGGTGTACTCCACCGCGGACCGCGCGCCGTCCTCGGTCACCGCGCAGGGCTCGAGCTCGATGCCGCCGCCCGCGCCGAGGCTCGTCGTGAAGTAGGCGCGCAGCGCCTCGCTGCCGCGGTGCGCGGCGTGCGGGCCGAACGACTCGCGCAGATACGCGCCGTCGGCGAACGTCCCCATGACGGCCTCGACGTCGCCGGCGGCCAGCGACTTCCGGAAGCGATCGACGACGCCGGCGAGGCTGTCGCCGCTCGCGGGCAGCATGGGCGGCCGCACGTGGCGGCGGCCGTCCACCGGCCACTGGCTGCAGTAGGTGCGGAAAACCACGGAGCGATCGTCCGGAGACTCGGCCACGACGGCCACCGGCCAGTCCATGGCGTTGCCGTCGTCGTCCTCGACGCGCGCCAGCAGCTCCACCACAGCGCGCCGCCCGGCGGTCGTCGACGCGACGGTCTCGACGCGGGCGTGGTGGTCGGCCAACCACGACGCGTTGCGCCGGGCGAACTGCCGGAGCTGTGAGTGCCCGTGCACCTCGCCCACCCGTGGGTCGTTGACCACCACGTCGCCGGGCCACACGAGCTCGAGGTCGCGGGAGTCGCCGGTGTCGAGGGCCCGCAGGTACTGCGCGACCGGGTCGGCGTGGCCCTCCTCGCGCACCTGCCGGCGGGCCAGCTCGGCGGCGGAGACGAACTCCGGGAACCACGGCATCCCGCAACAATGCACCCTCGCCGACTCCGACGACAGCCCCGGTCGAGGCCTGACGCGGGTCTTGACGGCACAGGTTGCCGAGAGCATGTTGTGACACGAGCGCGTCACCATCGCCACCGGGGGGTGGTCCTCTCGGGCACAGCCACGACAAGGAGCCAGGGGATGAGCAGCACCGGGACGAGCAGCACGAGCGCGGCCCCCAGCCCGCCGGTGGAACCGGGGCAGGTGAGGCTCGAGGTGGTGGTCATCCCGGTCTCCGACGTCGACCGGGCCAAGAGCTTCTACGAGTCGCTGGGGTGGCGGCTCGACGCCGACCTCGCGGTCGACGAGGGCTACCGGGTGGTGCAGCTGACGCCACCGGGGTCGGCGTGCTCGATCATCTTCGGCACGGGCCTGACGGCGGCGGCGCCAGGCTCGTTCGAGGGGCTGCAGCTGTCCGTCTACGACATCGACGCCGCGCGTGCCGACCTGGTGCAGAGGGGCATCGAGGTCAGCGAGCCCTTCCACGACGAGACCGGCATCTTCCACCATGCGGGCACCGCGGGTCGGGTCGACGGGGCCGCACCCGACCATGCGGACTACGGCTCGTTCGTTGCCTTCAGCGATCCCGACGGCAACGGCTGGTTGCTGCAGGAGATCAAGACGCGCCTGCCCGGCCGCTGAGGGGAAGACCCGATGGACACGCGCTACGAGTCCGTGAGCGACCTCGCCGACGCGTTGCGGCGGGCTGCCGCGGCGCACGGCGAGCACGAGGCCCGGACGGGCGAGGCGGACCCGGACTGGCCCGACTGGTACGCGCTCTACATGGTGCGTGAGCGCGCCGGCGAGGAGCTTCCGACGTGACCGCCGACTACGACGTGATCGTGCTCGGCGGCGGTTCGCCCGGCGAGCACTGCGCGGGCGCGCTGGCCGAGGGCGGGCTGCGCGTCGCCGTCGTCGAGCGGGAGCTGGTCGGCGGGGAGTGCTCGTACTGGGCGTGCATCCCGTCGAAGACGCTGCTGCGGCCGGGCGAGGCGGTGCACGCGGCACGCGAGGCCGCGGCGACGGCCGAGATCGACCTCGAGGCCGTCTTCGCCTGGCGCAACTTCCAGGTGTCGGACTACTCCGACGCCGGCCAGGAGACGTGGCTCGCGGACAACGGCATCGACCTGCTGCGGGGCGACGGACGGCTCGCCGGACCCGGTGCCGTGGAGGTCGACGGCGTGCGGCACACGGCCGACCACGTCGTGCTCGCCAACGGTGCGTCGCCGATCGTGCCACCGGTCCCCGGGCTGCGTGAGCTGGACGGCCTCTGGACCAGCCGCGAGGCCACCTCCATGACGGCTGTCCCGCGCCGCCTGCTCATCATGGGCGGCGGACCGGTCGGGGTGGAGATCGCGCAGGTGGTAAGTCGGCTCGGCGGGGAGGTGGTCCTGGTCGACCGGTCCGCGCACGTGCTCGGGCGGGAGCCCGCGCCGCTCGGTGAGGCGCTCGGCGAGGTCCTTCGGGGCGAGGGCATCGAGCTCGTGCTGTCGGCCGGTGTGGCCCGGGCACGGAGCGACCGGGACGACTACGTGCTCGAGCTCGACGACGGGCGGGAGCTGCGCGGCGACAAGCTGCTCGTCGCCACGGGACGGCGCCCGCGCGTGCACGACCTCGGCCTCGAGACCGTGGGCATCGAGCCGGACGACAAGGGCGTGCCCGTCGACGAGCACCTGCGCGTCGCCGACGGGCTGTGGGCGATCGGCGACGTGACCGGGCTGTGGCCGCTGACGCACGTCGGCAAGTACCAGGGCGACGTGGTCGCCGCGAACATCCTGGGCGAGGTGCGGGCCGCCAACTACGAGGCCGTGCCGCGGGTCACCTACACCGATCCGCAGGCAGCGGCCGTGGGCGCCGCGGAGGGCCGCTTCCAGGCGACCGTCCCGGTGTCCGGGGTGGCGAAGACGTCGACCTACACGCGCGCCTACGCCGAGAGCAACGGGTTCCTCACGCTCGTCAGCGACGGGGAGCGGCTGACCGGGGCGTACGCGCTGGGGCCCGAGGCGGGTGAGTGGCTCCAGCAGGCCACGCTCGCGATCCGGGCGCACGTCCCGGTGAAGGTCCTGGCCGACACGATCCAGCCGTTCCCGACGTTCTCGGAGATCTACGTCGGCGCGCTCAAGGCGCTGCTCGGCGAGATCGGCCGATGAGCCCGGCGATGCGCGAGCCCGCGCTGGCCGGGCAGACGGTCGTCGTGATCGGCGGCAGTGCAGGCATCGGCCTGGAGACGGCGCGGCTGGCCCGGGACGAGGGCGCCGACGTCGTCCTGACGGCTCGCGATCCCGGCCGGTTGCAGCGTGCCGCAGACGAGATCGGCGCGCGGAGCGTCTCCGCGTTCGACGCGAACGACCTGGCCGCGCTCGAGGCCTTCTTCGCAGGCCTGGACGGCCCCATCGACCACGTCATGGTGACCGCGGGTGCCCCGTACTACGCGCCGCTCGCCGACATGGTCTTCGAGGAGGCGCGCCACGCGCTGGCCGAGCACCCGATGGTGATGCTCGGGGTGGCACGCTACGCGCCGGCCACGATGCGCCCGGGCGGCACGCTGCTGTTCATGGGTGGCACGGGCGCCCGTCAGCCGGGCGTCGGCCTCGGCATCACCGCGGCGCTGACCGCGGCCCTGCCTGTCCTCGCGGCGAACCTCGCCCTCGAGATCGCTCCGGTGCGCGTCAACCTGATCGCCGCCGGTTTCGTCGACACCCCGCTGTCGGCGTCCCTGCTGGGCGACCACCTGGACGAGCGCCGCGACCAGCTGCGCGCCATCCTGCCGATCGGGCGCGTCGTCGGGCCGGCCGACGTCGCGGCGCTGGCGGTCCACGTCATGGCGAACACCGCCCTCACCGGGGCGACCTTCGACGTCGACGGTGGTCAGCAGCTGCTCCGGCGATAGCGCTGCTCAGAGGTCGAGCACCAGGTCCGTCGTCGGCCTGGCGGAGCAGATGAGCAGCTCGTCGTCGCCGGGCGGTTCCAGCGGCGGTGCCGCGTACGCCGCCGCGCCCGACAGCACCGCGGTCACGCACGTGTGGCAGACACCCGTGCGGCACGACCACTGCGTGGGCACGTCGCACGCCTCGGCCACCTCGAGCACGGAGCCGTACCGGTCCGACCAGCCGGCCGTGAGCCCGGACCGCGCGAACGTGACGGCCGGTCCGGTGCCGGGCGGCCCGGGCGGCTGGTGTGGCGGCGGCGCGTCCGCCGCGACGACGCCGGGATTGATCGCAGAGCGCGAGCCGAACCGCTCCGTGCGGATGCGGGAAGGGTCGAGCCCCGCCGCGGTGAGGGCGGCGACGATGTCGTCCATGAACTTCTCCGGGCCGCACACGAACGCCTCCGCGTCGGTCGGCAGGCCGAGGCCGGCGATCGCTTCCGCCGTGAGCCGTCCCGCCCGGGCACCGGCGGGCAGGGGACCGCTCGGGGTCGTGTAGGAGACCAGGCAGCGCGCCGCCGGGAGATGGGCGAGCAGGTCGGCGACCTCGGCGGAGAAGGCCTGGCTCTGCTGGTCGTGGGTCGTGTGGATCCACCACACCGGCCGCGTGCTGCCGCTCGTCGCGAGTCGGTGGAGCATCGCCAGGACCGGCGTCAGGCCGATGCCGGCGGAGACCAGCACCACCGGTCCGTCGCCGTCGTCGAGCACAAATGTGCCCCGCGGGGCCGCGACCTCGAGCCGGTCGCCGGGACGCAGGAGCGTGGCCAGGCGCGCGCTCACCGCGCCGTGTGGTTCACGCTTCACGCTGATCCGGTACTCGCCGCCGTCCGGGTCGCCCGACAGCGAGTACGTCCGCACGGGAGCGGGATCCCCGGCGCCCAGCACGCGCACGCTGAGGAACTGCCCCGGCGCGAACGCCGGCAGCGCCTCGTCCCCGGCCAGCACCAACGACGTCACTGTTGCGGTCTCGGCGACGACGCCCCTGACCGTCACCGTGCGGAAGCCCGACCACGAGGGCACGGGGGGGACGGCGACGCCGGCCGGGTGGACCTCGCCGGGGCCGGCGGCCAGCATGCTCCGGAACGAGTCGCGCCACCCGGGGCTCAGGGCCGGGATGTCGATGGCCGCCTCGAGCAGGCCAGGGTCGTGGCCCGGCAGGTAGAGAAGCCCGTCGACGTCGGCGACGCTCAGCGCGTGCGGGCCGCGCCTCGTGCGCACGACCGGGTCGCCGGCGGAGACGTGGCCCTCGGTCAGCACGCGCAGGTAGAAGCCCGGTCGGCGGTGGGCGACCAGCAGCGACGGCAGCTGCGGCTCTCCCATCCGCATGCCCACCCGGAAGCAGGTGACGCGTGGCTGCGTGACCTCGAACTCGGCCTCGCCGATGCGGTACCGGTCCCCGATGCAGACCTCGTCGTCGCCGAGCCCGTCCACCGTGAAGTTCTCGCCGAACGCCCCCGGCTCGAGGTCGTCGCGCCCGAGGTGCTCCTGCCAGTGCCGGTACGACTGGACCTGGTAGACGAGGATCGCCCGCTGCTCCCCGCCGTGACCCGCGAGGTCGCCCTGGCCGTCCCCGTCGATGTTGAGCCGGCGCACCATCCGCGGACCGGTCACCGGGCTCTTCCAGACGCCGGTGTGCACCGTCCGGCCCCGCCACGGCACGTCCTTGGGCAGGCCGACGTTCACCGAGACGAGCGTCGCCATCGGGCGGTCCGGGTCAGCCGGCACGGGTCGGGTCCGGTGCGTCGTCCTGTCCGCGGGCGTGCCGGACCTGTTCCGGGGACCACCGCTCCCAGCCGTGAAACGCGGAGACGTCGCCCGCGTCCCACGCCTCGCGCAGCCCCGGGGCGCTGAGATCCCAGTCGGGACGGACCTCGCTCGTGGCGGCGCGGAGGTCGCGCCAGAGGTCGTCGACGGACGGGCGGCCCCAGAACCAGTACCCGTTGTAGACGCTGTGGATCACGAGGCCCGGCTTCAGCACGAGGGTGTGCGGGATCATCGGGTCGTTCGTGGGGTCCGTGTACTCCTGGATGTCGAGGTCCTGCTGGACCACGCGGCCGGGGTCCGAGAGGAACGGCCAGTGGGCGCCGACCGAGGCGCGGAACTCCTGGAGGGTGTGGCGCTCGTCCGTCGCGATCGTGGCGACGCGCGTGTACGCCACCCCGAGCTTCGGCTGCATCGAGGCGAGCTCGAGGTGCTGCTGGTGCTCCTTGGGGCAGTAGTGCCCGCGGGCGAGCGTCAGGATCATCGGGTCGTCGCCCTGGATCTCGCTCAGCCGGCGCAGCTCGCCGGTGTGGTCGGGCAGCTCGTAGTCCGGGAAGACGCCGCCCGGCACGATGTCGGAACGCATGAGGTGCTCATCTCTGGTCGCACCGGATCTCCTGAGGACCGCTCCATCCTTCACCTGCCGCGGCCGGTGCGGGAGTCCCGCCGATCCCGGGTGAGGTCGGCGGTGTCGTCGGAGCCCGCGGCGTCCTAGCCTGGATCCGAGGTGATGGGTCGTGCGCGCAGAGGTCGGAGACAAGGTGGTCGTCCACGGGCGCACCGTCGGCGCGGTGTCGCGGACGGGCACGGTGGTGGAGGCGCGGGGGAGTGACGGCGGACCGCCGTTCCTCGTCCGGTACGAGGACGGGCACGAGGCGCTCGTGTTCCCCGGTCCCGACGTCCATGTGGAGCACCAGCCGCCCTCCTGACCAGCGGCCGCGGGTTCAGCGGTACTCGGGGTTCTCGAAGTCGAAGCGGATTCCGGCGTTCCACTCGGAGCGCTGGTTGCCGTACCCGGGTACGCCGCCCGCGTCGCGGAGCATCCGCGCCAGGTGCATGAGGTTCCAGGTCATGAAGGTCGTGTTGCGGTTGGTGAAGTCGTTCTCCGGCCCGCCACTGCCGGGGTCGAGGTAGGACGGGCCGGGCCCGGCCTCGCCGATCCAGCCCGCGTCGGCGTTCGGAGGGATCGTGTACCCGACGTGCTGGAGCGAGTACAGGATGTTCTGCGCGCAGTGCTTGATGCCGTCCTCGTTGCCGGTGATCAGGCAGCCGGCCACGCGTCCGTAGAACAGGTACTGGCCCTTGGCGTTGAGCTCGCCGGAGAGCGAGTAGATCCGCTCGATGAGCTTCTTGGTGATGCTGGAGTTGTCCCCCAGCCAGATCGGGCCGGCCACGACGAGGATGTCGCTGGCCACGATCCCGGGGTAGAGGTCGGGCCAGGCGTCGGTGGCCCAGCCGTGCACCCGCATGTCGGGGTAGACGCCCGTGGCGACGTCGTGGTCGACCAGCCGGAGCTCGTTCACCTCGACCCCGTGCTTGCGCATGATCGCGGCGCTCGCGTCGACGAGGCCCTGGGTGTGACTGAGCTCCGGGCTGCGCTTGAGCGTGCAGTTGACGTACGTGGCGGTCAGGCCTGTGAAGTCGGGGACCGGGGTGGACATCGGGTTCTCCTCTGCGGTGCGTGGCGATCGGGGGCTTGACAAGGGTCCTCCTGCGGTCCACGATCGTCGCGTTGCAAAACGATTTGCACACGCGCGATGGAGCGAGGGAGGCGACGATGCCGCAGAGCCGGGCAACCATCAAGGACGTGGCGGCCGCGGCCGGGGTGTCGATCACCACCGTCTCCCACGCGCTGAGCGACAACCGCGTGGCTCGGGTCGCGCCGGCGACTCGCGACCGGGTGCGGGCGGTCGCCGCGGACCTCGGGTACGCGGCGGACGCGGTAGCCCGGACGATGCGCACGCAGCGCTCGCAGTCCGTGGGCTTCATCTCCGACGAGATCGCGACCACGCCGTTCGCGGGGCACCTCATCCACGGGGCGCAGGACGCGCTCCGCGCGAGGGCGAGCGTGCTGCTCGTGGCGACCACCGAGTACCACGAGGACGTCGAGCGGCAGGCGATCAAGGCGCTGCAGGACCGGCGTGTCGACGGCATGCTCTACGCCGCGATGTACCACCGCGTCGTCGCGCTGCCCGAGGCGCTGGTCGGATCGCCCGTCGTCGTCGTCAACGCGCGCACGCAGGACGCGGACACCTCCTGGGTGGTGCCGGACGAGGTGCGCGGCGGGTGGGACGCGGCGGACCTGCTCCTCGCGGCCGGCCACCGCCGGATCGCCATGATCAACAACGTCGACGACATCCCCGCACGTCATGGTCGCGAGCAGGGCTTCCGGGCGCGGTGCGCGGAGGCCGGGCTGCCCGCGGCCGACGTCGTGGTCGAGCACAGCGTCGCGGTCGCCCAGGGCGGCTACGAGGCGGCCGTTCGCCTGCTGCGCGGCCCGGACGCGCCGACCGGTCTGTTCTGCTTCAACGACCGGATGGTCATGGGGGCCTATCGCGCCGCGGCCGAGCTCGGGCTGACGATCCCGACCGACCTGTCCGTGGTCGGGTTCGACGACCTCGAGCTGATCTCCGACGGGCTGTACCCGGGCGTCACGACGCTGGCGCTGCCCCACTACGAGATGGGCGTCTGGGCCGTCGACCAGCTGTACGCCCAGATCGACGCTCCGGCCGGCACGACGGTGCCCGCCAGGACCGAACAGCTCCGGTGCGCGGTGATCCACCGCGCATCGGTGACGTCGCCCCCTCCGTGAGGAGGGGACGACGCCTGCCACCGCCCGCGTGTTGGAGCACGCGAGGCCGGATCCCTATCAGGACCCATCAGTGACAACGGAGGAAAACGTGGCTCACCGAAGCATCCGTCGCCTCACGGCGGCCAGTCTAGCGATCGGCGCACTCGCGCTCACCGGGGCATGCTCCAGCTCGGGCGGCGGCTCGTCGTCGGGGGGCGAGATCGAGCTCTGGACGCACAACGGCGGCAACGAGGCCGAGCTCGGTGTCGTGAACCGCATCGTCAAGGACTTCAACGCCAGCCAGGACAAGTACACCGTCAAGGTGCAGTCCTTCCCGCAGGACTCCTACAACGACGCGGTCGTCGCGGCGGCGTCGGCGAAGAAGCTGCCGTGCATCGTGGACATCGACGCGCCCAACGTGCCGAACTGGGCCTGGGCCGGCTACCTGGCGCCGCTCGACCTGCCGGAGAGCACCTGGGACGGGCAGCTGCCGACCACCATCGGCACCATCGACGACAAGGTCTACTCCTACGGCTTCTACGACGTCGCGCTGGCCATGTTCGCCCGCCCGTCGGTGCTCCAGGCCGCCGGCGTCCGGGTGGCCACGACCGATCAGCCGTGGACCAAGGACGAGTTCGACGACGCGCTCACCAAGCTCAAGGGCGCCGGCAGCTGGTCGTACCCGCTCGACCTCGGCACCGGGGGAGGCGGCGAGTGGATCCCCTACGCGTACTCGCCGTTCCTGCAGAGCTTCGGCGGCGACCTGATCGACCGGACGGACTACCAGAGCGCCGACGGCGTGCTCAACGGGCCGGAGGCCGTCGACTGGGCCACGTGGTTCCAGGGTCTGGTCAGCAACGGCGACATGTCCGCGAAGTCGGGGGAGGACGCGACCGCTGACTTCGTCAACGGCAAGAGCGCGATCCTCTACTCCGGCAGCTGGGCCAACGACACCGTGCGCAAGGCCTTCGGGGACGACGTCGCCGTCATGCCCCCGCCGGACCTGGGCCAGGGGCCGAAGATCGGCGGCGGCTCGTGGCAGTGGGGCATGACGGGTCAGTGCGACGACACGGACGCCGCGCAGGCCTACCTGGAGTTCGCGCACCAGACGAAGTACTTCGTCGACTTCGCGACGACGCTCGGCCTGGTCCCCGCGACCGACGAGGCGGCTGCCCAGGTGCCCGCCTACGCCCCGGGCGGCGCCAGCGAGATCTACCGCACCCTCGCCAAGGACTACGCCCTGGTGCGCCCGGTCACGCCCGCCTACCCGATCATCTCCTCGGTCTTCCAGAAGGCGACCCAGGACATCCTCTCCGGCGGTGACGTCCAGACGATCCTCGACAAGGCCGTCAAGGACATCGACGCCGACATCAAGCAGAACGGCGGCTACGAGTACTGACGCCGCCCCGGCGGGCCGGTGGCGCTCAGCCGCCATCGGCCCGCCGGACCCCACCCGAAAGGGCCCGCCATGGTCTCCACGACTCCGCTCGCGCCCGGGAACGACCCCGTAGCGCTGGCTCCCACCCGACGCCCGACGCGTCGCCCCTCTGCCGGCGGTCAGCGCCGAGCACGCTCCACCCGATCGCACGAAGCCCGCACCGCCGCCTGGATGGTGGGTCCCGCGGGGATCCTCCTGGTCCTGTTCCTGGTGGTGCCGGTGGGTCTCGCCTTCGTCCTCGCGTTCACCAACGCCCGGCTGATCTCACCCCGACCCGCGGAGTTCATCGGGTTCGACAACTTCGCCAACCTGTTCACCGACTCGGTGTTCTGGGCGTCGCTGCGCAACACCCTGTTCTTCGCGGTGGTCGTCGTGCCGGTCCAGGCCGGCTTCGGCCTCGTGCTCGCGCTGCTGGTCAACGCCAAGGTCCGCGGGACGAACTTCTTCCGGACGATGTACTTCGTCCCCGTCGTCACGTCGATCGTCGTGATCTCGCTGCTCTGGAAGTTCCTGTACCAGCTCGACGGCCTGCTCAACCAGGTGCTCGTGCGCGTCACGTTCGGGCACTTCACGCCGATCGACTGGTTGAACGACCCGTCCACGGCGTTGCCCGCGATCATGCTGATGTCCATCTGGCAGGCCGTCGGCTTCCACATGATCATCTGGCTGGCCGGCCTGCAGACCATCCCTGCCGAGCTGTACGAGGCGGGAGACCTGGACGGGGCCACGGGCTGGCAGCGGTTCCGCTACATCACCTGGCCCGGCCTGCTGGCCACCCGGACGTTCATCCTCATCACCATCACGATCTCCGCGCTCAGCCTGTTCTCGCAGGTCAACGTGATGACGCAGGGTGGCCCGCTGGACTCGACCACGACGCTCGTCTTCATGGCCGTCCGCACCGGCTACCAGCAGCTCGCCACCGGGTACGCCTCGGCGATCTCGCTCGTGTTCTTCGTGCTCGTCCTCACCGTGGCCGCGATCCAGCGGTTCCTGACCCGGGAGAAGGTCTGACATGGCCGCGCTCACCGACTCACCGACGGGCGTGCAGCCCGCCGCAGCTCCCGCGAGCAAGGGCAGGGCCGCGACCGGCCGTCGGCGATCCGTCGTGGTCACCGCGGCCCGCGTGCTCCTCGTGCTCGTCTTCGTCCTGCCGCTGCTCTTCATGTTCGTGTCGTCCCTCAAGCCGGACCTGCAGATCTTCGCCGACATGACGAACTGGCGCGCCTTCGTGCCGGTCGGGGACATCTCGTTCGCCAACTACGCCGGCGTGTTCGACCGCGTGCCGTTCTTGCGCTTCCTGGTCAACTCGATCGGGATCTCCGCGCTCACCGTCGTGCTCGGCATCTTCGTGAACAGCCTCGCGGCGTTCGCGCTGTCCCGGCTCCGGTGGCGGGGGCAGCAGCTCGTGCTCACTGCGATCATCGCCACGCTCATCGTCCCGTTCGAGACGCTGGCGCTGCCGCTCGTCTGGTGGGTGAACAAGCTCCCGTCCCTGCAGCTCGACGGGTTCCACCTGGCGCTGACCACCGGCTGGATCGACACCTACCAGGTGCAGGTCATCCCGTTCATCGCCAACGCGTTCTCGATCTACCTCTTCTACCAGTACTTCTCGAGCATCCCGCGCGAGCTGGACGAGGCGGCGCGCATGGACGGTGCGGGCTGGTTCCGCATCTACCGCAACGTCGTGATGCCGTTGTCCGGCCCGGCGATCGCGACCGTCGCGATCCTCACGTTCCTGCCGGCGTGGAACTCCTACCTGTGGCCACTCATGGTCGTCCAGAGCGAGGAGCTGCGGCCCGTCATGGTCGGTATCCAGTACTTCTTCCAGCTCAACGTCGCCTGGGGTCAGGTCATGGCCTACGCCTCGATGATCACGCTCCCCGTCCTCGCGCTGTTCCTCGCGTTCCAGCGCTCGTTCATCAACAGCATCGCCTCGAGCGGTGTGAAGGGTTAGGCATGTTCCTCCTTCCTGACGTCTGGACCTGGGACGCGTGGTTCGTCGACGACGGCCACCAGTTCCACGCCTTCTACCTCAAGGCCTCCCGCGCGCTCGGCGACCCGCACCRCAGGCACGACCGCGCCACGGTCGGCCACGCCGTCTCGGACGACCTGCGGACGTGGACGGAGGTCGCCGACGCGCTCGTCCCCAGCGACGGGCCGGGCTTCGACGACCTCGCCATCTGGACCGGTTCCGTGGTGCACGGACCGGACGGCGTGTGGCGGATGTTCTACACCGGCCGCACCCGGGACGAGCCGGGAATGCGACAGCGGGTCGGAGTCGCCCTCTCCGACGACCTGGTCAGCTGGCGGGCCGATCCCGACCAGTCGCCGGTGGTGGCCGACGGCGCCTACTACGAGCTGTTCGGCGACTCGGAGTGGGACAACGAGACGTGGCGCGACCCGTGGGTGTTCCCGGACCCGGGCGGCCGGGGCTGGCACATGCTCGTCACCGCGCGAGCCCGCCAGGGTGACCTGCGGCAGCGCGGGGTCATCGGGCACGCCACGTCGAGCGACCTGCGGACCTGGCGTGTCCAGCCCCCGCTGAGCGAACCCGAGAACGGCTTCGGACAGCTCGAGGTCCTCCAGGTGGTCCAGGTCGAGGGACGCGGCGTGCTGCTGTTCAGCTGCCTGGACGGTGAGCTTGCCGACGAACGCCGCGCGACCGACCCCGGTGGCGGCATCTGGAGCCTGCCGGTCGACGACCTCACCGGGCCGTTCGACGTCGGTCGTGCCACGCGGCTGACGGACAGCTCGCTGTACGCCGGGCGTCTCGTCCAGGACCGGTCGGGGACGTGGAACCTCCTGGCGTTCGCCAACCACGACGAGTCGGGCGACTTCGTGGGCGGGCTGTGCGACCCGATCCCCGTGGCGTGGAGCGGTGACGCGCTCACGTGCGAGCGCACGCCCGCGCCGCTGCCGTCGGCCGTCTAGGTCGGAACGACGAGCCGAGGCCGTGGACGTACGGCCTCGGCTCGCCTGCGCCCGGGTATCACGCCGCGGTGGTCCCCGCTCCTGACTGTCACGGGACTAGCAGGGGGAGCGCATCATGGCTGAGAAGAGCACGGAGAAGAAGCAGGTCATCAACGTCGCCCGCACGCAGTGGCGCGGCGACGACGTCGCCTACCGCGTCGGCCGGGTGATCGCGAAGGTCAAGGTCGAGCGCGGGAAGCCCGACCCCGAACGGGTCCGTCGGATCGCCGACGAGCTGGCCGGCGAGCTGCCGGACGCCCGCGTGCTCCGCGTCTCGGCGGGAACGGGCACGATCGTGCTCACGGTGCCCGACGACACCGACGTCGTCGCGGCCGCCGAGCAGCTCGCGCGCCGGGGCGACGTGGTCTTCGCCGGGCCGGACCGGGTGACGTCGGTGACGGTCACGCCGAGCGACTCCCGCTACGCGGAGCAGTGGGGGTTCCCGAAGATCAAGGCTGACCAGGCGTGGGACCACCAGACGGGCGCCGCCGGGGTGCTGGTGGCCGACATCGACACCGGGATCAGCTTCGCGGGCGGCGCACTGACCCACCCCGACCTCGACGACGCCGGGCGGTACACCCTCGGCACCGACTTCGTCAGCGACGACACGACGCCGCAGGACGCGCACGGCCACGGCACGCACACCGCCGGCACCGCGGCCGCCGAGTCGAACAACGGCGTCGGCGTCGCGGGCATGAACTGGGTGTCACCCGTCTACGTCTGCCGGGTCTTCGACGCGTCGGGCAACGGCTCGGAGGCCGACTTCGAGGCCGCCGTCGAGGAGATCGTCGACTACGCCGTCGCGCACAGCCTGCGCGCGGTCATCAACCTGAGCGCCGGCTGGTTCACGGACAACCAGGTGCTGCGCGACGCCTGTGCCTACGCGCACGACCACGGGATGGTGCTCTGCGTGGCGACGGGCAACGAGGGCGGCACGCTGCGGACTCCCGCGATCCACTCGGCGGACTTCGCGGGCGTGATCGCCGTGGGTGCGACGGACAGCGCCGACGCGGTCGCCGGCTTCTCCAACGTCGGGCCGGCCGTGAGCGTGGTGGCCCCGGGCGTCGGCATCCTGTCCACCTTCCCGACGTACGACGTCACCGGCGACACCGTGCACGACTACGTCTCGTGGGACGGCACCTCGATGGCCACCCCGCACGTGACCGGCCTGGCCTCGCTGGTCTGGAGCCAGGTGCCGCAGCTGACCAACGAGCAGGTGCGCGACGTCGTGTGCAACACGGCGGTCAAGCTGGGCGCGGGCGACTTCGACAACTCCTGGGGCCACGGCAGGATCGACGCCCTCGACGCCGTGCTCAAGGCCGGCTGGGCGCTGACTCCCCGGCAGCTGAACCTCACGTTCCTCGACGTGCCCGAGGGGGAGACCCAGCTGCGCGCGATCCGCATCGACGTGCAGAGCTTCCACCAGACGGCGTTCGAGATGTCCGTGCTCCCCGGAGCGCCGTTCTCGATGCACAACTACTCGGGGCCGGTCACGCTGGGGAAGTCCACCGACTACGACACCCCGCGCGAGGTCTACCTCTGGGTCCGCTACACCGGCACGACCGCGGGCGCCACGGCCACCGGCACGGCGGAGGTCACCTGCACGACGACCGGCGCGGTGTACCCCGTCACCATCACGGCGAACACGATCGCCCGCCCGACCGCGGCGATGGCGCTCGTCCTCGACCAGTCGGGCAGCATGCTCGACCCGTCGGGCGTCGGGACGATGACCCGCGAGCAGGTGCTGCGCTTCTCGGCGGGGATCTTCGTCGACTACGTGCGCGAGCACAACGGGGTCGGCATGGTCACCTTCGACCAGGACGCGCACGACCTGCTCACGCCGGTCGCCGGTCCGTTCGGGGCCCCGGACGACCCCTTCGACGCGGCCCGGACCAGCGCCCGCACGGCGCTCGGCACCTACGCGGCCAACCCGGCCGGATCGACCGCGATCGGCGACGGGATCGGCGCCGGGCACGACCTGATCACCGCGGCGGCCGGCTACCAGAAGAACGCGATCGTCGTGTTCACGGACGGCAAGGAGACCGCGTCGCGGTACATCGCCGACGTCGCCTCCCTCATCGACAACCAGGTGTTCGCGGTGGGCCTCGGGACGGCGAGCGAGCTCAACCCCGCAGCCCTGCGCGCGATCTGCCACGACCACGACGGGTACGTCCTGCTCACGGACCAGCTGGACGCCGACGACACCTTCAAGCTGGCGAAGTACTTCCTGCAGATCCAGGCAGGGGTCAACAACGAGGACGTCGTCGTCGACCCCGACGGCTACGTCGCACCGGGCGCCGTCGTGCGCATCCCGTTCATCCTCAGCGAGGCGGACATCTCCGTCGACCCGATCGTGCTCATGCCGATGCAGGACCTGCTGCAGGTGGCCGTCGAGACGCCGCAGGGCGACCTCATCGACCCGGCGAACGTCGGCTCGTTCCCGACCGTCCAGAAGGTCGACCGACCGAACATCTCGTACTACCGGATGACGCTGCCGGTGCAGGACGGGGTGTCCGTCAACGCCCAGGAGGGCACGTGGAACCTCGTGCTGACCGTCGACAAGGCGCGCTACAAGAAGTACCTGTCCGGCCTGCGCGACGGCCACCAGGAGGAGTTCGCCGAGGCGGTGGCGCACGGCGTGAAGTTCACCGCGATGGTCCACTCGTTCTCGAACCTGCGGATGGTGGCCACCCTGACCCAGGACGGCAACGAGCCGGGCGCGTCCCTCTACCTCCGGGCCAGGCTCACCGAGTACGGCGAGCCGCTCCCGACCCACACGAGCGTCCGGGCCGAGCTCCTGGCACCCGACGGATCGACCAGCACCGTCACGCTGTCGCCCGTCGGCGGCGCCGTCTACGAGGCCACCGTTCCGGCCCACCTGGCCGGCATCTACCGGTTCGTCGTCGGCGCCGCCGGCACGACGTCGCGCAGCAGGCCGTTCACGCGGCAGCAGGTGGTCACGGGGGCCGTCTGGCGTGGCGGCAACGACCCGGACCCGACCAGCGACCCGGGCCGGCCCGGCACAGGGACCGGCGACGCGTGCCACCTCCTGCGCTGCGCGGCCCGCGCGATGAGCCCGGAGCTGCGCAAGCGGCTGCAGGAGTCGGGCTTCTCCGTCGACGCGTTCCTGAAGTGCACCTGCGGGTGAACGCGCGTCACTCGGGCGAGGGATCAAGCCGGGCGAGTCCGGCGTCGATGCACAGGGATGGCCTTCGGTCCTACGCAGAACTACGACGACGTCAGTCTTGGCGTGTGGAAGGGCCGTCCGATCCTGGCGGCGGCCGTCCGGACGCTGATCGCCGCCGTCCCGGTGCTGCTCTCCGTGGGACTTGGCCTCGCGGCCCTGCACTGGTTCCCGCCGCGCCGACTCGGCGTGAACCCGTGGCTGTGGCTGCTGGTCGAGCTCGCCTGCGCGACGCTCGTGCTGGTCGTCGCGACGCGCACTGCCCGCCGGCTCGTGCCCCTGGCGACGTTGCTCCGGCTGACGTCCTACTTCCCCGACCGGGCCCCGTCACGGCTCGCGGTGGCGATGAACCACTACTCGCCGCGGGCGCTGCAGGCCGGGTCGGGGAGCCGGTTCGCGCGCCGGCGCGAGCTGCGTCCACGAGACGTGCACGCCGCGCGGATCCTGAACCTCGTCGCGGCGATCGGTGACCACGAGCCGCTTACGCGTGGCCACTCGGAGCGGGTCCAGGCCTACGCGGCTCTCATCGGCAAGGAGCTCGGCCTCTCCGAGGAGGACGCCGCCAAGCTCAGCTGGGCGGCGCTGCTGCACGACGTGGGCAAGCTGCGCGTCCCGACGAGCGTCCTGAGCAAGCCCGGACAACCCACCGCGGGGGAGTGGGCCGTGCTCGCCGGCCACCCCGAGGCCGGGATGCAGATCGCCGGCCCGCTGCGCGAGTGGCTCGGTCCCTGGCTGGACGTGATCGGACAGCACCACGAGCGCTGGGACGGCGGGGGCTACCCGGCCGGTCTTGCCGGCGAGTCGATCAGCCGTGGCGCGCGCATCGTCGCCGTCGCCGACGCGTACGACGTGATCACGTCAGTACGCTCGTACAAGAAGCCTCTGTCCGCGTCGGCGGCGCGGGCAGAGCTCGCGCGGTGCGCGGGCGAGCAGTTCGACCCGCAGGTGGTCCGGGCGTTCCTCGCCATCGGCCTGGGCCGGCTCCGCCGGGTCGCCGGCCCGTTGGGCGTCCTCTCGGTCCTGCCCGGGCTTCCCTCCTTCGCCGCCGACCTCCCGTCCGCCGTGCAGCGGCTGGCCGCGGCGGGCGCTCTGCAGAGCGCGGGCGCGGTGGGCCTCGTGCTGTCGGTGACGACCCTGACCGCCGGCGGTGCACTGGCGGGCGTCCCGTCGCCGCCTGCGCCGCCCATCGCCGTCCCCGCCGAGCAGTCCGTCACCGCTCCTGGTGCCGAGGGCGCCGGCGGCGCCTCGGCGGACCTCGTCGTCGCGCCGACCTCCGCGGCCGCCGCACCCGACGCACCCGAGGAACCCCGCGCGGTGGACGCGGCGCAGCCGGCCGACGAGGTCGACGAGCCGCAGGCCGCGCCGGCGCCGATCAGCGTGCCGGCGCCGGTCGCGTCGACGGACGCGTCCGGAGCAGCGCCGGCGCCCACGCCCACGCCCGACCCCGACGCCCCCGCAGCCACGGACGACGACGGCAACAAGGGCAAGGGCAGCAAGGACGGCCAGGGGGGCAACAAGGGCAAGGGAGGCGGCGAGGAGGACACGTCGGGGTGACGACGGGCGCACCACCGCGGACCGCGAGCCCGTGTCGGCGGTCGCTGGAACCATGCCGCCATGAAGATCACGAAGCAGATCACCGTGTTCGACGCCGCCGACCTCACCGCTGAGAGCACCTTCTGGGCCGGCCTCCTCGGGGGGACGGTCGACGCGGAGGACGACTGGCACACGGTCTCGGTCGACGGCCGGCCGCACCTGGGGTTCCAGCTCGCGCCGAACCACGTCCAGCCCGACTGGCCGGACGGCGAGCCGCAGCAGATCCACCTCGACCTGTACGTCGAGGACGTGGCGTCCGCCCACGAGGAGGCGGTCGCGCTCGGCGCCCGGTTGCTGCAGGCGGCGGACCTCACGGCCGCCCACGGGTTCCAGGTGTACGCGGACCCGGCGGGTCACCCGTTCTGCCTCTGCTGGGGCTGACGCTCGGAGCGCCGCCCGACGTCACGCCCGGGGCAGGGAGCTCTGTCGGGCGATGAGCCGGGGAGGCAGGACGATCGTGGAGTGCTCGTGCGGCCCGGTCCCGTGCGCGGCCTCCTCCTGGAGGAGCATCGCGCCCAGGCGCCCGACGTCGTCGCCGGGCTGTGCGATCGTCGAGATCGGGATCGGGCTGTCCCAGGCGGCCTGGTTGTTGTCGTAGCCGACGATGGCCACGTCCTCGGGGACCCGGACGTCGGTGGCGGCCGACAGGGCCTGGACGATGCCTGCCGCCAGGAGGTCGGACGCCGCGAAGATCCCGTCGACCTCGCCGGCGGCAACCCGTGGCGCCAGCTGGGTGCCCGCCGCCCAGCCGTCCGACCGGTTGATCCACTCGGGCGTCAGCACCTCGGAGGTCACCTCGGGGTGCTCACCGACGGCGCGGTGGAAGCCCTTGCCGCGGTCGACGACGGGCTGGAGCTCGTAGGGGCCGCCGACGAAGACCAGCTTGCGGCGGCCGGTCTCGATGAGGTGCTTGGCCGCGAGGTAGCCCCCGAGCGCGTTGTCGACGTCGACGCTGCAGTACTGCGACGGGGGAGCGCTGAAGTTGAGCAGCACCAGCGGGATCCCGGCCGGTGCGCGCCGCGAGACGGCCGCGAAGTGGGCGGCGTCGTTGAGCGTCATCAGCACGCCGGTGACGCGCGACTCCGCGAACATGGTCAGGTAGCTCGACTCGCGCTCGATCTTGGCGTCGCTGTTGGCGATGAGCAGGGTGAGTCCGCCTTGTTCGGCGCCGTTCTCCGCACCGCGCGCGATGTCGACGAACAACGAGTTGCTCAGGTCCGAGACGATGAGACCGATCGACCGTGACGACCCGAACTTCAGCGAGCGGGCCGCCGTGTTCGGGACGTACCCGAGCATCGCCATGGCGCGCTCGACGCGCTCCCGGGTCGCGGCCGCGACCTTGTCGGGGTGGTTGAGCACGTTCGAGACCGTGCCCAGCGACACCCCGGCGAGGGAGGCGACGTCGTCGACGCTGGGTCGCGACCTGGACCCGGAGCGGTTCGGCTGGTCTCGGGGAGGCACCGATGACTCCTTCCATGGTCCCGTGATGTCGTGGCGAGACGAGAGTAACCGTCGACGCCCCCCGGAGGGCCGGACCCTGCGGTGGTGTCGCGGACGTATTGAAGCGAGCCAATCCGTGCGTTCGTCCACGGGCACGGATCGCGAGCAGCTACCCGCATCGAACCTGGTCACATCACGGTTTCGCAACACTAGTTGACCGATCGGATGGTGCAGGCTACGTTTTGAAACGCTTCAATCCATACTTTCGCACTTCAAGGAGGAACTGTGAACTCGATGCTGAAGCGCCGGCGGACGCTGCTGCTGGGCGCCGTCGGTCTGAGCGCGACGCTGGCGCTCGCTGCCTGCAGCTCTGGCTCTGGCTCCGGCGGGTCCTCGACCGCTGGGTCCGGCAGCTCGGACAAGAACCTGTCGTTCCTCGCGATCAACGAGAACGAGACGATCCCCACCACGCTCACCACGCTGAGCAAGGACGAGTGCAAGGCGGAGGACGCCGCGCAGCCGCTCAAGATCACCAAGCAGGCCCAGTCGACGCTCGACCAGCAGCTCCAGCTGCTCGCCGGCCAGGACGCGCTGCCGCAGCTCTTCATCAGCGCGAACGCCCCGTCGCTGAACGCCCAGCTCGCGGAGCAGGGCACGCTCGAGGACGCCGGGACCGCGCTCGACCAGCTGGGCATCACCGACGATGTCCTTCCCGCGGCGACGTCGGTCATCGAGAACCTCTACGACGGCAAGCAGCTGGTCCTGCCGACCGAGCTCAACATCGAGGGCATCTGGTACAACAAGCAGATCCTGGCCGACAACGGGATCGAGGTCCCGACGACGTGGTCCGAGCTCACGGACGCGTTCGCCAAGCTCAAGGCTGCCGGCATCCAGCCGATCTCCAACGCCGGCAAGGGCGGCGACGGATGGGGCGTCACCCGGTGGGTCGGCAACTACATCGCGCGCGACCTCGGTCCGGACGCGCTGCAGGCCGTGCGCGACGGCAAGGCCAAGCTCACGGACGCGGAGTACGTCAAGGCGGCCGACGCGATCGCGGACCTCGGCAAGCAGGGCTACTTCGGTGAGTCGCCCACCTCGATCGACTACACGACCGCCCTCAACACCTTCCTGACCGGCGATGCGGCGTTCATCTACATGGGTTCCTGGGCGGTGTCGAACTTCAGCGACCCCGAGCAGAACAAGGTCGGTGCGGACAACATCGGCTTCATGCACTTCCCGACCGTCGACGGCGGCAAGGGTTCGGCCGACCAGATGCCGGCCAACGTCGGCACAGCGATGGCGATCTCGTCCAAGGGCTTCAAGGACACCGCCACGCAGGACTGGGTCAAGTGCGTCGCCGCGAACTACGGCACCGTCGCCCTGCGCGACAGCGGCCAGGTCACCGGCTTCAAGGTCAACGGCGACGTGGAGGTCTCTCCGCTGAGCCAGCTGGTCCAGGACGAGATCGGCAAGACGCAGGAGAGCATCCTCTGGTTCGAGGCCTACTTCAGCCCCGAGGCCACCACCACGAGCCAGAACGACGGCGGTCTGCTCGGCTCGGGGCAGCTGAGCGGTGAGGACTTCATGTCGCAGGTCCAGGCGAGCCTGGGTTCCTGATCCCCTGAGTACGACGAGGCGGGCCGAGGGGCATCCATCGGCCCGCCTCCACACCCCTCGACGATGAGAGGCCCCTGCCATGAACCGTGTCCTGGGCGACAAGCGCGCCATCCTGCTGCTGCTCGGACCAGCCCTGCTCGTGTACTCGCTCGTCATGCTGCTGCCGATGGTGTGGTCGCTCGGGTACACGTTCTTCAGCGGCAGCGTCGTCACGGGGTTCGAGTGGGTCGGCCTCGAGAACTTCCAGAAGCTCCTGACCGACCCCGCCGCGCGCGACGCGCTCGTGTTCACGCTGAAGTACGCCGTGGTCATCACGATCGGGCAGGTGACGGTGGGCTACGCGCTCGCGCTGCTCTACATCTTCTTCCTGCGCAAGGCGTCGGCGACCATCCGGACCCTGGTCTTCTTCCCCGTGGTGCTGCCCACGGTCGCGGTCGCGCTGCTGTTCCAGAAGTTCTTCGAGTTTGCCCCGCAGACCGGTCCGGTCAACGCGCTGCTCGAGGCCGTCGGGCTCAACGCCGTCGACTGGTTCGGCACGGCGAGCCACGCGTTCTGGGTCATCGCGCTCATGGACATCTGGCGCTCGATGGGGTTCTACGCGGTCCTGCTGTACGCCGGCCTGGTCGACGTGCCTGACGAGCTGCTGGAGTCCGCACGCCTCGACGGTGCCGCCGGCTGGCGCCTGGTGCGCAGCATCGTGCTCCCGCTGTCCCTGCCGGTCCTGGTCTCGTCGATCATCTTCAGCATCAACGGCACCCTCAAGGTCTTCGACTCGATCTACGCGTTGACCGGGGGTGGTCCGGGGAGCGGGACGACACCGCTGACCCTGCTCATGTACCGGACGTCGTTCTTCTACGGCGACTACGGCTACGGCTCCACGATCGCGCTGGCGCTCACGATCCTGTGCCTGATCGTCACCCTCTTCATCTTCCGCGCGAACCGCCGCGACCTCACCCAGGACTGAGCGATGACCACTCTGACGCAGTCTCCCGTGACCACTCCCGTCGGCCCCGCGCGCCCCGGGAGGACGCGCAACCGCCTGCGCCGCATCCCGCTCTACGCAGGAGTCACCGTCCTGCTGGTCGTGATGGTGTACCCGCTGCTGTGGCTCCTGCTCGGGTCCTTCAAGACGCAGGACGAGTTCCTCAACAACCCGACGTGGTCGCTGCCGGAGAGCTTCACGAACTTCAGCAACTACACCGAGGCGTGGTCGAGCATCGCGCTCTACCTGCGCAACTCGGTGCTGGCCGTCTTCCCCGCGCTCGCCCTCGTCGTCGTGCTGGGGACGGCGGCCGGGTACGCGCTGGAGGTCATGGTCTTCCGCGGCCGCGGCGGCGTCCTGCTGCTCTTCCTGGCCGGCATCATGATCCCCGGCCAGATGATCCTGCTGCCGCTGTTCACGGTGTACTTCCAGCTGCACCTGACCAGCACGCTCTGGCCGCTGATCATCACGTACACCGCCATCGGCCTGCCGCTGACCGTGTTCATGATGGCGACCTACTTCCGATCCATACCGCGCGAGGTCTTCGAGGCCTCCACGCTCGACGGAGCGTCCGCGGTCCGCTCGTTCTGGTCCATCGGCTTCCCGATGATGCGCAACGCCGTCTTCACGATCGCGCTCGTGCAGTTCTTCTTCCTGTGGAACGACCTGCTCATCGCCCTGACGTTCACCACCCAGGACAACCTGCGCACGGTCCAGGTCGGGCTGCTCAACTTCACCGGGCAGTTCGGCGCCGTCGACTACGGCCCGACGTTCGCCGCGATCTGCATCAACATGCTTATCGTCCTGGTGCTCTACATCTTCCTCAACCAGCGAGTCATGCGCGGCCTGTCCGCCGGAGCGGTCAAGGGCTGACGCGTGATCACCGAACCCCGTCCGGCGCTCACGCCGGACCAGCGCGGTGCTGCCGCGGACGACGACATCTCCGTCGGCGCGCCCACCGTCGAGCACCACACCCATGCACTCGGCATCGGTGAGGAGCGGCCGCGCGTCTCCTGGCGGCTCGACCGTGCCCCGGCCGGCTGGCGGACCGCGGACTACGAGCTGCGCGTGAGGTCCGAGGGTGTGCCGGACCGGGCCTCGGGCTGGACCCCGGCCGTGACGCAGACGCTGGTCGAGTGGCCCTTCGAGTCCCTGCGCTCACGCGAGCGGGTGGCCCTCGCGGTGCGCGTGCGGGACGCGGACGGGCGCCGGTCGAGCTGGTCCCGCGAGACTGTCGTCGAAGTCGGCTTGCTGCACGCGTCCGACTGGACTGCCAGGGCGGTGACCCCCGCCGGCCCCGTCGAGGACGGCGACCTCCGCCGCCCGCCGCTCCTGCGCCACGAGTTCCACCTCGCCGCCGAGCCCGCGTCCGCGCGTCTGTACGTCACCGCGCACGGTCTCGTCGAGCCGCACCTCAACGGTGTGCGCGTCGGCGACGAGGAGCTGGCGCCGGGGTGGACCGTGTACCCGCACCGGCTCACGTACTCGACGTACGACGTGACCGACCTCCTGTGCGTCGGCGCCAACGCGCTGGGAGCGTTCCTCGGGGACGGCTGGTACCGCGGGCGTCTGGGCTTCGACGGCGGCAACCGCGACATCTACGGCGACCGCCTCGCCCTGCTCGCCCAGCTGGAGGTCCAGCTGGCCGACGGCACCCGGCAGGTGATCAGCACCGGACCCGGATGGCGCGCCGGCACGGGACCCATCCTCAGCTCCGGCCTGTACGAGGGCGAGCGGTACGACGCCCGGCTGGAGCTCGCCGGCTGGTCCGTGCCCGGTTTCGACGACAGCGGATGGTCGGCGGTCGAGGTGGTCGACCGTGACCCGGCGACCCTGGTCGCGCCGGACGGACCGCCGATCCGGTGCACGCAGGAGCTGGCGCCCGAGTCGATCACCCGGACCCCCCGCGGCACCGCGCTGGTCGACTTCGGGCAGAACGTCGTCGGGCGGGTGCGCATCAGCGTCGACGGCCCCGAGGGGACGGTCGTGCGCCTGCGTCATGCCGAGGTGCTGCAGGACGGCGAGCTCTCCGTGCGGCCGCTGCGCGGCGCGCAGTCGGTCGACGAGTACACCGTCGGGCCCGGCGGACGCCAGGACTGGGAGCCGCGTTTCACCGTCCACGGGTTCCGCTTCCTCGAGGTCGAGGGCTGGCCCGGCGAGCTCCGTGCCGGCGACGTGGTGGCCCGGGTGCTGCACACCGACATGCGACGCACCGGCGGCTTCCGTTCGTCCGACGACCGCCTCAACCGGTTGCACGACAACGTCGTCTGGAGCATGCGGGGCAACTTCGTCGGCCTGCCGACCGACTGCCCGCAGCGCGACGAGAGGCTCGGCTGGACCGGCGACATCCAGGTCTTCGCGCCCACCGGGACGTTCCTGTACGACTGCGCGGGGCTGTTGACGTCATGGCTGCGGGACGTCGCGCTGGAACAGCTCCCCGACGGCACCGTGCCCTGGTTCGTGCCGACGATCTACGGCAACCCGATGTGGTCGCCCCCGCGGCCGGGTGCCGCCTGGGGCGACGCCGCCGTGATCGTGCCGTGGACGCTCTACCAGCGGTACGGGGACCTCGACGTGCTGCGCCGGCAGTTCGGCTCGGCCCGCGCGTGGGTCGAGTGCGTCGAGCGGCTGGCGGGTCCGGGCAGGGTGTGGGACCAGGGCTTCCAGCTGGGGGACTGGCTCGACCCGGCGGCGCCACCGGACGACCCGGCCGACGCGCGCACCGATCGGTACCTCGTCGCGACCGCCTACTTCGCGCGCTCGGCGCACCTGCTGGCGCGCATGGCCGACGTCCTGGGCCGGGCCGACGACGCCGAGCGGTTCGGCGCGCTGGCCGCCGAGGTGCGCGACGCGTTCGTGCGGCGGTACGCGCTGCCCGACGGCCGGCTCACGAGCGACGCCCCGACGGCGTACGCGCTCGCCCTCGCGTTCGACCTGGTCCCGCCCGAGCTGCGCAGCGCTGCCGGCGACCGTCTCGCCTCGCTCGTCGAGGAGGAGGGCGACGTCGTGGCCACCGGCTTCGTCGGCACCCCGGTCGTCCTGGAGGCGTTGTCCAGCACCGGGCACCTCGACCGCGCGTACGCGCTCCTGCTGCAGACGGCCTGCCCGTCGTGGCTCTACATGGTGGGCCAGGGCGCGACGACCATGTGGGAGCGCTGGGACTCGATCCTGCCCGACGGCACGGTGAACCCCGGCGACATGACGTCCTTCAACCACTACGCGCTCGGTGCCGTCGCGGACTGGCTGCACGGGACGGTGGCCGGCCTGCGCCAGGTGTCGGCGGCAGGCGACGTCTTCGAGGTGGCCCCGCGCCCCGGCGGCGGTCTGACCTCCGCCGAGGCGTGGCTCGAGACCGCGTACGGCCGTGCGGACGTGGCCTGGACCCTCGATGACGAGGACAGGGTGTCGATCGTCGTCACCGTCCCGACAGGCGCTCGAGCGCGCGTCGACCTCGGCGCCGAGGGAGTGCGGGACGTCCCGTCGGGCCGGCACGAGCTCGTCGCCGATCTGGGGCAGCTCGTCGCGCCCTGACCACAACCGAACAGCCTGCACTCCATCGATCTCGATGGAGCGTTTCAACGCGCGCGCCGGACTTCGCCCAGTCGGCACTCTGACCCGCGTCTTGCCACGTCGGACGGCGAAACTCTTGACGGGATTCGGCGGTTCTGCGTAGTTTCGGTGGGCAGTCTTGAAACGCTTCAACAGCAGCGTTGGAGCGCAGCAGTGCGCGAACTGTTCGCGTCCGTCTCTCAACGAGGAGAACCGATGCACGTCTCGCTACCCCGTCTCCGGAGGCCCGGCTCGCGCCGGACGATCGCCTTCACCTCGTCGCTCGCGGTGCTGGTGCCGCTCGCGGTCGGCGTCCCCCTGGCCGTGTCCGCGCAGGCGGCCGCACCCGGCTCCGCGTGTCCGTGGATGGACACGAGCAAGTCGGCCGACCAGCGGGCCACCCTCCTGCTGAAGGCGAGCTCGCTCGACCAGAAGCTCCGGTGGCTCGACGAGCAGGCCGCCAACAACCCCACCCAGACCACCTTCAGCGGCGTGACGTACCCCGTGCAGGTCGCGTGCACGCCCAAGGTGGTCTACACCGACGGGCCCGACTACGTGCGCGGCTCCGCCGGCGTCACGATCTTCCCGGACCAGATCGGGCTCGCGGCGACCTTCGACGAGCAGCTCGCCTACGACAAGGGCGTCGCCCAGGCGGACGAGGCCTTCCGGTCCGGCAAGAACGTCATCCTCGGCCCGGGCGTCGCCTCCGGTCGCACGCCGCTGTCCGGACGCACCCCCGAGTACCTCGGCGAGGACTCGCTCCTGTCCGGGACCATGGCCGCCGCCACCATCAACGGCATCCAGAAGGGCAACCCGAGCCAGCCGGTGATGGCCGTCATCAAGCACTACGTCGGCAACGAGCAGGAGCTCGACCGGCAGACCAGCTCGTCGAACATCGACGGCCGCACGCTGCGCGAGGTGTACAACCTGCCGTTCAAGATCCTCATCGACAAGGCCAACCCGGGCGGCGTCATGTGCTCGTACAACCAGATCAACGGCGTGTACGCGTGCGAGAACCCGGTGCTCAACAACCTCCTCAAGGGCGACACGGGCTACCAGGGCTACGTCGTGTCCGACTTCGGCGCCGTGCACAGCACCGCCCCGTCGCTGGCGGCCGGCCTGGACCAGGAGCTGAACCGGCCACGGTTCTACACGCCGGCAACGATCGGTGCGGCGCTCGACAACGGCTCGGTCACGATGGCGCAGATCGATGCCGCCGCCTTCCGGGTCGTGCGCGCGTACATCGCGAACGGGCTGTTCGACCACCCGCTGCCGGACGTCCCGTCCACCAGCTCGTCGACCGACGCGCACAAGGCTCTGGCGGCCCAGATCGCCTCCGAGAGCTCCGTGCTGCTCAAGAACGACGGCAACGTGCTGCCGCTGACGGCAGCCACGAAGACGATCGCGATCATCGGCCCGACCGCGTCGAACACCCCGACCAACGGGGTCAGCGCCGGGACCGTGTGCCAGCAGGCGGCCGGGCCGTTCGGTGGGAGCGGCAACGCGTGCCCGAACCCGGTGGCACCGCTGGACGCGATCACCGCACGCGCCGCCCAGGTCGGGGCGACCGTCACGTTCGACAACGGTGCCGACGTCGCACAGGCCGCAGCAACGGCAGCCGCGGCCGACGTCGCCGTCGTCTTCGGGTACTCGAAGCAAGGTGAGTTCGCCGACCGGACGACGCTCGACCTGGACAACAACGGGGACGCGCTCGTCGCCGCCGTCGCGGCCGCCAACCCCAAGACGGTGGCGATCCTCGAGACCGGCACGGCGACCCCGATGCCGTGGCTCACCAGCGTCAAGGCGGTCGTCGAGGCCTGGTACCCGGGCGAGCAGCAGGGCACCGCGATCGCGCGCCTGCTGTACGGGGACGACAACTTCGTGGGCCGCCTGCCCATGACGTTCCCCAAGTCGCTGGCGGACACGCCGACGAGCACCCCGCAGCAGTACCCGGGGACGTTCGCCGACGGGTCCACCACCCGGCCCACCGGGAGCACGGCGATCCGCCAGGTCACCTTCAGCGAGGGGCTGCTGGTCGGGTACAAGTGGTATGCCGCGAAGAACATCGCGCCGTTGTTCCCCTTCGGGTACGGCCTGTCCTACAGCGGCTACGCGTACAACAACCTGAAGGTCACCGCGAAGTCGAACGGGAAGAAGCCGATCGACGTCACGTTCCTCGTCACCAACACGGGACCGAAGGCGGGGACCGAGACGGCCCAGGTCTACCTGACGCTGCCGTCGACCACCGGGGAGCCGAAGCGGCTGGTCGGGTTCGCCAAGGTGTCACCCAAGGTCGGCCGCGGGGAGAAGGTGACCGTCACGATCGACCCGAGCGCGGCGGACCTGCCGATGTCGTACTACGACACGGCGAGCCACGCCTGGGCGATCGCCCCCGGCACCTACACGGTCGAGGTCGGCACGTCCGCCGCCACGACCACCCTGACCGGGACGTTCACGGTCGGGTAGTCCGTGCCCGCCCTGACGCCCGTCCCACAGCCGGTGGGGCGGGCGTCAGGCGTGACCGGACCTCGGTCAGCGCCAGAGCTCGCTGAGCTGCTCCGCCCGGGCGCGGCCCACCTCGTAGCCTGCGCGCGCGGCGGGCGGACGCAGCGACGGGTCCATCGCCCGAGGCCCGAACATGTGCTCCGAGTCGCTGTCGGGGAAGACGGTCTCGACCCTGCTGCCGCGTGCGCGCAGCTGGTCGACCTGCGTGGCCAGGTGCGTGCCCCAGCCCGCCGGCACCAGCGACCGGCCGCCGAAGGGTGAGAGCACCAGCACCCGCTCGTAGCCGGCGGCGAGGTCGGCGTTCTCCGCGTTGGACCGGTAGCCGCCGTCGATGTAGTCGGCGTCCCCGATCCGGTACGGGAGGCCGCTCGAACAGCTGGCGGCGACGGCGTCCGCCAGGTCGACCCCGCTGAGCCGGTCGAAGACCACCGGTTCGCCGGTGAGGGCGTCGACCGCCGTGATCAGCACGGTGCGTCGCGGCCACTGCGGGCTGGGCAGCCGAGCGGCGACGGTGGTGCGCCACTGTGCCTGCCAGGAACCGTCCGACGCCGCGGCCCTCTCGAGCGCGGCCGCGCCCATCCTGCGGCGCATGTCAGCCGCGTCGGACGAGGCCGCGATGATCCCGGTCGTCCTGTCCAGGTGGTCCGTCACCGCCCGGGTCGGAGCCTGGCCCCGGTCGGAGCCGGCCGCGGCCGGCCGTGGCGTGACGGGCGCGGCAAGGACGTCGGCATACAGCTCGGTCGGTGTCGCGCCGGCCAGCTGGGCCGCGGCCGTCGAGCCGGCCGACGTCCCGATGGTGAGGTCGGCCGCGCTCACGTCCAGCCCGGCATCGAACAGACCAGCGACGACGCCGATCAGCCAGGCGTTGCCGGTCGATCCGCCGCCGCCGAGGACCAGCGCGCGGTCCCCGCCGGGGATCCGCCCCGTCGCGTCGACGTGGGGTGCTGACGAAGAAGTGGTGTTCATGGGAGTGCCTCTCGCGAGTTGCGTGGCGGGCGCTCCCGGTGGCGACTAGCTCAGTCGCGAGATCGAGGACGGCGGGGGAGCACCCAGTGCGGATACTGCGTTCATGGGTCTCACCTCCTAGCGACGGGTCACGATCACGGGAACGATGGCACACCGTCGGCCCCGCGCACAACCGGCGTCGTTCGGTGCGGCAGGGTCGCGGCGACCAACAGGCAGAAGGCGCCGAGCGCCATGATCGAGCCGGACACGGCCTCCCACCAGGGCTGCGTGTCGTACGAGCCGATGGCGTAGGTGAGCGAGCCGACGAGCGGCATGCTCAGGGCCAGGACGACCGACGCGGCACGGGCCCATCCGTGCGCGGCGAACGCGAACCGTGCGAGCAGGAGCGGTGGCCCGAGGAACCACACCGCCACCGACCAGGTCTCGAGGGCGGGGTCGACCACCACGCCGGACAGTCCGGTGCGGAGCGTCGCCAGGGCGACGGCGACGAGTGCGACCTCGGAGACGAGCAGGGCGATCGCTGAGCAGGCGCCCGGACGTCGACCGGTCAGCGCCCACGGCAGCACCGGGAGTGCGAGCGCGAGGACCAGGAGCGACAGCCCGGCCAGTGAGGCGGCGTCGCCGGCCGGCGCCCAGGGCTCCGCCGGCGGCAGGAAGTCGTACAGATGGTCCTGACGCAGCTCGCAGGGGTCCAGCGTCCCGCCCGTCGAGCAGGACCCCGCCCATCTCTGCCAGGACGCGGCGTACATCAGTGCGCCCGACGCCACGAGGAGGATCGCGACCCCGAGCCGCAGCAACCGCAGAGTCATCGGACGCCTTCGGCGCGGTGGGGGCGGATCAGTCCGCGGTGCTGCGCTCGCCGGCCCGCAGCAGCTCGAGCGCCTCGTGCTCCACCAGGACGGGGACGAAGTCGCGCACCGTGGAGCCCGCGAACTGGGCGACCTGCGCGTCGACGACCTCGCGCACGGTCTCGCGCGGGATGTCGGGGAATCGCTCCACCAGGCGGTCGACGACCTCGTCGATCGCGTGCCCTTCGTCGTCGATAGCCATGTCCGACAGGGTGCGGGCTCCCGACCGCCCCGTCAACCATGCCGAGAATGCCCGACATGACGTGTTTCTCCGGTGCTCATCCCGTCCTCACCTGATGGCCATCTTCGACCGGTCGACTCCTTGCGGCGCGTCGACGTCGCGGCGGGCTGACGACGGATGAGGGGAACGACCATGAGGACACGAGCACTGCGCCCACTCGGCGTGGGGGTCGTCAGCGGGGCGCTGCTGCTGGGCGCCGCGACCGGCTGGGCGGCCACGGGCGGCCTGACCGGCAACGGCGACGCACGCCGGCTGACCGGCGACCAGACCGCCGCCGTCAGGGAGCAGCTGCGCGGCGGTCCCGCGAAGAACGTCATCCTGCTGATCGGTGACGGCATGGGCGACTCGGAGATCACGGTGGCCCGCAACTACGCCCTCGGCGCGGCGGGGCGGTTCGCGGGCATCGACGCCCTGCCCCTCACGGGTCAGTACACGACGTACGCGCTGGACAAGGCGGACGGCAAGCCCGACTACGTGACCGACTCCGCGGCGTCGGGCTCGGGGTGGGCGACGGGCACCAAGACCTACAACGGTGCGATCTCGGTCGACGTCGCGGGTACCCCGCAGCGCACGCTCCTGGAGATCGCGCGCGCCAACGGGCTGCGCACCGGCGACGTGAGCACGGCGGAGCTGCAGGACGCCACCCCCGCGGTGCAGGTCGCGCACGTGACCGACCGTGGCTGCTACGCGCCGGCCGTCACGACGACCAAGTGCCCGACGAACGCGCTGCAGAACGGTGGCCTCGGGTCCATCACCGAGCAGCTCATCGGCAACCGCCCGGACGTCACCCTCGGCGGCGGCGCCACGTCGTTCAACGAGACCGCGGTCGCCGGGCCGTGGGCCGGCAAGACCCTGCTCCAGCAGGCGAAGGACCGCGGCTACCAGGTGGTCACCGACGCCGCCGGGCTCTCCGGCATCACGCAGGCGGACCAGTCCGCGCCGGTCCTCGGGCTCTTCGCGCCCGGCAACATGGCGACCCGGTGGGTCGGTCCGCTGGCCACGCACACGGGCGGCACCGAGCCCGCGGTCACGTGCACGCCGAACCCGGCCTACGTCGCGACCTCGCCGACGCTCGCCGCGATGACCACCAAGGCGATCGACCTGCTCCAGGGCGGCAAGAAGGGCTTCTTCCTTCAGGTCGAGGGCGCGAGCATCGACAAGCAGGACCACGCCGCCAACCCGTGCGGGCAGATCGGCGAGACCGTCGACCTGGACGAGGCCGTGCAGGCGGCCCTCGCCTTCGCCAAGAAGGACGGCAACACCCTCGTCGTCGTCACCGCGGACCACGGGCACTCGAGCCAGATCGTGTACCCGAACACGCTGACGCCGGGCCTGACCCGCACCCTGCTCACCGCCGACGGCAAGCCGATGACGGTCGCCTACGGCACCGCCGACGTGGGCGGCTCGCAGGACCACACCGGCACGCAGGTGCGGATCGCCGCCTACGGCCCCCGCGCCGGCAACGTCGTCGGGCTCACCGACCAGACGGACCTGTTCTTCACGATCCGTGACGCGCTGCGGCTCGACCCGGCGGCGCCGTCGCCGACCGCACCCGTCATCCAGAACGTCAACGTCACGGACGGTGCGGTGCTCACGGGGCGCCAGACGGTTCGAGTCACGCTCGACACGGAGCCGCGCTACACCTACATCGAGCTGAACCAGGGCGGCACCTGGATCACGGACAACACCAAGGCGCCGGGCAGCACGCAGGCCGGCAAGCGGCCGACGCTCGTGCTGGACACGCGCGACTACCCCAACGGCTCGTACACCCTGAAGATCGACGCCGTGGGCATCGACGGGCAGACGACGGAGAAGCTGGTGCCCGTCACCATCGCCAACCGCTGACCGGATCGACGCGCGGACGACGCACCCGCCGCTGGGCGGGTGCGTCGTCCGCGTCCACCCGGTCGGCGGTGTCGGCGTGCGCTGGCAGGCTGGGCGCATGTCCGCACCCACCCGTGACGCCGCCCTCGCCGTGCTCCGCCGCCTGGTGGGGGACCCGGCCGCGCAGTTCCACGACGGCCAGTACGAGGCGATCGAGACTCTCGTCGACGAGCATCGCCGGGCGCTCGTCGTCCAGCGCACCGGCTGGGGCAAGTCGGCGGTGTACTTCGTCGCGACGATGCTGCTGCGCGAGCGGGGGGCCGGGCCGACCGTGCTGGTCTCCCCGCTCCTGGCGCTGATGCGCGACCAGGTGGCCGCCGCCGAGCGCGCCGGGGTGCGTGCGGTCGCCATCAACTCGACCAACGCGCACGAGTGGGACGAGCTGCTGGGCCGGCTCGCCGCCGACGAGGTCGACGTGCTGCTCGTGTCGCCGGAGCGGCTCAACAACCCGGCGTTCCGCGAGAACCAGCTCCCGGCCCTCGTCGGGCGTCTCGGCATGCTCGTCGTCGACGAGGCGCACTGCATCAGCGACTGGGGGCACGACTTCCGGCCCGACTACCGGCGCCTGCGGGACCTCATCGCGACGATGCCGGCGGGCGTGCCGGTCCTCGCGACCACCGCGACGGCCAACAGCCGGGTCGTGGCCGACGTGGCCGAACAGCTCGGCAGCATCGGGACGGGCGCCGTCGACGTGCTCACCATCCGGGGGCCGCTCGCGCGCAGGTCGCTGCGCCTCGGCGTGCTGCGGCTGCCCGACGCGCGCACCCGCCTCGGCTGGCTGCTCAGCCACCTCGGCGACCTGCCGGGCTCCGGGATCATCTACACGCTCACCGTCGCCGCCGCGCAGGACACGGCACGTCTGCTGCGGGAGGCCGGCCACGGCGTGCGCGCCTACACGGGTCAGACGGACCCGGCCGACCGGGAGGACGCCGAGGCCGCGCTCAAGGCGAACAGGGTGAAGGCGCTGGTGGCCACGAGCGCGCTGGGCATGGGCTTCGACAAGCCCGACCTGGGGTGGGTGCTGCACCTGGGCGCGCCGTCGTCGCCGGTCGCGTACTACCAGCAGGTGGGTCGTGCCGGCCGTGCGACCGAGAGCGCCGACGTGCTGCTGCTGCCCGGGACGGAGGACCCGGACATCTGGCGGTACTTCGCCACGGCGTCGATGCCGAGCCAGGAGCGCGCGGAGCGGGTGATCGCGGAGCTGTCGGACCGGCCGCTGTCCACGCCCGCGCTCGAGGCGCGGGTGGACGTCCGCCGGACGCCGCTCGAGCTGCTGCTCAAGGTGCTCGACGTCGACGGCGCGGTGCGTCGCGTGCAGGGCGGCTGGGTGGCGACGGGGCAGCCGTGGACGTACGACGCCGAGCGGTACGCCCGCATCGCCGCCGCCCGGGAGGCCGAGCAGCAGCACATGCTGGACTACGAGCGGACCGACGGGTGCCGGATGGAGTTCCTCCAGCGCAGCCTGGACGACGCGACGGCGGCGCCCTGCGGGCGGTGCGACACCTGCGCGGGCGCCTGGTACCCGCGCGACGTGGTGGCGGACGCCGCGGCCTCGGCCGACCGCTCGCTCGACCGGGTCGGGGTGCCCGTCGAGCCGCGCGTGCAGTGGCCCGTCGGTGCCGACCGGCTGGGGCTCCCGGTGCGCGGCCGGATCGCCGAGGGGGAGCGCGCGCTCGAGGGGCGCGCGCTGGCCCGGCTCACCGACCTGGGGTGGGGGACGGCGCTCCGCGAGGTCTTCGCCGCGGGTGTCGCCGACGCGCCGGTCAGCCGCGCCATGCTCGACGGGTGCGTGCGCGTGCTCGCGCAGTGGGGCTGGGACCAGCGGCCGGTCGCGGTGGTCGCCCTCCCGTCGCGACGACGCCCGCTGCTCGTCGACTCCCTCGCGCGGGGCATCGCCGAGGTCGGCCGCCTGCCGTACGCGGGCGCGCTCGCGCTCCGCGACGGGGGCCCCCGAGGGGAGCCCGGCGGCAACAGCGCGTTCCGGTTGGCCGGTGTCTGGGAGCGGTTCGACGCCTCGTCGCTCGAGCTCCCGGCCGGCCCGGTGCTGCTGGTCGACGACCTGGTCGACAGCCGCTGGACCATGACGGTCGCCGCGCGGGAGCTGCGCCGTGCCGGGGCGACGGACGTGCTGCCGTTCGTGCTCGCGCTGCGCGGCTGAGGTCGACGTGCGCCCGACGGGGCGAGCGAGCACCTCTCGCGCGGCGCGACCGGCCCGGGCGTCGGCTACGTCACAGTGCCCATCGCCTGGACTCCCGGGACCCGATCGGGCCGCGTGCCTTAGTTTTGCCCCGTGACCGCACCCGTTCCCTCGAGCGAGGCCGCGCAGACCGTTGCGCAGAACCTTGCCAACCACGAGGTCCCCGAGCCCCTGCGCAACGACGTCCGCGTGCTGGGCGAGTTCCTCGGCCGAGTCCTGCGGGAGGCCGGCGGCGACGACCTGCTCGCGGACGTCGAGGCGCTGCGCGAGCTCGCGATCCGCGCGCACAACGGTCCCGACCCGGAGGCCCTCGCGCAGGCCGAGGCCCTGGTCGCCGGCTTCAGCATGAGCCGGGCCGAGGAGGTCGCCCGGGCGTTCACCTGCTACTTCCACCTGGCCAACACCGCGGAGGAGTACCACCGCGTGCGCGTGCTGCGGGAGCGCGAGGCGAGCCTCCTGCCGCACCACCTGGCGCCGGACGACTCCCTGCCGGCCGCGGTGGCCCAGCTGGCCGATGAGGTGGGCGAGGACGTCGCGCGCCAGCGCCTCGCGGACCTCGAGTTCCGTCCCGTGTTCACCGCGCACCCCACGGAGGCGCGTCGTCGCGCGGTGTCGGGCGCCATCCGACGGATCGCCGAGCTCGTGGCCGAGCGGGACCTGCGCTACATCGGCGGCATGTCGCTCGCGGAGAACGACCGCCGGCTGCTCGGCGAGATCGACACGCTCTGGCGCACGGCGCCGCTGCGGGAGGCGAAGCCGTCGGTGCTCGACGAGGTCCGCACCGTGATCAACGTGTTCGAGGCGACGCTCGCCGACGTGCTGCCGGCCGTCTACCGCCGGCTCGACGACTGGCTCCTGGCCGACGCCGCGGGCACCACTGCGCCGGCCGTACGCCCCTTCGCTCGGCTGGGCACCTGGATCGGCGGCGACCGGGACGGCAACCCCAACGTCACCGCGCAGATCACGCAGGACGCGGCCGCGATGGCGTCCGAGCACGCGCTGCTGGAGCTCGAGTCCTCCGCGCGCAAGACCGCGCACGGGCTCACGCTCGCCGCGTCGGGCACCCCCGCGTCGAGCGAGCTGAGCGCCCTGTGGCAGAAGCAGCGCGGGCTGTCGGCGTCCCTGGCGTCGCGCATCGCGGGCGACGCGCCGAACGAGCCGCACCGCCGGGTCGTGTACTTCCTGGCCGAGCGCATCGCGGCGACCCGGACGCGCAACGCCGACCTCGGGTACGGCTCGGCCGCGGAGCTGGAGGCCGACCTCGACGTCGTGCAGCGCTCGCTCGCGGCCGCCGGCGCACCACGGTCCGCGTACGGCGACCTGCAGCGACTGATCTGGCAGCTGCAGACCTTCGGGTTCCACCTGGCCGAGCTCGAGGTGCGCCAGCACTCGCAGGTGCACGCGGGCGCGCTCGCGGACCTGGCCAAGAACGGCGTCGAGGGCACGCTCGAGCCCCGCACCGTCGAGGTGCTGGACACGTTCCGTGCGATCGGCGCGGTCCAGCGCCGCTACGGCGTCCTGGCGGCGCGCCGCTACATCGTGTCGTTCACGCAGTCGGCCGAGCACCTCGCGGCCGTCTACCAGCTGGCCGAGATCGCGTTCGAGGGCGTGGACGCGCCGGTCATCGACGCGATCCCGTTGTTCGAGACCTTCGCGGACCTGGAGGCCTCGGTCGACATCCTCGAGGGCGCCCTGGCGCTCCCGCAGGTGCAGCGCCGGCTCGCGGAGAACGGCCGCCGGGTCGAGGTCATGCTCGGCTACTCGGACTCGTCGAAGGACGTGGGCCCGGTCTCCGCGACGCTGACCCTGGACGCGGCCCAGCGCCGCATCACGGACTGGGCGAAGCGGCACGACATCGTGCTCACCCTGTTCCACGGCCGCGGCGGTGCGCTCGGCCGCGGTGGCGGTCCGGCGAACCGGGCCCTGCTCGCCCAGCCTCCGGGCTCGGTCGACGGCCGGTTCAAGCTCACCGAGCAGGGCGAGGTCATCTTCGCCCGGTACGGCGACCCGGTGATCGCGGCCCGCCACATCGAGCAGGTCGCGGCCGCGACGCTGCTGGCCGGTGCACCGTCGGTCGAGCGCCGCAACGCCGGGGCGACCGAGCGGTTCGCGCCGCTGGCCGCCAAGCTCGACGAGACCTCGCGGGTCCGGTTCCACCAGCTGGTCAAGGCGCCGGGCTTCCCGCAGTGGTTCGCCGAGGTCACCCCGCTCGAGGAGGTCGGCATGCTGCCGATCGGCTCGCGGCCCGCCCGCCGGGGGCTGTCGGTCGAGTCGCTCGACGACCTGCGTGCCATCCCGTGGGTGTTCTCGTGGTCGCAGGCGCGCATCAACCTGGCCGGCTGGTACGGCCTGGGCACCGCGCTGGCGTCCGTCGACGACCTGCCCGAGCTGCGCGCCGCCTACGCCGAGTGGCCGCTGTTCACCACCATGATCGACAACGTCGAGATGTCGCTGGCCAAGACGGACGAGCGCATCGCGGAGCGGTACCTCGCCCTGGGCGATCGGGACGACCTGGCGCAGCTGGTGCTCGAGGAGATGGCGCTGACCCGCGAGTGGGTCCTCGCCATCACGGGCAGCGAGGCGATCCTGTCGCGCCGCCGGATCCTCGGTCGCGCCGTGCAGCTGCGCAGCCCGTACGTCGACGCGCTGTCGCTCCTGCAGCTGCGCGCTCTGCGTGGGCTCCGCACCGGCGACGCCCCCGAGCAGGCGGACGACCTGCGTCGGCTGCTGCTGCTCACCGTCAACGGGGTCGCAGCGGGCCTGCAGAACACGGGCTGAGGACGGCGCAGGCGGGACGGAGCCGCCGGGCTACTTTCCCGTCGGACCGAACCGCTCGGTCCGGATCCGCTCCGGGTCGTGGCCCAGGTCGACCAGCGTGTTCGCGACGGACTCCACGAACGGCGTCGGTCCGCAGATGAACACGTGCGCGCGCAGGTCGGGCGGGAAGCAGGCGTCCCTCAGCAGGTCGCGGTCAATGCGCCCGACCGGCCCGGTCCACCCGTCCGGTCCGCGGCGGGTCCACACGCGGGTGATCGGCACGTCGGCGCCGAGCGCCTCGAGCTCGTCGGCGTAGAGGGCGTCCGCCGGCGTCCGCACCGACACGACGAGGCGGAACGGCGCGACGCTGCGAGCCAGCCGCCGGGTCCGCAGCATCGACATCAGCGGCACCAGCCCGGACCCGCCGGCGATCAGCTGCACCGGGTGCGGGTCGGTGGGCTGCCAGACGAACCAGTGGCCGACCGGTCCGCGGAGCTCGAGCTCGTCACCGACCTGCAGGTCCTCCGTCAGGTACGGCGACACCTCGCCGTCGTCGACCACCTGCACGGTCAGCGCGATGCGCCGGTCGTGCCCGGCCGGGTCGGGCGGCACGCCGGGCAGCCCCATGGTGCCGGGGGAGGCCAGCGAGTAGGACCGCTGCGTCGAGTACCCGTCCTCCGCGGTCAGGCGGACGTCCACGTGCTGCCCGGCCAGCGCGCCGCGCCAACCGGGCACGTCGAGCTCGAGCGTCATCGCGGACGGCGTCTCGGCGACGCGGGAGACCAGCGTGCCGACCATCCACGGCAGGGCGTACAGGGCGGGATCAGGAACGTCGTCGGGCACGCTCAGTCCCCCCAATACCGCTGCTCCTTCCACGGGTCCCCGTACGCGTGGTAGCCCAGCCGCTCCCAGAAGCCCCAGGTGTCCTCGGTCATGAGGTCGAGGCTGCGCACCCACTTGGCCGACTTCCAGAAGTACAGGTGGGGGATCAGCAGCCGGGCCGGACCGCCGTGCTCCGGCGGCAGGGGCGCGCCGTCGTACTGGTAGGCGATCCACGCCTTCCCGTCGCGCAGGTCCGCCAGCGGCACGTTGGTGGTGTAGCCGCCGTCGCAGTGCGCCATCGCGTACTGCTCGTTGGGGGCGATCTCGACGCCGTCGAGCAGCGTGTCCAGGGAGATGCCGCGCCAGGCGGAGTCGAGCTTGGTCCACTTGGTGACGCAGTGGATGTCCTTGACGATGTCGTCGTGCGGCAGGTGCGTGAGCTCCGACCACGTCCACGTCTTGCGGGTGGCGCCGCCGGACGTGATCGAGAACGTCCACGTGGAGAGGTCGGCGCGGGGCGTCGGGCCGGCGGACAGCACCGGGAAGCCGCGCTCGAGGTACTGACCAGGTGGGATACGAGGATCGACCTCGCGCTTGCCGCGGAACCCGCGGGAGATGATCGCCATCAGGCAGCCGTGCGGTGGGTCATGATCCCATCATGGGGCCACCGTCGCCGGACGCGCCAGAGGCCGGCCCGACGGGTGTCGAACCGGCCTCTGAACTGGTCTTTCGTCAGCCGCGCGAGTAGACCACGCGCGGGCCGCCGGAGCTCGCCGCGCCGGAGCCGCCGCCGCTCGAGCCCCGACCGCTGCCGCCGCGACGACGACGCTGGCCCGAGGCACCGGAGGGCGCGG
>NZ_JBFUKJ010000007.1:0-127929 GCF_056400905.1 Cellulomonas sp. P4_H12
CCGGTCGTGCCGCGCGAGGCRCCACCCGTCGAGCCGCCGCCGCGCGGCGCGCCCCCGGTGCCGGACCCTCCGCGGTAGCCGCCGCTGTCGCGGGAATCGCCGCCGCYGGAACCGCCGCGGTACCCGCCGCTGTCGCGCGAGTCGCCGCCGCCGGAACCGCCGCGGTACCCGCCGCTGCCACCGCGCGAGTCGCCGCCGCCGGAGCCACCGCGGTACCCGCTGCCGCCACCGCTGCTGCGGTACCCGTCGCCGCCGCCCGTGCTGCCGCGGTAGCCCTCGCCGCCGCCGGCGCCGCGGTACCCGCCGCCGCCCGACGTGCTGCCCGACCCACCGGAGCCGCCGCGGTACCCGCCGGACCCGCCCGCGCTGCCGCCGCGGTTCCCGCCTGCGCTGCCGCCGCGGCTCGCGCCGGATCCGCCGCTGCCGCGGGGTGCACCGGAGCGGGGCGCGCCAGATCCTCCGCGCGAACCCGACTGTCCGCCGGACGAGCCGGAGCCGCCTGTTCGTCGTTCCTGCGGGCTCATCTGTTGTCTCCGATCGCCTGGTCGACACCCTCGAAGGAGTCGATGTCCGGCAGGTAGGGCGCGAGCGGGGGCATCTCGTCCAGGCTGGACAGCCCCATCCGCTCCAAGAAGTATCCCGTGGTCTGGTAGAGGACGGCACCGCTCGACGGATCGGTCCCCACCTCGGCGACGAGCCCGCGCGTCGTCAGGGTGCGCACGACGCCGTCGACGTTGACGCCACGGACCGCCGACACCTGGCCGCGCGTCACCGGCTGGCGGTACGCGATCACCGCGAGCGTCTCGAGCGCCGCCTGGGTGAGCCGGGCCGTCTGCCCGTCGAGGACGAAGCGCCCGACGACGTCGGCGTAGACCGGCGCCGAGTAGATCCGCCAGCCCTCCCCCGCGCGCCGCACCTCGAACCCTCGCGGGCGGCCACCCAGGTCGCCGCGGTACTCGGCGGCGAGCTCGTCGAGCAGCGCCTCGACGCGCGCCGTCGGCAGCGCGAGGACGGTCGCYAGCCGGACGGCGGGGATCGGCTCGTCCGCGACCATGAGCACCGCCTCGAGCGCGGCCAGCGCACCGCCGGGCAGGTCGTCGACGTCGAAGGCCAGCTCGTCGGCCGCGGCCGACTCCCCCACCGCCAGCTCATCGGCCGCGTCAGCCAGAGCCTCGTCGGGCGTCGACTGCTCGGGCACTGCGTCGTCCGTCATGCGTCCTCCTCGGCCGACCCGTCACGGGCCAGCTCGGCGTCCAGCGTGGTGTCCAGCGTGTCGAAGTCGTCGCTCACCTCGACCTCGCCGTCCTCGGCGCCGGTCCATCGCACGGTCAGCTCGCCGAGGGGCGTGACCTGGTCGAACGCGACCGCACCTTCCCGGAACAGCTCGAGCAGGGCGAGGAACCGGGCGACGACGACGATGGTCGCGTCCGCGTCCGCGGTCAGGGCGCGGAACGACATCGAGCCCACGTGACGCAGCCGGTCCACGAGGACGGCGGCCTGCTCCCGGACGCTCACGGCTGGGGCGTGCAGGTGGCTGATGTCGACGCCGGCGGGGGCGGCCCGGGGCATCGCGGCCTTGGCCGCCAGCATCGCCAGCTGCTCGGGGCCGATCTGCCAGACCAGCTCGGGCAGCAGCGCGGCCAGGTGCGGCTCGAGCGTCACCAGGCGCGGGAACCGGCGGCCCTCGGTGGCGAACCGCTCGGCCAGGTCCGCCGCCACCAGCTTGTAGGCGCGGTACTGCAGCAGGCGCGCGAACAGCAGGTCCCGCGCCTCCAGCAGCTCGAGGTCCTCGGCGTCCTCGACGTCGGCCGACGGCAGCAGCCGGGCGGCCTTCATGTCGAGCAAGGTCGCGGCGATGACGAGGAACTCGCTCGCCTGGCCGAGGTCCCACTCCTTCTCCGCGGCGCGGATGTGCGCGATGAACTCGTCGGTGACCTGCGCGAGCGCGACCTCGGTGATGTCGAGCTTGTGCTTCGCGATCAGGCCCAGCAGCAGGTCGAACGGGCCGCTGAAGTTGGTGAGGTGGACCTCGAAGGCCTGGGTGCCGACGGGCGCGGGCGTCGAGACGGGCTGCTCGGGCGGGACCGCGCGCCGGTCAGGCGGCGTCGCCACGAGCGACGAGCTCACGAGCCAGCTGACGGTAGGCCGCCGCACCGGCGTGCGTCGGGGCGTAGGTGGTGATGGGCTCGGCCGCGACCGTGGCGTCGGGGAACTTCACCGTCCGGCTGATCACCGTGTGCAGCAGCGTGTCCCCGAACGCCTCGCTGACGCGCGCGACGACCTCGCGGGCGTGCAGCGTGCGGGGGTCGTACATGGTCGCCAGGATGCCGTCGACCTCGAGCCGCGGGTTCAGCCGGTCCCGCACCTTCTCGATGGTCTCCACCAGCAGAGCGACGCCGCGCAGCGCGAAGAACTCGCACTCGAGCGGGATCAGCACGCCGTGCGCTGCCGTGAGCGCGTTGACCGTGAGCAGGCCGAGCGACGGCTGGCAGTCGATCATCACGACGTCGTAGTCGTCGAGGATCGGGCGCAGGGTCCGGGACAGCACCGACTCGCGGGCGACCTCGCCCACCAGCTGCACCTCGGCCGCGGACAGGTCGATGTTCGCGGGCAGCAGGTCCAGACCCGGGGTCGCGGTCTGCTGGATCAGCGACCGGATGTCCGCGTCCCGCTCCATGAGCAGGTTGTAGACGGTGCGGTCCAGCTCGTGCGGGCTGATCCCCAGGCCCACCGAGGCGGCACCCTGCGGGTCGAAGTCGACGATGAGCACCTTGCGCCCGTACTCGGCGAGCGCGGCGGCCAGGTTGATGGTGGTCGTCGTCTTGCCGACGCCGCCCTTCTGGTTGCACAGCGCGATGACGCGGGCAGGACCGTGGGAGGCGAGCGGCGGGGGCTCGGGGAACACGGGCATCGGCCGCCCGACGGCGTCGAGCTGCGGGTCGGTCGTCTGCTGGCTCACCACGCGGGACAACCTACCGGAGCGCGCGGCCCGATGACCGCGCGACAGACCGAGGCGGGCGTGACGCTCATCGCGCCCGCGGGTGGGCCGCGGCGTAGACCTCGCGCAGCGTGTCGGGCGTGACCATCGTGTAGATCTGCGTCGTCGTGACCGACGCGTGCCCGAGCAGCTCCTGCACCACCCGGACGTCCGCGCCGCCGGCCAGCAGGTGGGTGGCGAACGAGTGCCGGAGCGTGTGCGGCGAGATGTGCTCGGCGCCGGCCAGGCCGGCGCGCTCCGCCGCGACGCGCAGCACGGCCCACGCGCTCTGCCGGCTGAGCCGGGCCCCGCGCGTGTTGAGGAAGATGCCGGGCGAGCCGCCCTTGCTGCCCACCGCCAGGGCCGGGCGTCCCCGCACCAGGTACGCCTCGAGGGCCTCCAGCGCGAACGACCCGAGCGGCACCACGCGCTCCTTGCTGCCCTTGCCGAACAGCCGCACGGCGGCCCGACCGGGGGTGCGGTCCAGGTCGTCGACGTCCAGCCCGACCGCCTCCGAGATGCGCGCGCCGGTGCCGTACACGAGCTCGAGCAGCGCCCGGTCGCGCAGCGGGACGCAGCCGTCGCCCAGACCGGCCGCGTCCAGCAGCCGTTCCACGTCGTCCACGGAGATCGCCTTCGGCAGCCGCTTCGGCTGGGCCGGGGGCTTGACCGTGCTGGCCGGGTCGAGGCTGGTCATCCCGTCCAGGAGCAGGAACTTGTGCCAGCCMCGGACGGCGACCACGATGCGCGCCGCCGACGACGCCGACAGAGCGCTGCGCCCGTCCGATCCCGTGCGCACCGCCAGCAGGAAGTCCTCGACGTCMTGCTCGTCGACCTCGACGGGCGTCGTGCGGCCCCGCCCGAGCAGGAAGGCCGTGTACCGCGCGAGGTCGCGGCGGTAGGCGAGCAGCGTGTTGGTGGACAGCCCGCGCTCGACGGTCAGGTGCGCGAGGTAGACCTCCAGCGCCTCGTCGATCACCGTGCCAGTCATCGCCCGCTCATCAGAACGGCAGGAACACGTCCACCGCGATCGCGACGGACAGCAGCGTGAGGTACGTGATCGACGCGTGGAAGACGCTCATCGCCTTGAGCTTGCCCGCCTCCGGGTGCTCCGCCCGCCGCAGCAGGCCGATGCACGACCAGAGGAACCAGGCGCCGAGGGCCAGCGCGACGACGCCGTACACCCAGGTCATGCCCTGCACGGGGACCAGGAGCAGCGAGCACGCGATCATCGCCACCGTGTACGCGATCATCTCGCGCGCGACCTTGGTGTCCTTGGCGACGACGGGAAGCATCGGCACGCCCGCGGCCGCGTAGTCGCGCCGGAACTTCATCGACAGCGGCCAGTAGTGCGGCGGTGTCCAGAAGAAGATGACGCCGAACAGCAGCGCCGCCGTCCACGAGACGCCGCCCGTGACCGCAGACCAGCCGATGAGGACCGGCATGCAGCCGGCCGCGCCGCCCCACACGATGTTCTGCGGCGTGCGGCGCTTGAGGATCATGGTGTAGCCGACGACGTAGATGAGGATCGCGATCGCGGTCAGCCAGGCGGACGCCGGGTTCACCATGATGGCGAGCCACGCCAGCGACGCGACGCCGAGCGCCAGCCCGAACACCAGGGCCGCCCGCGGGGACACCTCGCCGGTGACGATCGGGCGCCGCTTGGTGCGGTTCATGATCTTGTCGATGTCGCGGTCGAGATAGCAGTTCAGGACGTTGGCGGAGCCGGCGGCGGCCGCTCCTCCGACGAGGGTCGCGACGACCAGGCCGAAGCTCGGGAACCCGCCCTGCGCCAGGATCATCGTCGGCAGCGTGGTGACCAGCAGCAGCTCGATGACGCGCGGCTTCGTCAGGGCGATGTACGGGCCGACCGTGCCGCGGAGACGCGCCCACGCGCTCCGCGGAGGCGCCGGAGCCGGCGGAGCAGCGGCTGTCGGGGTCGACGCGGAGGACGCTCCGGCGTCTTCGACTGACAGGGGGCTGCTGAGGCGCACGCGCTGCGGTTCCGTTCCTGAATCCGACAAGGGTTCCGAGAGGGTCAAGGTCGCGCAGCCATGCTACGGCCTGCACCTGCGCCCGGGCGCGACGCGGGCCCCGGAACGGCGCGGGGACTGTGTGAGATCTGTCGCTCGGCCTCCTGGTGGTCACGCCCGGCGGTGGTGCCTGGGTGCGCTATAGGGTCGGAAGGCACGGTCCGACGACCGCCGAGACGGCGTGACGTCCCACCTGCCCGGCATCCCGCAGTGGGTGCTCGATCTCGTCCGACACGACACCCGGCCGACGGCGCGGGTGGGAATGAGGTGCGGTGAACGCGAAGGCTCCCCTGGCCGAGACGGTCGGATGGACGGACCTCGACCTGCGGGCGGTGGACACGGTGCGTGTCCTGGCCGCCGACGCGGTCGAGAAGGTCGGCAACGGCCACCCCGGGACGGCGATCAGCCTGGCTCCCGCCGCCTACCTGCTCTACCAGAACGTGCTCCGGCACGACCCGAAAGACCCGCACTGGCTCGGCCGGGACCGGTTCGTCCTGTCCGCGGGTCACTCCAGCCTGACGCAGTACATCCAGCTGTACCTCGCGGGCTTTGGCCTCGAGATCGAGGACCTGGAGGCGCTGCGCACCTGGGGCTCCAAGACCCCGGGGCACCCGGAGTACAAGCACACGACGGGCGTCGAGATCACGACCGGCCCGCTGGGCCAGGGCCTCGCGTCGGCGGTCGGCTTCGCCATGGCGTCGCGCCGGGAGCGCGGGCTCCTCGACCCCGAGGCCGCGCCGGGCACCAGCCCGTTCGACCACTTCGTCTACGTCATCGCCTCCGACGGCGACCTGCAGGAGGGCGTCACCTCCGAGGCGTCGTCGATCGCGGGCACGCAGGAGCTCGGCAACCTCATCGTGCTGTGGGACGACAACCACATCTCGATCGAGGGCGACACCGAGATCGCCTTCACCGAGGACGTCGTCGCGCGCTACGAGGCGTACGGCTGGCACGTCCAGTTCGTCGACTGGACCGGCGGGCCCGACGGGTACCGCGAGGACGTCGACGCCCTGCACGCCGCGATCGAGGCGGCCAAGGCCGTGACCGACCGCCCGTCGTTCATCGGCCTGCGCACGCTCATCGCCTGGCCGACGCCGACGAAGACCAACGACCACTCCTCGCACGGCTCGAAGCTGGGCGGCGAGGCGATCAAGGGCCTCAAGGAGCTCCTCGGTTTCGACCCCGAGAAGACGTTCGAGGTCGACCCCGAGGTCCTCGCGCACACCCGCGGCCTGTCCGACCGCACGGCACCGGCGAAGGCCGACTGGCAGGCCGCGTTCGACGCGTGGCGCGCCGCCAACCCCGACAACGCGGCCCTGCTCGACCGCCTCGTCGCCGGCAAGCTGCCCGACGGCTGGAGGGACGCGCTGCCCGTGTTCCCCGCCGGCAAGGCGGTCGCCACCCGCGCGGCCTCCGGCGAGGTGCTCAGCGCGCTGGCGCCCGTGCTGCCCGAGCTGTGGGGCGGCTCCGCCGACCTTGCCGGCTCCAACAACACGACGATGAAGGGCGAGCCGTCCTTCATCCCCGCGAAGCGCTCGACCCACGAGTTCGCGGGCGACGAGTTCGGCCGCACGCTGCACTTCGGCATCCGCGAGCACGCGATGGGCGCGATCCTGTCGGGCATCCGGCTGCACGGCCTGACCCGGCCCTACGGCGGCACGTTCTTCACGTTCAGCGACTACATGCGCGGCTCGGTCCGCCTCGCGTCGCTCATGGGGGTGCCCGCGGTCTACGTGTGGACGCACGACTCCATCGGGCTCGGCGAGGACGGTCCGACGCACCAGCCGATCGAGCACCTGGCCGCCGTCCGCGCGATCCCCGGTCTCACCGTGGTCCGCCCGGCCGACGCCAACGAGACGGCGGCGGCGTGGGCCGCGACCATCGAGCACACGACCGGGCCGGTCGCCCTCGTCCTCACGCGCCAGAACGTCCCGACGTTCCCGCGCGGCGAGGAGGGCTTCGCGACGACCGACGGTGTCGCGAAGGGCGCCTACGTGCTGCTGGAGGCGAGCAGCGGCACGCCGGACGTGATCCTCATCGGCACGGGCTCCGAGGTCCAGCTGGCCGTGGAGGCGCGGACGACGCTCGAGGCCGCCGGGGTGGCCACGCGCGTCGTGTCGGCGCCCTCCCTCGAGTGGTTCGCCGAGCAGGACGAGGACTACCGCCAGTCGGTGCTGCCCTCGTCGGTGAAGGCCCGGGTCTCCGTCGAGGCCGGCATCGCGCTGTCGTGGCACAAGATCGTCGGCGACGCCGGCCGCTCGGTCTCGATCGAGCACTACGGGGCGTCCGCCGACGACAAGACGCTGTTCCGCGAGTTCGGGTTCACGCCCGAGGCGGTCGTCGCGGCGGCGCACGAGTCCATCGCGGCCGCACGCGGCGGCGCCGGACCGGCGACCACCGCGGGCCTGCCGAACAACGCTGGTCTGACGGGCGACCAGCAGGTCTGAGTCTGAACGGTCACGCCGCCCCGGGCAGACCGGGGCGGCGTGCGGGAGAAGGGGATCGACCATGGCACCGAGCAGCACCCCCCTGGCACGGCTGGCGGACGCCGGCGTCGCGATCTGGCTGGACGACCTCTCGCGCGAGCGGCTGCGCACGGGGAACCTCGCCCAGCTGGTCGCCGACAAGGGCGTCGTCGGCGTGACCACCAACCCGTCGATCTTCGCGAGCGCGCTCGCGAAGGGCGACGCCTACGACGAGCAGCTCCGGGAGCTGGCCGCGGACGGCGCCGACGTCGACGCGGCGGTGTTCCGGATCACGACGGACGACGTGCGCCAGGCGGCGGACGTGCTCCGCCCCGTGTACGACGCCACCGACGGCGTGGACGGACGCGTGTCCATCGAGGTGGACCCGCGGCTCGCCAAGGACACCGAGGCCACGATCGCCTCCGCCAAGTCACTCTGGTCGACGGTGGACCGCCCGAACGTCTTCATCAAGATCCCGGCCACCCGCGAGGGCCTCCCGGCGATCACGGCCGTGCTCGCCGAGGGCATCAGCGTCAACGTCACGCTGATCTTCTCGCTCGAGCGCTACGGCGCGGTCCTCGACGCGTTCGAGAGCGGCCTGGAGAAGGCGAAGGCCAACGGGCACGACCTCGCGCCCATCGCCTCCGTCGCCTCGTTCTTCGTGTCGCGCGTGGACACGGCGATCGACCCGCTGCTCGACAAGATCGGCACCCCCGAGGCGGCGGCGCTGCGCGGCAAGGCGGCCACCGCCAACGCCCGCCTCGCGTACGGGCTGTACCAGGAGGTCGTCGCCGACGAGCGCTGGACGGCGCTCGCCGCAGCCGGCGCCCACCCGCAGCGCCCCCTCTGGGCGTCCACGGGCGTCAAGGACCCCGCCTACCCCGACACGCTCTACGTCGACGAGCTCGTCGTGGCCGGCGTGGTCAACACGATGCCGGAGAAGACGCTGGACGCGGTCGCGGACCACGGCGGCGACGCCCACGACACCGTGACGGGGACCCGGGCCGAGTCGGAGGCCGTGATCGCCGGCCTGCGCGACCTCGGCATCGACATCGACGAGGTCACGGAGCAGCTGGAGGTCGAGGGCGTGGACAAGTTCACCGCGAGCTGGGGTGAGCTGCTGACCACCGTCTCCGACGGCCTCGCCGGCGCCGCCGAGCAGGTCACGTCCGGGGACGCCAGGTGAGTCCGAACAAGGTCGGGCCCGGCCAGAACCCGCTCCGGGACCCCCGCGACCGCCGCCTCCCCCGGATCGCCGGCCCCTGCGGGCTCGTGATCTTCGGGGTCACGGGCGACCTCGCGCGCAAGAAGCTCATGCCGGCGGTCTACGACCTCACCAACCGCGGCCTTCTCCCGCCCGGCTTCGCGCTCACCGGCTTCGCCCGGCGCGACTGGGCGACGCAGGACTTCGCCGAGATCGTGCACGACTCGGTCAAGGAGCACGCCCGGACGCCGTTCCGGGAGGCCACGTGGCGCCAGCTGTCGGAGGGCATCCGGTTCGTCCAGGGCACCTTTGACGACGACGACGCGTTCGACCGGCTGCGCGACACCGTCGAGGAGCTCGACGTGTCCCGCGGCACGGGCGGCAACCACGCGTTCTACCTGTCGATCCCGCCCAGCTCGTTCCCGGTCGTCTGCAAGCAGCTGGCCCGGTCCGGGCTGTCGCAGCCCGAGGAGGGCACCTGGCGCCGCGTCGTCATCGAGAAGCCGTTCGGCCACGACCTCGCCAGCGCGCGCGAGCTCAACGAGATCGTGTCGGACGTCTTCCGGCCCGACGACATCTTCCGGATCGACCACTACCTCGGCAAGGAGACGGTGCAGAACCTGCTCGCGCTCCGCTTCGCCAACCAGCTGTACGAGCCCATCTGGAACGCGAACTACGTCGACCACGTCCAGATCACCATGGCCGAGGACATCGGCATCGGCGGCCGCGCGGGGTACTACGACGGCATCGGCGCGGCGCGTGACGTCATCCAGAACCACCTGCTGCAGCTGCTCGCGCTCACGGCGATGGAGGAGCCCGCGTCGTTCGAGGCGAAGAGCCTGACCGCGGAGAAGATCAAGGTCCTCTCGGCCGTCAAGCTCCCTCGCGACCTGGGCAAGCACACGGCCCGCGGGCAGTACGCGGCGGGCTGGCAGGGCGGCGAGAAGGTCGTCGGCTACCTCGAGGAGGAGGGGTTCAACCCGAACTCCACCACCGAGACGTTCGCCGCCATCCGGGTCGACATCGACAACCGCCGCTGGGCCGGGGTGCCGTTCTACCTGCGCACCGGCAAGCGGCTGGGCCGACGGGTCACCGAGATCGCTGTCGTCTTCAAGCGCGCGCCCCACCTGCCGTTCGAGTCGACGGCCACGGAGGAGCTGGGCAAGAACGCCCTGGTCATCCGCGTGCAGCCCGACGAGGGCGTGACGCTGCGGTTCGGCGCCAAGGTGCCCGGCACGGCCATGGAGGTCCGCGACGTCACGATGGACTTCGGCTACGGCCACGCGTTCACCGAGTCCTCCCCCGAGGCCTACGAGCGCCTCATCCTCGACGTCCTCCTGGGCGACCCGCCGCTGTTCCCGCGGCACGAGGAGGTCGAGCTGTCCTGGCAGGTGCTCGACCCGGTCACGTCGTACTGGGCCGGCAAGGGCAAGCCGGAGGAGTACCGCTCGGGCACGTGGGGCCCGGAGTCGGCGGACAAGATGATGGCCCGCGACGGGCGCGTCTGGAGGCGGCCATGATCATCGAGATGCCCGACACGACCACGCGGGACATCAACAAGCGCCTGCTCAAGGAGCGCGACGAGGGCGGTGCGATCGCCCTCGGGCGGGTGCTGACCCTGATCATCCCGGTGGGCGACCACGATCCCGACGAGGCGATCGACGCCGCGAACGACGCCAGCCGCGAGCACCCGTGCCGCGTCATCGTCATCGCGAACGACACCAAGGAGCGGACGTCCACGCTGGACGCACAGATCCGCCTCGGCGGCGACGCCGGTGCGAGCGAGGTGCTGGTGCTGCGCCCGTCCGGGCAGCTCGAGCGGCACCTCGACACGCTCGTCATCCCGCTGCTGCTCCCCGACACCCCCATCGTCACCTGGTGGCCCTACGAGATCCCCGAGAACGTCGCCGAGGCGCAGCTCGGGCGCATGGCGACCCGCCGCATCACCGACTCGACCCAGGTCGCGCGCCCGAACGCGGCGCTGCGCAAGCTCGCCGCGTCCCACGTCGACGGCAACACGGACCTGGCGTGGACCCGGGCGACCCTGTGGCGCGGGCTCATCGCCGCGACGCTCGACCAGCCGCCGTACGAGCCGGTGCACAAGGCCGTGGTCGTCGGCGAGAGCACGCACCCGTCGGTCGACCTGATGGCCGCGTGGCTGGCCTACGCGCTCAAGATCCCCGTCGAGATCGAGCGCATCAAGGACGCGCCCGCGATCACGCAGGTGCGGCTCGAGCGCTCGTCGGGCGACATCGTGCTCGACCGGCCCGACGGCAAGACCGCCGCGCTGCGGCAGCCCGACCAGCCCGAGCACCGGATCGCCCTGCCCATCCGCCAGCTGCGCGAGTGCCTGGCGGAGGAGCTGCGGCGGCTCGACGCGGACGAGGTCTACGGCGAGGTGCTGCAGAAGGGTCTCGCGAGGATCGACGCATGACCCGCGACGTCGTCGTCCATCCGGACTCCCGGGTGCTCGCCGAGTCCGTCGCGGCGCGGCTGCTCACGCACCTGGTCGACGTGCAGTCGCACCGCTCGCCGGTCCACGTGGTGCTCACCGGCGGCACGGTCGGCATCGCGTCCCTCAAGGCCGTCGCGGCCAGCCCGGTGCGCGACGCCGTCGACTGGTCCGGCGTGCACCTGTGGTGGGGCGACGAGCGCTTCCTGCCCGACGGGGATCCCGACCGCAACGAGACCCAGGCGCGGGACGCCCTGATCGACGCGCTGGGCGACGCCCTGCCGGTGGAGAACGTGCACGCCGTCCCGGCCCAGTCCGACGAGGTGCCGACGCCCGAGGCCTCGGCCGACGCGTACGCGCGGACCTTCGCCGAGGCCGGGTCGCCGGCCTTCGACGTGCTGCTGCTCGGCATGGGACCCGACGGGCACGTCGCGTCGCTGTTCCCCGGCCACGAGGCCCTGTCGGTCACCGGTCGGCCCACCGTCGGCGTGCACGGCTCCCCCAAGCCGCCGCCGGAGCGCGTCTCGCTGACCTACGACGCCATCCAGGCCGCGCGCGAGGTCTGGGTCGTCGCGGCCGGCGCGGAGAAGGCCGCCGCCGTCGCCTCGGCCCTGCGTGGGGCGCCGGTGGAGACGACCCCCGCGTCCGGCGCGCTCGGCACCGAGCGCACGCTCTGGCTGGTCGACATCGCCGCGACCGAAGGCCTGGGCACCTCCGCCGCCCTCTCGACCACCGCCTCGGCGTTCCCGGCACCGGTCGAGTCCCAGGCCGACCTGTGGACCCGGGTCGACCACTACCTCGGCGCGCTCGTCCCCGAGGACGTCGCGCTGGTGGACACCCGGCACTCGGCGTCGGCCGGCGGGCTGCCGGACATCGCCGTGGCCCCCAACCAGGGCAAGTTCCTGCACCTGCTGGCCCAGACCGCGGGCGCCCGCCGCATCCTCGAGATCGGCACCCTGGGCGGCTACAGCACCCTGTGGCTCGCCCGCGCCCTGCCCGCCGACGGGCACCTGACCACCCTCGAGCTCGAGCCGGAGCACGCGCGGGTGGCGACGGAGTCCCTCACGCGCGCGGGCGTCGACGAGCTCGTCGAGGTGCTGGTGGGTCCCGCGGCCGACACGCTCGACCGGCTGATCGCCGACGGGACCGAGCCGTTCGACCTCGTGTTCATCGATGCCGACAAGCAGTCGATCCCGCGCTACCTCGAGCAGACGCTGTCCCTCACGCACCCGGGCTCGGTCGTCGTCGTCGACAACGTGGTGCGCGGCGGAGCCGTGGTCGACCCCGAGCACTCCGACGAGCGCGTCCAGGGCGTCCGCGCCATGGTCGAGCTGCTCACCGACCACCCGCGCTACGACAGCACGGTGATCCAGACGGTGGGCGCCAAGGGCTACGACGGCTTCGCGCTCCTCCGCGTCCTCGACTGACTCCCCCACGACGACGAAGGGCCCCCGAATCGGGGGCCCTTCGTCGTCAGTGCGGTGTCAGCCGCCGCGCTTGGCGCGCAGGGCGGCGAGCGCCTCGTCGAGGATCGCGGCGCCGTCCTCGTCGGACCGCCGCTCCTTCACGTAGGCGAGGTGCGTCTTGTACGGCTCGTTCTTGGACGGCGACGGAGGGTTCTCCTGGTCCTGCCCGGCGGGGAACCCGCAGCGGGGGCAGTCCCACGTCACCGGGGCGTCGAGCGCCGCCTCCTCGGCGAAGCTGGGGCGTGTCTCGTGGCCGTTGGCGCACCAGTACGACACCCAGATCCGTGGAGCGGTGTCCCCGCGCTCGGCCTCGCCCATCGGGCCGGCGCCGACTCGCGACCCCCTGATCGCACTCCCGCTCGCCATCGTCTACCGCCTCAGACCGTGCGCTCGAGGAGACCGAGCAGGATGATGATCGCCGTCCACACGAGGGCGGTGCCGATCGTGATGCGGTTCAGGTTCCGCTCCGCCACGCCCGAGCTGCCCGCGCTGCTCGTGATGCCGCCACCGAACATGTCCGACAGGCCACCGCCCTTGCCCTTGTGCAGCAGGACGAGCGGGATGAGCAGGAGGCTGGTCAGCACCAGCAGCACCTCGAGGGCGATACGAAGGCCAGTCACGTCGGTGTCAGTTCCTTACTGGGCGGGCACGTCGTCGGCGGTGGAGCCAGCGGCGCTGCGGTGGACCGCGGTACAGGGTAGGCGACGAGTGGGGCGATAAGCCACCACCGCGCCCAGGTGGGTCCCAGGAGCTCCCCGGGACCCACCCGTGCCGGCTAGAGGCCGACCGCGTGCGACTGGTAGCGCGCGATCGCCGCGAACTCCTCGGGGTCCAGGCTCGCGCCGCCGACGAGCGCGCCGTCGACGTCGGGCTTGGCCATGATCGAGGCGACGTTCGACGACTTCACCGAGCCGCCGTAGAGCACGCGGACCGCGTCGGCCGTCGCGGCGTCGTACAGCTCGCCGATGCGCGTGCGGATGGCAGCGGCGAGCTCCTGCGCGTCCTCGGGCGTCGCCGTCTCGCCGGTGCCGATGGCCCAGACGGGCTCGTAGGCGACGACGAGCGTGGCGACCTGCTCGGCCGTGAGGCCCGCCAGGGCGCCGTCCAGCTGCGCGAGCGTGTGCGGGACGTGCTCGCCGGCCTTGCGGACCTCGAGGACCTCACCGACGCACAGGATGGGGACCAGGCCCGCGCCGAGCGCGGACTTGACCTTGGCGTTGATCAGCTCGTCGGACTCGTTGTGGTACTCGCGGCGCTCCGAGTGGCCGATCGCGACGTACGTGACGCCGAGCTTGGCCAGGAACAGCGGCGAGATCTCGCCCGTGTACGCCCCCGACGTGTGCGCCGAGACGTCCTGCGCGCCGTAGACGAGCTCGAGCTTGTCGGCGTCGACGAGCGTCTGCACGCTGCGCAGGTCGGTGAACGGCGGCAGCACGCACACCTCGACCTTGCCGAAGTCGTGCCGTGCGTCCTTGAGCGTCCACGCGAGCTTCTGCACGGTGTGCGTGGCCTGGTGGTGGTCCAGGTTCATCTTCCAGTTGCCCGCCATGAGCGGGGTGCGAGTCGCCACGATCAGTCCTCCAGAACGGCGATGCCGGGGAGCGTCTTGCCCTCGAGGAACTCGAGGCTCGCGCCACCACCGGTCGAGATGTGTCCGAACCCGGCCTCGTCGAAGCCGAGCGTGCGCACGGCCGCGGCGGAGTCGCCACCGCCGACGATGGTGAAGCCGCCGTTGGCGCCCGCCTCGATGAGCGCCTGCGCGACGGCGCGCGTGCCGCCCGAGAACGCCTCGAACTCGAACACGCCGGCCGGGCCGTTCCAGACCACGGTCTTGGCGTCGACGATCTTGCTGGCGAAGAGCCGGCTCGAGTCGGGGCCGATGTCGAGCCCGATCTTGCCGTCGGGGATGGCGTCGGCCGCGACGACCTGCGCCGGGGAGTCGGCCTTGAACTCGTCGGCCACGACGATGTCCGTCGGCAGCACGATCTCGACGCCGGCCTCCTCGGCCTGCGCCAGGTAGCCCTTGACCGTGTCGATCTGGTCCGCCTCGAGCAGCGAGTTGCCCACCGAGTAGCCCTTGGCAGCGAGGAACGTGAAGAGCATCCCGCCGCCGATGAGCAGGCGGTCCGCCTTGGTCAGCAGGTTGGCGATGACGCCGAGCTTGTCCGACACCTTCGACCCGCCGAGCACGACGACGTACGGCCGCTCGGGGTCGTCGGTCGCCTTGCGCAGCGACGCGACCTCCTTGAGGACGAGCTTGCCGACGGCGTGCGGGAGCACCAGCGCGACGTCGTAGACGGACGCCTGCTTGCGGTGCACGACGCCGAAGCCGTCGGAGACGAAGACGTCGGCGAGGCCGGCGAGCTCCCCCGCCAGCTCGGCGCGCTCGGCGTCGACCTTGGACGTCTCGCGCGGGTCGAACCGGATGTTCTCGAGCAGGGCGATCTCGCCGTCCTGCAGGGCCGCGACGGTGGCCTTCGCGGAGTCGCCGACGACGTCGGTTGCCAGGGCGACGGGCTGGCCCAGCAGCTCGGACAGCCGGTCCGCGACGGGCTTGAGCGAGTACTTGTCCTCCGGCGCACCCTTCGGGCGGCCGAGGTGGGCCATCACGACGACCCGTGCCCCGGCGGCGAGCAGCGCCTGGAGCGTCGGGAGGGCGGCGCGGACGCGGCCGTCGTCGGTGATGGTCGTGCCGTCGAGCGGCACGTTGAAGTCGGAGCGGACGAGCACGCGCTTGCCGCGCAGGTCGCCGAGGTCCTCGATGGTCTTCATACGTCTTCTTCCCTTGACTGGAGCAGGGCCGGACACGGCAGCGTCCGCGTGCGCCGGGGCCGGAAGGGCCGGGGCGCACGCGGACGCATGACCGTCACTACAGGTGCGACAGGACCGTCAGAGACGCTCGCCGACGTACGAGGTGAGCGCGACGAGGCTGTTCGAGTAGCCCCACTCGTTGTCGTACCAGGCGATGATCTTGACCAGGTCGCCGCTCACCTTGGTGAGCTTCGAGTCGAAGATGCTCTGGTGCGGGTTCGTGACGATGTCGCTCGACACGATCTCGTCCTCGACGTACTCGAGGATGCCCTTGAGGGGGCCCTCGGCGGCGGCCTTGACCGCGGCGTTGACCTCCTCGACCGTGACCTCGCGCGAGGCGGTGAAGGTCAGGTCCGTGGCCGAGCCCGTGATGACGGGGACGCGGAGCGCGAAGCCGTCGAGCTTGCCCTTGAGCTCCGGCAGCACGAGCGCCACGGCCTTGGCCGCACCGGTCGACGTCGGGACGATGTTCTGCGCGGCGGCGCGGGCGCGACGCAGGTCCTTGTGGGGACCGTCCTGCAGGTTCTGGTCACCGGTGTAGGCGTGGATCGTGGTCATGAGACCGCGCTCGATGCCGATCGAGTCGTTGAGCGCCTTGGCCACGGGGGCCAGGCAGTTCGTCGTGCACGACGCGTTCGAGATGATGTGCTGCGTCGCGGCGTCGTACTGCTCGTGGTTCACGCCGACGACGAACGTGCCGTCCTCGTTCTTCGCCGGGGCGGAGATGATGACCTTCTTGGCACCGGCCTCGAGGTGCGCCTTCGCCTTGGTCGCGTCCGTGAAGAAGCCGGTCGACTCGATGACGATGTCCGCGCCCAGCTCCTTCCAGGGGAGGCTGGCGGGGTCACGCTCGGCGAGGGCGCGGATCTTCTTGCCGTCCACGATGATGTTCTCGTCGTCGAAGTCGACGCTCAGCGGGAAGCGGCCGAGCACCGTGTCGTACTTCAGCAGGTGCGCGAGCGTCTTGTTGTCCGTGAGGTCGTTCACGCCGACGATCTCGATGTCGGCACCGGACGCGATGATCGCCCGGTAGAAGTTACGCCCGATACGGCCGAAGCCGTTGATACCGACGCGGATGGTCACTTGCCCTCCTCGGCAGCGCCGACGGGGGGCCGGCGCACACATTTTGGTGATGGGGTCACGCACGCCGCTGTGCGCTCCGGACGCCTACGGCTCGTGCTGCTCCACATGCCCAGCACGTGACCGTCGTGTGACGTTCGGATGACACGACCCTATACCAGGTGACCGGGCTCACGCCGCGACGTAGGTCCCTGGTGAGACTCCCCGGGACGCCGCTCAGAGATCCAGCAGGTCGGGGCTGAGGCCCGCTTCCGTGTCCGGGATCCCCAGCTCCGCGGCGCGCTTGTCCGCGGTGGCCAGCAGGCGCCGGATGCGGCCGGCGACAGCGTCCTTGGTGAGCGTGGGGACGGCCAGCTTGCCCAGCTCCTCCAGCGACGCCTCCTTGTGCGCGAGGCGCAGCTCGCCGGCCTCCCGCAGGTGCTCCGGCAGCTCGTCGCCGAGGATCTCGAAGGCACGCTCGACGCGTGCGCCCGCAGCGACCGCGGCGCGCGCCGAGCGGCGCAGGTTGGCGTCGTCGAAGTTGGCGAGCCGGTTGGCGGTKCCGCGGACCTCGCGACGGACGCGGCGCTCCTCCCAGACCAGGACCGTCTCGTGCGCCCCGAGCCGGGTGAGCATCGCGCTGATGGCGTCCCCGTCCCGGATGACGACGCGGTCGATGCCCCGCACCTCGCGCGCCTTGGCGGCGATGCCCAGGCGGCGTGCGGCCCCGACGAGCGCGAGCGCCGCCTCCGGACCGGGGCACGTGACCTCGAGCGCCGACGACCGACCCGGCTCCGTGAGCGAGCCGTGCGCGAGGAACGCGCCACGCCAGGCCGACTCGGCCTCGGCGACGCCGGCGGACACGACCTGCGGCGGGAGCCCGCGGACCGGACGGCCCCGGTTGTCCAGCAGGCCCGTCTGCCGGGCCAGCGACTCGCCGTCCTTGACCACGCGGACCACGTACCGGCTGCCGCGGCGCAGACCGCCGCCCGAGACGACGATGATCTCGCTCTCGTGCCCGTACACCTCGGCGATCGCCTGTCGCAGACGACGGGCCGCCATGCCCGTGTCCAGCTCCGCCTCGATGACGATCCGACCCGAGATGATGTGCAAGCCCCCGGCGAACCTCAGGGTGGCCGAGACCTCGGCCTTCCGTGAGGACGTCTTGTCCACCTTCAGACGGGCGAGCTCGTCCTTCACCTGTGCCGTCAACGCCATGGCTGCATCCTGCCATTGCAGGACACCTGCCCGGGACCGCTCCCGTCACCTACTCGGGTGGGTTCTCGCGGGTCCCGACGTCCCCGAGGAAGCCGTCCAGCACGTCCGAGTAGGCCCCTGCGAGCCGCAACGGGTCGTGCCGCGGCGTGCCGTCGCCGCGGCTCACCTGCCGCAGCAGGAGACGTGCCCCCAGGTCCGCGCTCCGCGCGGCGAGCGCCGCGACGTCCTCGACGGCCGACGGGTCCGCGACGACGGCGTCCACCCGGAGCTCCGGCGCGTGCACCCGGAGCACGTCGAGGTACTGGTCGGCACTCATCCCGGCGGTCTCGCCTGATTCACCCGACGCCAGGTTCAGCGTGACGATCGTGCGTGCACTCGTCCGGCCCAGCGCGTCGCGCAGGCCCGGCACCAGCAGGTGCGGGAGGACGGACGTGTACCAGGAGCCCGGTCCGAGCACGACCCAGTCCGCCGCCTCGATCGCCGCCACCGCCTCCGGGCACGCAGGCGGGTCGGCCGGTTCCAGCCGTACCTGCGTGATGGTGCCGGTGGTGACCGCCACGGCGCTCTGCCCGACGACCAGGGTCGTGGCCCCGCCGGCGTCGACGACGTCGGCCTCGATGAGCAGCGGCACCGACGCCATCGGCAGCACCCGTCCCCGGGCACCGAGCAGCTTGCCCACCCAGTCGAGGCCCTGGACGGTGTCGCCCAGCAGCTCCCAGAGCGCCACGATGAGCAGGTTCCCGACCGCGTGCTGGTCCAGGTCCCCCGACGAGCGGAACCGGTGCTGCAGCAGGTCGCGCCAGGTCCGGCCCCAGTCGGAGTCGTCGCACAGCGCGGCGAGGGCCATCCGGAGGTCACCGGGCGGGAGGACGCCGAGCTCGTCGCGCAGCCGGCCGGAGGATCCGCCGTCGTCCGCGACCGTGACCACGGCCGTGATCCGGTCGGTCATCAGCCGGAGGGCCGACAGCGACGCCGACAGGCCGTGCCCACCACCCAGAGCGACGACGGCCGGCGCGGCCGCCCTCATTCCTTGCCGAGGTCGCGGGCGGAGACGGCGACCAGGTGTCCCCGCTCCCGCAACCTCGAGGCGATGGCCTCGCTGACGGCCACCGAGCGGTGCTTGCCGCCCGTGCAGCCGACCGCGATGGTCACGTAGCGCTTCTCCTCGTTGAGGTACCCCGCCAGCACCGGCTCGAGCGCGTCGACGTAGCGCTCGATGAACGTCACGGCGCCGGGCAGGCCGAGCACGTAGTCGCGCACGGGCGCGTCCCGGCCCGTGAGGTGGCGGAGCTCGGTGATCCAGTACGGGTTGGCCAGGAACCGCATGTCCACCACGTGGTCGGCGTCGAGCGGGATCCCGTACTTGAAGCCGAACGACACGACCGAGATGCGCAGCGCGTCCTCGGCACCGTTGGCGACGACGGCGCGGACCTCCCGCGCGAGGTCGTGCACGTTGAGCTCGGAGGTGTCGATGACCGTGTCGGCGCGCTCGCGCAGGTCGGCCAGCACCGCGCGCTCCTCCGCGATGCCGTCGAGGATGCGGCCCTGGCCCTGCAGCGGGTGCGGGCGCCGGACCTGCTCGAACCGCCGCACCAGCACCTCGTCCGAGGCGTCGAGGAACAGGATCCGGTACTCGACCCCGGACTCGCGCAGCCCCTGCAGCACCGGCGACAGGTCGCGGAAGAACTCCCGCCCGCGCACGTCGATGACCGCCGCGAGGCGTTGCGCACCGGCGCCGGCCGGCCCGCTGGTGAGCATCCCGACCAGGTGCGTGAGCATCTGGGCCGGCAGGTTGTCGATGACGTACCAGTCGAGGTCCTCGAGCACCGCGGCCGCCCGCGTGCGGCCCGCGCCGGACATGCCGGTGATGATCAGGACCTGCGGCTGGCTCAGGTGGGGCGCCGCGGTGGCCGCCTCGAGGGCGGGGATCCCGGCGGGCACCGTGATCGGCGAGGGCTCGTCGCTCATGCGTCCAGCATGCCAGCCGGCTCGCTCGCCGCGGCCGCCGCCACACCCGGAGCGGCCAGCGCCGCGACGACCGCCGCCGCGGTCCGGTCCCCCATGCCCTGCACCGACGCGATCTCCTCGACGGAGGCGGCCCGCAGGCGCTTCACCGAGCCGAAGTGCCGCAGCAGCGCCGCCTGCCGCGCCGGGCCGAGGCCGGGCACGCCGTCGAGCACCGACGCCGTCATGCCCTTGCTGCGACGCTTGCGGTGGGCGGTGATGGCGAACCGGTGCGCCTCGTCGCGCAGCCGCTGGAGCAGGTAGAGCCCCTCGGAGCTGCGCTGCAGGATCACCGGATACTCCTCCCCCGGCAGCCAGACCTCCTCCAGGCGCTTGGCGAGCCCGACGAGGGCGACGTCGTCGATGCCGAGCTCCGCCATGGCCGCGGCCGCGGCCGCGACCTGCGGTGGCCCGCCATCGACGACGACGAGGTTCGGCGGGTACGCGAAGCGGACCKGCTTGCCGGTGACCTCGTCAATGGGTCCCGAGCGCAGCGGCTGGTCGTCGTCGTCCTCGCCGGTGCCCAGCTCGACGTCCCGCGCGTCGGCGCGGTCCGCCAGGTACCGCCGGAACCGCCGCGTGATGACCTCGTGCATCGCCGCCGTGTCGTCGCGCGCGCCCTGCCCCTCCGGCCCGCGGACGGTGAACAGGCGGTACTCGCTCTTGCGCGCGAGCCCGTCCTCGAACACCACCATGGACGCCGACTGGTACGTCCCCTGGTTGTGCGAGACGTCGTAGCACTCGATGCGCAGCGGGGCCGACGGGAGGTCCAGCGCCTCCTGGATCTCCTGCAGCGCCTGGCTGCGGGTGGTCAGGTCGCCGGCACGGCGGGTGCGGTGCAGCACGAGCGCGTGCTCGGCGTTGCGGTGCACGGTCTCCGCCAGCTCGCGCTTGTCGCCGCGCTGCGGCACCCGGACCGAGACCTTGCTGCCGCGCAGCCCGGTGAGCCACGCCTGCACCTGGTCGACGTCCGGCGGCAGCACCGGGACGAGGACCTCGCGCGGGACCGCCGACGACCCCGGGTCTCCGTCACCGGACGCCTCGTTGCCGTAGATCTGCTGGAGCAGGTGCTCGACCAGCTCGCCGTCGGTCACGTCCTCGACCTTCTCGACGACCCACCCGCGCTGGCCGCGGATGCGTCCGTCGCGCACGTGGAACACCTGGACGGCCGCCTCCAGCTCGTCGCCGGACAGCGCGAAGATGTCCGCGTCCGTGCCGTCGGCCAGCACCACCGCGTTCTTCTCGGTGGCCCGCTCGAGCGTCGCGATGTCGTCGCGCAGCCGCGCGGCCCGCTCGAACTCCAGCTCGGCCGACGCCTCCTTCATGCGCGCCGTCAGCCGCCGCGTGAACTTGGCCGTGTCGCCCGCCATGAAGTCGCAGAAGTCCTGGGCGAGCTGGTGGTGGTCGTCGGGCGAGATGCGCCCGACGCAGGGCGCCGAGCACTTGTCGATGTAGCCCAGCAGGCACGGTCGGCCCTGCTGGCGTGCGCGCTTGAACACGCCCGCCGAGCACGTGCGGACCGGGAACACCCGCAGCAGCAGGTCGACGGTCTCGCGGATCGCCCACGCGTGCGCGTATGGCCCGAAGTACCGCGTGCCCTTGCGCTTGGCGCCGCGCATGACCTGGATGCGCGGGAACTCGTCGGCCATGGTGACCGCGAGGTACGGGTACGACTTGTCGTCCCGGTACTTCACGTTGAAGCGCGGGTCGAACTCCTTGATCCAGGAGTACTCGAGCGCGAGCGCCTCGACCTCCGTGCCCACCACGGTCCACTGCACCGAGGCCGCCGTGGTGACCATCTGCCGGGTGCGCTGGTGCAGGCCCGAGAGGTCCTGGAAGTAGCTGGACAGCCGTGAGCGCAGGCTCTTGGCCTTGCCGACGTAGATGACGCGGCCGTGCTCGTCGCGGAAGCGGTAGACCCCCGGCGAGTCCGGGATCTCCCCCGGCGCGGGGCGGTACGTGGCGGGATCAGCCATGCGTTCGAGCCTAGTTCGCGCGACCGACGCTGCGGACCGCACGCGGCCTTGCCGACGCCGATACCGTGGACCGATGGGCCCCCTGCACACGTACTCCGTCGACGTCACCTGGACCGGCGCCGGCGCCACCGGGACGTCGAGCTACACCTCCTACAGCCGCGACCACGAGGTGCGCATCGGCTCGAAGCCGCCGCTCCTCGGGTCGTCCGACCCGGCGTTCCGCGGAGACCCGTCCCGGTACAACCCGGAGGAGCTGCTGGTCAGCGCCCTGGCCCAGTGCCACATGCTCTGGTTCCTGCACCTGGCCTCGGCGGCCGGCGTGGTCGTGGTCGGGTACGAGGACAAGGCCGTCGGCACCATGCGCATCGAGGCCGCAGGCCAGGGCCAGTTCCGCGAGGTCGTCCTGCGGCCGCGCGTGACCGTCGCCCCCGGCGCCCACCTGCCCGACGGCGGCGCGGTGACGGACGCCGTCCTCGGCGGGATCCATCACCAGGCCCACGAGCACTGCTTCATCTCCCGCTCCGTGAACTTCCCCGTCCGGCACGAGCCCGTCCCGGTCCGGATGGCCGTCGCCGGCTGAGCGCGCGACTGACTCGACCTCAGCCCGCCGGAGGCTGAAGCCGGGGTTCCGCCGCCGGCAGCCGCGACGACGTGCTGCCTCTCGCCCGCGGGCGTCAGCCGACCGGTCACGCGGGGACGCGCTGCTTGACCGCCCGACGCTTGACGGGCTGCGCGACCGGCTCGAGCACCTCGGCGAGGAACCGGCCGGTGTGGCTCTCCTCGACGGACGCCACGTACTCCGGCGTCCCCTCGGCGATGACCAGCCCGCCGCCGCTGCCACCCTCCGGGCCCATGTCGATCACCCAGTCGGCGTTCTTGATGACGTCGAGGTTGTGCTCGATCACGATCACGGAGTTGCCCTTGTCGACCAACGACTGCAGCACGCCGAGCAGCTTGCGGATGTCCTCGAAGTGCAGGCCCGTGGTCGGCTCGTCGAGCACGTAGATGGTGCGCCCGGTCGAGCGGCGCTGCAGCTCCGCCGCGAGCTTGACGCGCTGAGCCTCACCGCCCGAGAGCGTCGGGGCCGGCTGGCCCAGACGCACGTAGCCGAGGCCGACGTCGACCAGCGTGCGCAGGTGCCGGGAGATCGCGGGCACCGCGGCGAAGAACTCCGCGGCCTCCTCGATCGGCATGTTGAGCACGTCGGCGACCGTCTTGCCCTTGAAGTGCACCTCGAGCGTCTCGCGGTTGTAGCGGGCGCCGTGGCAGACCTCGCACGGGACGTAGACGTCCGGCAGGAAGTTCATCTCGATCTTCAGCGTGCCGTCGCCCGAGCAGGCCTCGCAGCGGCCGCCCTTGACGTTGAACGAGAACCGGCCCGGCGTGTACCCACGCACCTTCGCCTCGGTGGTCTCCGCGAACAGCCGGCGGACGTGGTCCCAGACGCCCGTGTACGTGGCCGGGTTGGACCGCGGCGTGCGCCCGATCGGTCCCTGGTCCACGTGCACGACCTTGTCCAGGTGCTCCAGGCCCGTCACGCGCTTGTGCCGGCCCGCCACCTGGCGTGCGCCGTTGAGCTCGTTGGCGAGCACCGTGTAGAGGATCGCGTTGACCAGCGTCGACTTCCCCGAGCCCGACACGCCGGTCACCGCGGTGAGCACGCCGAGCGGGAACGACACGTCGATGCCCTGCAGGTTGTGCTCGCGCGCCCCGACGACCGTCAGCTGGCGCTTCTTGTCGGTGGGGCGCCGCACGTTCGGCATCGGGATGGTCCGGCGGCCCGACAGGTACGCGCCCGTGACCGACTCGGCGGACGACAGCAGCCCGGCGAGGTCGCCCGAGTGGACGACGCGACCGCCGTGCTCGCCGGCGCCCGGCCCGATGTCGACGATCCAGTCCGCGGTGCGGATGGTGTCCTCGTCGTGCTCGACGACGATGAGCGTGTTGCCCAGGTCCCGCAGGCGGGTCAGCGTGTCGATGAGGCGGCGGTTGTCCCGCTGGTGGAGCCCGATCGACGGCTCGTCCAGGACGTAGAGCACGCCGACCAGGCCGGAGCCGATCTGCGTCGCCAGCCGGATGCGCTGCGCCTCGCCGCCGGACAGCGTCGCCGCCGGTCGCGTCAGCGAGAGGTAGTCCAGGCCCACGTCGAGCAGGAACCCGAGCCGCGCCTGGATCTCCTTGAGCACCTGCGCGGCGATCGCGCGCTCGCGCTCGCCCAGCTCCAGCGCGTCGAGGAACTCGCGTGCGTCCCGGATGGGCAGGTTGCAGACCTCAGCGATGGAACGGCCACCGACCTTGACGGCGAGCACCTCGGGCTTGAGGCGCGCACCCTCGCACACGGGGCACGGGACCTCGCGCATGAAGGCCTCGTACTTCTCCTTGCTCCAGTCCGAGTCCGTCTCGTTGTGCCGGCGCTCGAGGAACGTGATGACGCCCTCGAACCCGGTCGAGTACTGCCGCTCACGACCCCAGCGGTTCTTGTAGCGGACCTTCACCTCGTGGTTCTGACCGTGCAGCACCGCGTCCTTGGCCCGCTGCGGCAGCGCGCGCCACGGCACCGACGTCGAGAAGCCCATGTCGGCGGCGAGCGCGCTGAGCACCCGGCCGAAGTACTCGCTCGAGATCTGCGACCACGGGGCGACCGCGCCGTCGTCCAGCGACAGGTCCTCGTCCGGGACGACCAGGTCGGGGTCCACCTCGAGGCGCGAGCCGATGCCGGTGCACTCGGGGCACGCGCCGTACGGGGCGTTGAACGAGAACGTGCGCGGCTCGATCTCGTCGAGGGTGAGCACGTGGTCGTTCGGGCACGCGCGGTGCTCCGAGAACCGACGCTCGCGGTTGAGGTCGTCGATGTCGGCGTCGACCAGCTCGACGACCAGGAGGCCGCCGGCCAGGCCGAGCGCGGTCTCCACGGAGTCGGTGAGCCGGCGCTGCACGCCCTCGCGCGCGACGAGGCGGTCGATGACCACCTCGATGTCGTGCTTGAGCTTCTTCTCCAGCGCGGGCGGCTCGGTGAGCTGCACGACCTCGCCGTCGACGCGGGCGCGGGCGAAGCCCTTGGCCTGCAGCTCCTTGAAGAGGTCGGCGTACTCGCCCTTGCGGCCGCGCACGACCGGCGCGAGGACCTGGTACCGCGTCCCCTCGGGGAGCTCGAGCAGCCGGTCCACGATCTGCTGCGGGGTCTGGGCGGTGACGCGCTCCCCGCAGACCGGGCAGTACTGCGTGCCCGCGCGCGCGTAGAGCAGGCGCAGGTAGTCGTAGACCTCGGTGATGGTCCCGACCGTCGACCGCGGGTTGCGGTTGGTCGACTTCTGGTCGATGGACACCGCCGGCGAGAGGCCCTCGATGAAGTCGACGTCGGGCTTGTCCATCTGCCCGAGGAACTGGCGCGCGTACGCCGACAGCGACTCGACGTAGCGCCGCTGGCCCTCCGCGAAGATCGTGTCGAACGCCAAGGACGACTTCCCCGAACCGGACAGACCGGTGAACACAATGAGCTTGTCGCGCGGGAGATCGAGGTCGACGTTCCGAAGGTTGTGCTCGCGGGCGCCCTGCACCACCAGTCGTTCGTTCACGGCGGGGAGTCTACGTGGCGCCACCGACAATCGCACATCTGTTCGACGTGAGCGAACGCACATCCGGCCCGACGTGCCGCTCCCCCGCCGCGGCGTCATGCTTCGCTCGTGGACAGACCCGACGCCGCCGTCGACCCGCCGCTGGTGCCCATCGAGGACTACGCCGTGCTCGGGGACGGGAAGACCGCCGCGCTCGTCTCGCGCCGCGGCTCGGTCGACTGGATGTGCCTGCCCACGTTCGACTCCGCCGCCTGCTTCGCCCGTCTGCTCGGCACCCCGGACAACGGGCGGTGGCTGCTCAGCGTGCGGGACGCCACCACGGTGACCCGGCGCTACCTGGACGACTCCTTCGTCCTGGAGACCACGTACGAGACGGCCGACGGGACGGCGGTGGCCCAGGAGACCATGCCGCTCAACGACGGCCGCGCCGACCTCGTGCGGCGGCTCGTCTGCACCCGCGGCACCGTCGAGGTCGAGCATGAGTGGGTCGTGCGGTTCGGGTACGGGGCCGTCGAGCCCTGGGTGCGGCGCATCACCGACGACGCCGGCGACGACGCCATCCGCGCGATCGCCGGTCCGGACTCCCTGCTGCTCCGCGGCGACCGGCTGCCCGTGCCCGACGACCACCGGCACGCGGACCGGTTCACGCTGCGCGAGGGCCAGTCCGTCGAGCTGGCCCTGACCTGGACGCGGTCCTGGGACCCGGTGCCGCCGCGGCTGACCATCGAGGACCGGATCGACAGCACCCGGATCAGCTGGGGCCTGTGGGCGCGCAGCTGCGCGTACACGGGCTCGTACCGCGAGGCCGTGGTCCGGTCCCTGCTGGTGCTGCGGATGCTCACCGACTCGGAGACCGGCGGCATCGTGGCGGCGGCGACCACCTCGCTGCCCGAGGACTTCGGCGGCGAGCGCAACTGGGACTACCGCTTCTGCTGGCTGCGCGACGCCGCCATGACGCTCGAGGCGCTGCTCGAGCACGGCTACCGCGTGGAGGCGACCGAGTGGCGCGACTGGCTGCTGCGAGCGGTCGCCGGCAACCCCGCGGACCTCCAGATCATGTACGGCATCGACGGAGGGCGTGACCTGCCGGAGCGCGAGCTGGACCACCTCGCGGGGTACGCGGGATCGACGCCGGTCCGCATCGGCAACGCCGCCGTGGGCCAGGTGCAGAACGACGTGCTCGGCGAGGTGATGTGCGCGCTCGAGCTGGCCCGGGCGGCCGGTCTCGTCGAGACCGACGACTCCTGGTCCCTGCAGCGCCGGCTGGTCGACGACCTGCTCACGCGCTGGCGCGAGCCCGACCGCGGCATCTGGGAGGTCCGCGGCGACCCGCAGCACTTCACGCACTCCAAGGTCATGGCCTGGGCCGCGGTCGACCGCGCGGTCCGCGCGATCGAGAAGCACGGCCTCGACGGCCCGGTGGACCGGTGGCGCGAGGAGCGCGAGGCCATCCACGCGGACGTCCTCGCCCACGCCTGGGACGCCGAGCGCGGCACGTTCGTCCAGGCGTACGGCGCGGCGCACACCGATGCGGCACTGCTCCAGATGACGCAGGTCGGGTTCCTGCCGGCCGACGACCCCCGCATCGTCTCCACCCTCGCCATGATCCGCGCCGAGCTCGAGGTCGCGCCCGGCCTGCTGCGCCGCTACCGCACGGAGCACACCGACGACGGGGTTCCCGGTGACGAGCACGCGTTCCTCGCGTGCTCGTTCTGGCTCGCCGACGCCCTCGCCCGGGCCGACGACGTCGCCGGCTCGACCAAGGTGCTCGACATCCTCGTCGGCCTGGCCAACGACGTGGGGCTGCTGGCGGAGCAGTACGACCCCGGGGGCCGCCGGATGGCGGGGAACTTTCCGCAGGCCCTGTCGCACCTGGCGCTGGTCCGCGCGGTGCACAGCCACGACCTCGCGCTCGAGCGGGCCGCCGGATGACCGACGACGTGCTCGAGATCCGCCGAACGTCCGTGGGCCCGATGGACAACAACGCCTACCTGCTGACGTGCCGTGTCACCGGCGCGCAGCTGTTGGTCGACGCCGCCGACGACGCCGACCGGCTGCTCGCCCTGGTCGCCGAGGGGACGGGGAGCCTCGACCAGGTCGTCACCACGCACCGGCACCCCGACCACCACCGCGCCCTCGCGTCGGTCGTCGCGGCGACCGGAGCGTCGACGGCCGCGGGAGCGGACGACGCGGACGCGATCACGGAGGCGACCGCCGTCCCGATCACCCGGCGGCTGCAGCACGGCGACACGGTGACGCTCGGCCGGGTCGTCCTCGACGTCATCGCCCTGCGCGGCCACACGCCCGGGTCGGTGGCTCTGGCACACACCGAGCCCGGCGGACGGGTGCACGTGTTCACGGGCGACTCGCTGTTCCCCGGCGGCGTCGGCGCCACGAAGGGGCCCGAGGCCTTCACCCAGCTGTACGACGACGTCGTCAGCCGGCTCTTCGACCGCTTCCCCGACGAGACCCGCGTCTACCCCGGGCACGGCCGCGACACCACCCTCGGGGCCGAGCGCCCCCAGCTGGCGGAGTGGCGCGCCCGCGGCTGGTGAGGCTCAGCCCTCCAGGATCTGCTCGCGCACGACGCGCCGCAGCACCTTGCCCACCTGCGACCTCGGCAGCTCGTCGACCATGACGAGCCGGCGCGGGAGCGCGTAGCGGGCCAGGTGCTTCTCGCCCCAGGCGCGCACGGCCTCCAGGTCGACTCGGTGCGCGCCCGGCTCGAGGACCACCGCGGCGACCACGGTCTCGCCCAGATCCCCTCCCGGCACGCCCACGACCGCGACGTCGGCGATGCCGGGCATGGTCCGCAACCAGTCCTCGACCTGCGACGGATACACCTTGAAGCCGCCGCTGACGATGACCTCCTTGATGCGGTCGACGAGCACGACCCACCCGGTCTCGTCGACGGTGACGATGTCGCCGGTGCGCAGCCATCCGTCGTCGAGCAGCTGCTCCGCCGTCTCGTCGGGCCGGTTCCAGTACCCGGCGAACACCTGCGGGCCCCGGATCAGCAGCTCCCCGCGCTCCCCCGGCTCGACCTCGCGGGTGACGTCCGTCGGGTCGACCACGCGGATGCTCGTGCTCGGGAACGGCAGGCCGAGCGTGCCCGGGCGGCGCGCGTCGGTGAGCGGGTTGCCCAGCGCCACCGGCGAGGTCTCGGTCATGCCGTACCCCTCGATGACGAGTCCGCCGGTGACCTCCTCCCAGGCCTGGGCCGTCGAGGCGGGCAGCGCCATCGCGCCGGAGATCGCGTAGCGGAACGACGTGAGGTTCGCCCCGGTGGCGCGCGCGGCGGCGGCGAGGCGGTCGAGCATCGGCGGGACGGCCGGCAGGAAGGTGCCGGGGACGCGCTTCTGGGTGTCGAGCACGCGCTCCGGGTCGAACGACGGGAACGCGACGAGCGTCGCGGCGACGCGCATCGCGTAGCTGAGGCACAGCGTCAGCCCGAACGCGTGGAAGAACGGCAGGACGCCGTAGACGACCTCCGTACCCGGTGCGGCGCCGGTCCACGCCTGCCCCTGGACCGTGTTGGCGACGAGGTTGCGGTGCGTGAGCATGGCTCCCTTCGGCGTCCCCGTGGTACCGCCGGTGTACTGCAGCAGGGCGACGTCAGCCGCGGTCGGCACCGGGTGACCGGGGTCGAGCGGGGCCGCGCGGGCAACCAGCCGGTGCCACATGGGAAAGGCGGGCGGCACCTTGCCGCACATCGCCGCGCGTGCCTTGCGGGCGCTCGGCAGGGGCAGCCGCAGCGCGAGGCGCTTGCCGCGCGGCAGGTCGGCGGAGAGGTCGACGGCGACGACCGCCTTGAGCGCGGTCCGCGGCAGCGACTCGAGCACGCGCGGCACGGCCTTCTCCCACACCACGGCCACGACGGCGCCCGAGTCGGCGAGCTGGTGCGCGAGCTCGCCGGCCGAGTAGGTGGGGTTGTGCTCGACGACCACCGCGCCGATCCGCAGGGCCGCGTAGAACGCGACCACATGGCTCGTGCAGTTCGGCATGACCAGGGCGACGCGGTCACCGGGCCGGACGCCCAGGTCGAGGAGCACCTGCGCGCCGCGGGCGACGGAGTCGGCCATCGCGCGGTACGTCGTGGCGGCGCCGAGGAAGTCGACCGCCGTCCGCTCGGGCCACGTCTGGGCGGCGCGATCGAGCGCGGCGGTGAGCGGTTCGTCGGGGATCGCCACCTCGCGGGGAGCGCCGGTGGAGGCTGCGGACGGACGGCCTGATCCCACGGTGGTCATCTCCCGAGCCTAACCTACGGTTGCGTAAGTTACTTGTGAGTAGGTTGTGCGTCGCGCTCGCGGGACCAGCGCGTCACCGTGAGGCCGTCGGCCTCCACCTCGACGATCCCCCGGACGAACGAGGCCCGCTCCAGGACCCGCTCGCTCGCCGTGTTCTCGAGCATGGTGAGCGCCTGCACGCGGTCCGCACCGTGGGACAAGGCCCAGCCCGACAGGGCGCGAACCGCCTCCGTCGCGAGGCCGTGCCCGCGCCCCTCGGGCAGGAACGCGTAGTACAGGTACGGGCCGTCGACACGGAGCACGATGCCGGCCGTGCCGAGTGCGAGCCCGTCGCGCTCGACGACGAAGCGCCCGCCCCTCCCCTCCGCCCGGTTCGCCAGGTTGCGCGCCACCCGCTCGCGCGCCTCGTCGGCGCCGATGTCCGCCGGGTAGTACGTCCAGCGCGGCACGTCGGGCACCCGAGAGAGGGTGTAGTCGAGCTCCCAGTCGTCCTCGCGCACCGCACGGAGGCGCGCGGCACCGAGATCCAGCTCGTCGGGCAGCTCCACGTCAGGCCTCCGGCGGTCCGAGCACCGAGGTGGCGACGGTGGCGTGCGCGGACTCGTCGTCGGACGGGTGGAACAGGCCCGCAAGAACGTCGCGGTACAACCGCCCGAGCTCGCTGCCGCTGAAGTACGAGCCCCCGCCGGAGACGCGGATCGCGTTGTCGACGACCACGCGGGCGGACTCGGTGGCCCGCACCTTGAGCCCCACCAGCTGGGCGAACCACCGGCTGCCGTGGTCGACCTGCTCGTCGACGTCGCGGGCCAGCGCGAACACCTGGAGCTCCGCGCCGTCCTGCGCGAGCACGGCGTCGGCGATCCTCCAGCGGATGTCCGGGTCCTGGGCGTAGGCGCGGCCGTCGTACTTCAGGGACGTCCGGCGCCGCGCCGCTGCGACGCCCAGCTCGATCGCGCGCCGCCCGATCCCCGTGTAGACGGCGCCGAGCAGGATCTCGAAGACGGCGAAGAGCGCGAAGACGAACGAGTCCGCGCTCGGGCCGGCCGGCAGGGAGCGGTAGACCCGGTCGGGCCGAGCGAGAGCACCGTCGAGGACGGTGGTCGCCGACTGCGTGGCCCGCATGCCCAGGGTGTCCCAGTCGTCGCGGGCCTGGATCCCGCCGTCCTCGCGCGCGACGACGCCGTGCACGAGGCGCGGGTCGTCGGGGTCGGAGTCGTCCAGCCCGAACGTCGCCAGCCGGGTCCACACCGGAGACAGCGACGTGAAGATCTTCGTGCCCGTGTACCGGTACGCACCGTCGGGCTGGCGCTCGGCGCGCGTCCGGGAGCCGAACATGACGAGGTCGTTGCCCGCCTCGGAGTTGCCGAACGCGAAGATCTCGCCCGCCGCGGCGTCTCGCAGCACGAACTCGACGGAGTCGTCCCCGCGACCCACCAGCAGCGCGGCCAGCCCGGTGACGACGAGGTGCATGTTGACCGCCAGCGCGGTCGCGGGCGCGGCGGCCGCGAGGCGGACCTGCTCGCGCGCGACCTCCTCCAGCGTGAGACCCGCGCCGCCGAGCGACTCCGGCACGAACGCCCTCAGGTAGCCGGCCGCCACGAGGTCCGCCAGGTCGTCGTGCGGAAAGGTGTTCTCGCGGTCGTGCCCGGGCGCTCGCTCGTGGATCCGCTCGAGCAGGTCGTCGGTGAGCAGCGTGCGCAACGTGCGGGCCATGTCAGCACTCTGCCACCGGCTCGGGCAGGATGGCGCCATGCCCACCTATGCCGTCCGCTACACCTACGACGAGCGCGACGACGTGCGCGACGTGTTCCGGGCCGAGCACCGCGCCTACCTGTCGGGGCTGGCCGACCAGGGCACGCTCCTGGTCTCCGGACCGTTCGCGGACGGCGCCCCCGGCGCCCTGCTCGTGTTCCGCGCGGACGACCGGGCGGTGGTCGACGCCCTCCTCGCGGCCGACCCCTTCGCGCGCGAGGGCCTGGTGGCCGACGCCGACGTGCGCGCGTGGGAGCTGGTGCTCGGCCCCTGGGCGGCCTGACCGCTCAGTCCCCGGCCTGCTTCGTCCCCGCGGCCGCGGCCGAGCGCTCGTCGAGGCGAACCTTGAGGATGCTGGCGAGCGCCGTCACGGTCAGGATCGCGACGATGGTGCAGAGCGACAGCCAGATGGGGATCTCCGGCGCCCACTGCACGGGCTCGCCGCCGTTGATGAACGGCACCTCGTTCTCGTGCAGCGCGTGCGCCACGAGCTTGACGCCGATGAACCCCAGCAGGACGGCGAGCCCGATGTTGAGGTAGACCAGCCGCTTGAGCAGGTCGCCGAGCAGGAAGTACAGCTGGCGCAGCCCCATGAGCGCGAACAGGTTGGCCATGAGAACGAGGTACGGCTCGCTGGTCAGGCCGAAGATCGCCGGGATCGAGTCGAACGCGAACAGCAGGTCCGTGGCACCCAGCGCGACGAGCACGACGAACATCGGCGTCATCAGCCGGCGGCCCTTCTCCACCACCGTCAGCCTGACCCCGTGATACTCCGGCGTCGCCGGGAAGACGCGCTGCACGATCCGGAGCAGCAGCGGCGGGTGGAACTCGTCGTCGTCGCCCGCCGCGCCCTCGCGCCCCACCTTCCAGGCGGTCCAGACGAGGAACGCGCCGAACAGGTAGAACACCCAGCTGAACGCGTCGATGACCGCGGCGCCGGCCCAGATGAAGATCCCGCGGAACACCAGTGCCAGGATGATCCCGATGAGCAGCGCCGTCTGCTGGTAGGCACGTGGGACCGCGAACTTGCCCATGATCAGCAGGAACACGAACAGGTTGTCCACCGACAGCGAGTACTCCGTCAGCCAGCCTGCGTAGAACTGGCCCGCGTACTCCGCCCCCCAGTGCATCCACACCCACCCGCCGAACAGCACGGCGAGCCCGATGTAGATCGCCAGGTAGCGCAGGCACTCGGCCGTCGTCGGCACGTGCGGACGCCGACCGACGACGGCGATGTCGACGACGAGCAACGCGCCGGCCAGGCCGAGCGAGACGATCCAGACGAGAGAGTCGACGTGCAAGGGGTGGTCCTCAGTTCTCGGTCTTCGACGCGATGCTCGCGTCGCTGCGGGTCTTCAGCAGGCTCAGGACGGTCGCCACGACGAGGGTGCCGAGGATGACCGTGAGCGACAGCCAGATGGGGATCTCGGGCGCCCACGACACGGGCTCGCCGTTGTTGATGAACGGCAGCTCGTTGACGTGCAGGGCGTGCAGCACCAGCTTGACGCCGATGAACCCGAGGATGATCGCGAGGCCCTGCGAGAGGTAGATGAGCCGCTCGAGCAGGCCGCCGATGAGGAAGTACAGCTGGCGCAGGCCCAGCAGCGCGAACGCGTTCGCCGTGAAGACGATGTACGGCTCCTCCGTCAGGCCGTAGATCGCGGGGATCGAGTCGAGCGCGAAGAGCACGTCCGTCGACCCGATCGCGACCATGACGACGAGCATCGGCGTGAAGAACCGCTTGCCGTCGAGCCGCACCGTGAGCCGGTCGCCGTGGTACTCCTCGACGGTCGGGACGAAGCGCTTGAACAGGCGCACGGCGATGCCGTCGCGCTCCTCGCGCGGATCGGGGTGCTCGGCGTCGTGGTGCTCGCGCGCCAGCTTGACGGCCGTGTACACCAGGAACGCGCCGAAGATGTAGAACACCCACGAGAACTGCTCGATGGCGGCCGCGCCGGCCAGGATGAACACCGTCCGCAGGACCAGCGCGATGACGACGCCGACCAGGAGCACCTTCTGCTGGTACTCACGGKGTACCGCGAACTTCGTCATGATGATGAGGAAGACGAAGAGGTTGTCCACCGAGAGGCTCTTCTCGGTGATGTACCCGGCGAAGTACTCGGTACCGGGTCCCCAGCCCCACGCCAGGCCGACGACGACGCCGAACACGAGCGCGAGCACGATGTAGAAGATCGACCAGCGCGCCGACTCCGAGAAGCTCGGCGCGTGCGGCGTGCGCACGTGGGCGTAGAAGTCGAAGACGATCAGGCCGACGACGAAGACCGCCGTTGCCCCCCAGACCCAGCCGGCCACGTCCATGCAGATACCTCCGGTACGAGAGTTGCTTCGGTACCGAAGGTCTCCCCCGCCCGCACCGGACTGTCGCGGACCGATCCAGCCGGGCCCCGCGCGGGCGGGTCCGTGATGACGACGGGATCGTGTGTGGGGTACTCCCCTTCAACGAGCGCCAGCATAGGGCACGCAGGCCTCGGTGACGCTGCCCGGCGGTCCCTCGACGCCGCGGGCGCCTGCCTCACTGCAGGCAGAACTCGTTGCCCTCCGGGTCGGTCATCACGATCCAGAAGGAGCCCGGCCCCTCCTCGCCCTCGAACACCTGTTGCTCCGTCGCGCCGAGCGCCACCAGCTCCGCGGCCCGCGCCCGGCAGCGCGCGGGCCGGTCGGCGCGCGGCAGACCCGACCCGACGTTGACGTCGAGGTGGACGCGGTTCTTCGCCGTCTTGCCCTCCGGCACCTTCTGGAACAACAGCCGGGGACCGGCGCCGTCGGGGTCGACCACCGCGTACGCCGTGTCCCGCTGGTCCGGCGGGACGCCGGTCGCGTCGAGGAAGTCGTCCCAGCTGGCTTGGCCGTCGGGCGGCGGCTGCTCGATGTAGCCGAGCACCTCACCCCAGAACCGCCCGAGCGCTGCCGGGTCGGCCGCGTCGAACGTCACCTGGACCGGGACCGCCATGGTCGCTCCTCTCTGTGCGCGCTCAGGCCGTGGCGGCCTGCATCTGGCGCAGCTCCTTCTTCATGCCCGAGATCTCGTCGCGCAGGCGCGCCGCCAGCTCGAACTGGAGCTCGGCGGCCGCGGCGTGCATCTGGTCGGACAGCTGCTGGATCAGGTCCGCGAGCTCGCCGGCGGCCGCACCTGTGAGACGCGTCCGCTCGTCGCGCGGCCCGCCCTTGGAGCCGAAGCCGGGCACCGGGGCCTTGCCCCGGCTGGTCTGCCGACCACCGCCCCCGAGCAGCTCCGCCGTGTCCGCGTCCTCTCGGGCCAGCAGGTCCGTGATGTCGCCGATCTTCTTGCGCAGCGGCGTGGGATCGATGCCGTTCTCGAGGTTGTAGGCCACCTGACGCTCCCGCCGGCGGCTGGTCTCCTCGATGGCCTGCGCCATGCCGTCGGTGATCCGGTCCGCGTACATGTGCACCTCGCCGGACACGTTGCGCGCGGCGCGGCCGATCGTCTGGATCAGCGATCGTCCCGAGCGCAGGAAGCCCTCCTTGTCGGCGTCGAGGATGGCCACCAGCGACACCTCGGGCAGGTCGAGGCCCTCGCGCAGCAGGTTGATGCCGACGAGCACGTCGTACTCGCCGAGCCGCAGCTCGCGCAGCAGCTCGACGCGCCGGAGGGTGTCGACCTCCGAGTGCAGGTACCGGACCCGCACGCCCTTCTCCAGGAAGTAGTCCGTGAGGTCCTCGGCCATCTTCTTGGTGAGCGTGGTGACCAGCACGCGCTCGTCCTTCTCCACGCGGTCGTGGATCTCGCCCAGCAGGTCGTCAATCTGCCCCGTGGTGGGCTTCACCACGACCTTGGGGTCCACCAGGCCGGTGGGGCGGATGATCTGCTCGACCACGCCGTCGGAGATGGACAGCTCGTAGTTGCCGGGGGTCGCCGACAGGTACACGGTCTGCCCGATCCGGTCGACGAACTCCTCCCACCGCAGCGGTCGGTTGTCCGTGGCGCTGGGCAGGCGGAACCCGTGGTCGACGAGCGCCCGCTTGCGCGACATGTCGCCCTCGAACATCGCGCCGATCTGCGGCACGGTCACGTGCGACTCGTCGATGACCAGCAGGAAGTCCTCGGGGAAGTAGTCGATGAGCGTGTTGGGCGCCGTGCCGGCGCTGCGCCCGTCGATGTGCCGCGAGTAGTTCTCGATGCCCGAGCACGAGCCGATCTGGCGCATCATCTCGATGTCGTACGTGGTCCGCATGCGGAGCCGCTGGGCCTCGAGGAGCTTGTTCTGCCGCTCGAGCTCCGCCAGGCGCTCCTCCAGCTCGAGCTCGATGCCGTTGATCGCGCGCTCCATGCGCTCCGGCCCCGCCACGTAGTGGGTGGCCGGGAAGATGTGCATCTGCTTCTCCGACCGCACGACGTCGCCCGTCAGGGGGTGCAGCGTGGCGATCGCCTCGATCTCGTCGCCGAAGAACTCGATCCGGAYGGCSAGCTCCTCGTASRMCGGGATGATCTCGACSGTGTCGCCSCGSACCCGGAACGWSCCGCGGGTGAACGCSAYGTCGTTGCGGKTGTACTGCATGGTGACGAACTTGCGGAGCAGCTGGTCGCGGTCCACCTGGTCGCCCACCGACAGCGTCACCATCCGGTCGACGTACTCCTGCGGCGTGCCCAGGCCGTAGATGCAGCTCACCGACGCGACCACGATGACGTCCCGGCGCGTGAGCAGCGAGCTGGTGGCGGAGTGCCGGAGGCGCTCGACCTCGTCGTTGATCGACGAGTCCTTCTCGATGTAGGTGTCCGTCTGCGCGATGTACGCCTCGGGCTGGTAGTAGTCGTAGTACGACACGAAGTACTCGACGGCGTTGTTGGGCAGCAGCTCGCGGAACTCCGTGGCCAGCTGGGCGGCGAGCGTCTTGTTGGGCGCCATGACCAGCGTCGGGCGCTGCACCCGCTCGATCAGCCAGGCCGTGGTCGCCGACTTGCCGGTACCCGTGGCGCCGAGCAGCACGACGTCCTTCTCGCCCGCGTTGATCCGGGCCGACAGCTCCTTGATCGCCTTGGGCTGGTCACCCGACGGCGTGTACTCGGAGATCACCTCGAACGGCGCGACGGTCCGCTGGAGGTCGGTGACTGGACGCATGCCACAACCGTACGTGCCGCCACCGACACGTGCGGGCTACGCCAGGGTGCCCGCGGAGACCCTCACATCCGTGGTCGTCGACAGCGCGGCACGCACCACGGCGAGCAGCGCCGTCGCGGCGTCGGAGACGTCGAGCGCGGGTGCGCCGTCGACCACCTGAGCCGGGGTGCGTGGGACGTGCACGAACCCGCCGCGGACGCCGGGGCGCCCGGCCAGCAGGTGCTGCAGGGCGTAGAACGTGGCGTTGCAGACGTACAGCCCGGCGGTGTTCGACACCTCGACGGGCACGCCGGCGTCGCGCACCGCGGCCGCGCACGCCTTGACGGGGAGCGTCGAGAAGAACGCGGCCGGCGCGCCGGCGATGACCGGGACGTCGATGGGCGCGGACCCGTCCACGTCGGGGATCCGCGCGTCGATCACGTTCACGGCCACCCGCTCCACCCGGACGGCCGACGACCCGCCGGCCTCCCCGGCGCACACGACCAGGTCCGGCTCGACCTCCGCGATCGCCGACCGCAGCTGCTGTCGCGCGCCCCGGAACGACACGGGCAGCTCCCGCACCTCGAGCTCGATCGGCCCGGTCCACCGCGCCGCCACCTCGCGCACCGCGAGCCACGACGCGTTGACCGCCTGCCCGTCGAACGGCCCGAACCCCGTCAGCAGGACGCGGGTCACGGCGTCTCGGCCGCGAGCTCGTCGGCCCGCTCCACCGCGAGCCGGTCCCAGAGGGCGTCCACCTGCGCGCGCAGGTCCTCGTCGCTGCCCGTGCCGTCCAGCACCACGTCGGCCACGGCCAGGCGCTCGTCGTCGCTCGCCTGCGCGGACACGCGCGCCTCCGCCTCGACCCGGTCCATACCCCGGAGCCGGACCAGCCGCTCGACCCGCAGGACCGCCGGCGCGTGCACGACGACCAGGACGTGGAAGGCGTCGGCCTGACCGGTCTCGACCAGCAGGGGGATGTCGTGCACGACGACCGCGCCGTGGTCAGTCACGGACGACGACGCCTCGCGCTCGGCCGAGAGCCGCCGCACGATCGGGTGCACGATCGCGTCCAGCCGCGCCCTCGCCGCCGGGTCGCTGAACACGATCCGGGCCAGTGCGGCCCTGTCCAGGGACCCGTCCGGCGCCAGCACCCCGGCCCCGAACTCCTCGACGACCGCGTCCAGACCGGCCGAACCGGGGGCCACGGCCTCACGCGCCAGCACGTCGGAGTCGATCACCACCGCCCCGAGCTCGCCCAGCCGCCGCGCCGCGACGGACTTGCCGGCCGCGATCCCGCCTGTCAGACCGATGCGTTGCATCCGTCCATCCTGCCCTGCGCGGGGCCCGGGTGCCGAGCCCGGGTACGCCGAAGGCCGGCCACCGCGAGGGTGACCGGCCTTCGAGCGTCAGGCGTGGATCAGTTGCCCGTGAGCTTCTCGCGCAGAGCGGCGAGCGCCTCGTCGGACGCGAGCGTGCCCGCGGCCTCCTCGGTGGACGACGAGTACGTCGACGGCACGGGGCCGGCGGACGAGCTCGACGAGCTGGAGGACGACGTCGCACCGTCGGCACCGGCCGAGGCAGCCTCGGCGTCGGCCTTCGCGGCGTCGGCGACCTGCTTGCGGTGCGCCTCCCAGCGCTCGTGGGCCTGCGCGTACTGCGCCTCCCACACCTCGCGCTGAGCCTCGAAGCCCTCGAGCCACTCGTTCGTGGCCGGGTCGAAGCCCTCGGGGTACTTGTAGTTGCCGGCGTCGTCGTACTCGGCCGCCATGCCGTACAGCGCGGGGTCGAAGTCCTCGCTGGCCGGGTCGAAGCCCTCGTTCGCCTGCTTGAGCGACAGCGAGATACGGCGACGCTCCAGGTCGATGTCGATGACCTTGACGAAGACGTCGTCGCCCACCTGGACGACCTGCTCCGGGATCTCGACGTGGCGCACGGCCAGCTCCGAGATGTGCACGAGGCCCTCGATGCCGTCCTCGACACGCACGAACGCGCCGAACGGGACCAGCTTGGTGACCTTGCCCGGGACGACCTGCCCGATGGCGTGCGTGCGGGCGAAGGCCTGCCACGGGTCCTCCTGCGTCGCCTTCAGCGACAGGGAGACACGCTCGCGGTCGAAGTCGACGTCGAGAACCTCGACGGTGACTTCCTGGCCGACCTCGACGACCTCGGACGGGTGGTCGATGTGCTTCCAGGACAGCTCGGAGACGTGCACGAGCCCGTCCACGCCACCCAGGTCCACGAACGCACCGAAGTTGACGATCGAGGACACGACACCGGGGCGGACCTGGCCCTTCTGCAGCGTCTGCAGGAAGGTGGAGCGCACCTCGGACTGCGTCTGCTCGAGCCAGGCACGGCGCGACAGGACCACGTTGTTGCGGTTCTTGTCGAGCTCGATGATCTTGGCCTCGATCTCCTTGCCGACGTACGGCTGGAGGTCGCGGACGCGACGCATCTCCACCAGCGACGCGGGCAGGAAGCCGCGCAGACCGATGTCGAGGATGAGGCCGCCCTTGACGACCTCGATGACGGTGCCGGTGACGACGCCGTCCTCCTCCTTGATCTTCTCGATCGTGCCCCAGGCGCGCTCGTACTGTGCGCGCTTCTTGGACAGGATCAGCCGGCCTTCCTTGTCCTCCTTCTGGAGGACGAGGGCCTCGACTGCGTCGCCGACCTTGACAACCTCACCGGGGTCCACGTCGTGCTTGATGGACAGCTCACGGGAGGGGATGACGCCCTCGGTCTTGTAACCGATGTCGAGCAGGACCTCGTCGCGGTCGACCTTGACGATGGTGCCCTCGACGATGTCGCCATCGTTGAAGTACTTGATGGTGGCGTCGATCGCGGCGAGGAAGTCCTCGGCCGAGCCGATGTCGTTGATCGCGACCTGCGGGGTGGCGGGCTTCGCGGGGGTGGTGATGCTCATGTAGGGATGGGCTCCGATGCGGACAGGGATGTTGTTCGGGCTGTGCGTTGTGCCGGCGGCACGGTGATGTACGTAAGACAGACAGATGGTGATCGCGATCTGGTGGGACGCCCTCGACTCCCCGGAGAGAGCCCCCGCACGAGCAGTACGAGTGAGGACACGCCGACGCAACAAGGCGCGCGGCACCGCCGTCCACCCTATCCGGGTGACGATGGGCAGGTCAAAGCCGGTCAGGCGAGCGCCCGGGCGACCGCGAGGAGCTCGTCGGGAACGTACTTGACCTTCCCCGCCACCTCGCTGAGCGGCACCATCTCGACCGACTCGCCGCGCAGCGCCGTCATGACGTCCGACTGGCCCGCGCTGGCGGCGTCGATGGCGGCGACGCCGAACCGCGAGCCGAGGATCCGGTCGACGTGCGTCGGGATGCCGCCGCGCTGCACGTGGCCCAGCACGACGACCCGGGTGTCGAAGCCCGTCCGCGTCTCGATCTCCACCTTGAGCCGCTCACCGATGGCGCCCGCGACGATGTCGCCGAACTTCCCCGTCTGCGTCTCGTAGTCCATGGAGGTGCCCGGCGCCGGGACCGCACCCTCGGCCACGACGATGATCGAGAAGCTGGCGTGCGCGCGGTGCCGGTGCTTGAGGAACCGCTCGATCTTGTCGATGTCGAACGGCGCCTCGGGGGTCAGCACGATCTCGGCTCCCCCGGCGATGCCCGAGGTCGCCGCGATCCACCCGGCGTGCCGGCCCATGACCTCGACGATCATCACGCGGTTGTGGCTCTCCGCGGTGGTGTGGATGCGGTCGATCGCCTCGGTGGCGATGGAGACGGCGGTGTCGAAGCCGATCGACTGGTCGGTGCCCCACACGTCGTTGTCGATGGTCTTCGGGATGGCGACGATGCGGACGCCGGCCTCGGCCACCTTGCTCGCGGCGTGCAGCGTGCCGTCGCCGCCGATGCAGATGAGCGCCTCGATGCGCTCCGACTCGAGCGTGGAGAGCACCGCGTCGAGCCCGCCGTCGGAGGCGTGCGGGTGGTACCGCGCGGTGCCGAGCAGCGTGCCGCCGACGGCCAGCTGGTTGCGGATGTGCTGACGGGTCAGCGGCACGCTGAAGCCGTCGACCACGCCGCGCCACCCGTTCCGGAACCCGATGATCGTGTGGCCGTACTCGCCCTCGCCACGCTTGACCACCGCGCGGATCGCCGCGTTCAGACCGGGGACGTCGCCGCCGCCCGTGAGCAGACCGACTCGCACGTGGCACTCCCTTGATGGTCGCGGGGCTCGCATGAGCCTTGCCGGAGCGCATCGTCGGGCTGCCGTGCCGACAGCGTATCCAGGTGCAGCGGCCCGCAGAGGTGACACTGGTCCTATGGATGACGACCCGTTGGCCGAGGCCGGCTACCTCGACGTGCCGGCCGAGTCGGGCGGGGCCGCGAGCCGCGGCTGGTGGGACGCGAACGCCGACGAGTACCTCGACGAGCACGGGTCGTTCCTCGGCCCCGCCGACTTCTGCTGGTGCCCCGAGGGTCTGCGCGAGAAGGACGTCCACCTGCTCGGGGACCTCACCGGCGCACGGGTGCTCGAGGTGGGCGCGGGGGCCGCGCAGTGCGCGCGCTGGCTCGTCGGCCAGGGCGTCGACGTCGTGGCGACCGACGTCTCGGCGGGCATGCTGGCGGCGGCAGCGCGGTACGACGCGGAGGTCGGTCGTGCAACGCCGCTGGTGCAGGCGGACGCGCGGGCGCTTCCGTTTGCCGACTCCTCGTTCGACGTGGCGTTCACCGCCTTCGGTGCGCTGCCGTTCGTGCCCGACGCCGACCGGGTGCACGCCGAGGTCGCTCGGGTGCTGCGCCGCGGCGGGCGGTGGGTGTTCGCCGTGACGCACCCCGTGCGGTGGGCGTTCCCCGACGACCCCGGCGAGGCCGGCCTGACGGCCACGCGCTCGTACTTCGACCGCACGCCGTACGCCGAGGTGGGCGAGTCCGGCGCCGTGCTCTACGCCGAGTACCACCGGACGCTCGGCGACCACGTCGCTGAGCTGGCGGCCGCCGGCTTCGTGCTCGATCGGCTGATCGAGCCGGAGTGGCCCGCCGGGCACGACCGGATCTGGGGCGGATGGGGACCCGTGCGGGGCGCGCGCATCCCGGGCACCGCGATCTTCGTGACGCACCTCGGGCGGCCGGTCTGAGTGGTCGGCCGCCCGAGGTGGAGCGTCAGTGCACGACCGCCTTCTCGGAGCCGGCGCCGGTCAGCGACCGGACCTCCATCTCCGCGAACTTCTCCGGGCTGGACCCGTCCTTGCTCAGGTAGGTGCCCAGGATCCCGAGGAGGAACGCCAGGGGGATCGAGATCAGGCCCGGGTTCTCCAGCGGGATCACGGCGAAGTCGATGTCCGTGTTGGTGATCATCGACAGGCTGGCGCCGGTCACCGGGTCGACCTTGCCGGACACCACGGGCGAGAACGCGATGAGCACCAGGCAGCTGATCAGGCCGCCGTACATGCTCCAGAGCGCGCCCGAGGTGTTGAACCTCTTCCAGAACAGCGAGTAGAGGATCGTCGGCAGGTTGGCGCTCGCGGCCACCGCGAACGCCAGCGCCACGAGGAACGCGACGTTCTGCCCGTTGGCGAAGATGCCGCCGATGATCGCGAGGATGCCGATGACCACGACCGTGATCCGGGCCACCCGCACCTCCCCGTCGGGCTTGACCTCGCCGTGCTTGATCACCGACGCGTAGATGTCGTGCGCGAAGGACGCCGCGGCCGTGATGGTGAGGCCGGCCACGACCGCGAGGATCGTCGCGAACGCCACCGCCGAGATGAGTCCGAGCAGCACGGTGCCGCCSAGCTCGWAGGCCAGCAGCGGCGCCGCCGAGTTCACCTTGCCCGGCGCCGCCAGGATCTTCTCCGGCCCCACGAGTGCCGCGGCGCCGTAGCCGAGCACCAGCGTGAACAGGTAGAAGATGCCGATGAGCCAGATCGCCCACACGACCGACCGACGGGCCTCCTTCGCCGACGGGACCGTGTAGAACCGCATCAGCACGTGCGGCAGGCCGGCGGTGCCGAGCACCAGGGCCAGCGCCAGCGAGAGGAAGTTCAGCTGGCTCATCGCCGTCGCGCCGTACTGCTTCCCGGGCGCGATCAGCGCCTCGCCGCCCTCGCCGGCGGTGTCGATGGCCCCCTGCAGCAGGTCGGAGAAGTTGAACCCGAACTGCGCCAGGACCCAGACCGTCATGACCGCGGCGCCGAGGATCAGCAGGACCGCCTTGATGATCTGGACCCAGGTGGTGCCCTTCATGCCGCCCACCAGGACGTAGAGGATCATCAGCGCGCCGACGACCGCGATGACGACGGACTGACCCGCCTTCGTGTCGATGCCCAGCAGCAGCGCGACGAGGCCTCCGGCGCCAGACATCTGTGCGAGCAGGTAGAAGAACACCACCGTGAGGGTGGCCAGCGCCGCCGCCATCCGCACCGGCCGCTCCTTGAGCCGGAACGACAGGACGTCCGCCATGGTGAACCGGCCCGTGTTGCGGAGCAGCTCCGCGACGAGCAGCAGGGCGACGAGCCACGCGACCAGGAAGCCGATCGAGTAGAGGAACCCGTCGTACCCGTTGACGGCGATCGCGCCGCAGATCCCGAGGAACGACGCCGCCGACAGGTAGTCGCCGGCGATGGCCGTGCCGTTCTGCGGACCGGTGAACGAGCGGCCGGCCGCGTAGTAGTCGGCGGCCGTCTTGTTGTTGCGGGAGGCCCGGAAGACGATCACGAGGGTGATCGCCACGAAGACGCCGAAGATGGCGATGTTGACGGCCGGGTTGCCGATGTCCTCGGTCTCGGCCGCGCGCAGCAGCGTGGTCAGCGACGCGCTCATGCGACACCGTCCAGGCTGTCGCCGTCCTCGATGTGCTTGCGGAGGCGCTCGGCCACCGGGTCCTGCTTGTTGTTGGCCCAGCGCGCGTAGACCATCGTGATGACGAACGTCGAGACGAACTGCCCCAGCCCGAGGAGCAGCCCGACGGTGATGTTGCCCCACAGCTTGGTCGCCATGAAGTCGTGCGCGTAGTCCGCGAGCAGCACGTACAGGAAGTACCAGGCAAGGAAGAGGGCGGTCATCGGGAACACGAAGCGACGGAACCGGCGCCGGAGCGCCTGGAACTCGTCGCTGTTCTGTACCCGTTGGTAGTCGGTCTCGCGATCTCCGAAGGTGTCGGTCACCAGCGCCTCCCGGGAGGGTGTCAGCGGCTCCGTTGCCGCTCGTGTGCGCCATACTGTGGCGCAGATCACCCTGGCGTGCACCCGATACTTACGACGAATCGGCCGCAATCCACACTTTCGGGGCGCCTGGTGCGCCCGTGTCAGTGCCCGGCGTCGTGCCAGGAGCCTCCGACGCCGACCGTGACGTCGAGCGGCACGTCGAGCGGACCGTCGGTCCCCGCGTCGCCCGCCGCGGCCATCTGCTCGCGCACGAGGGCCTCGACCTCCTCGCGCTCGCCCGCCGCCACCTCGAGCACCAGCTCGTCGTGCACCTGCAGAAGCATTCGTGAGCCGAGGCCGCGCCGCGTGAGCTCGCGGTCGACGCCGAGCATGGCGACCTTGATGAGGTCGGCCGCGCTGCCCTGGATCGGCGCGTTGAGCGCCATCCGCTCGGCCACCTCGCGGCGTTGGCGGTTGTCGCTGGTCAGGTCCGGCAGATAGCGGCGTCGGCCCAGGATGGTCGCCGTGTAGCCGGTCCCGCGGGCCACGTCGACGACGCCGGTGAGGTAGTCGCGCACGCCGCCGAACCGCGAGAAGTAGTCCTGCATGAGCGCCGCCGCCTCGGACACCTCGATCGACAGCTGCTGCGACAGCCCGTAGGACGACAGCCCGTACGCGAGGCCGTAGCTCATCGCCTTGATCTTGGAGCGCATGGCCGGCGTGACCTCGTCGGTCGGCACGCCGAACACGCGGGAACCGACGTAGCTGTGCAGGTCCTCGCCCGAGCGGAACGCGTCGATGAGGCCCTCGTCGCCCGAGAGGTGCGCCATGATCCGCATCTCGATCTGCGAGTAGTCCGCCGTCAGCAGCGTCTCGTAGCCGCCGCCCACGACGAACGCGCGCCGGATCTGCCGACCCGCCTCGGTGCGGATCGGGATGTTCTGCAGGTTCGGGTCCGCCGACGACAAGCGCCCCGTCGCCGCGATGGTCTGCTGGAACGTGGTGTGGATCCGGCCGTCCGCCGCGATCGAGCGCAGCAGGCCCTCGACCGTCTGCCGGAGCCGGATGGTGTCGCGGTGCGCCAGCAGGTGCTCGAGGAACGGGTGCTGGGTCCGCGCGAACAGGTCGTTCAGCGCGTTGGCGTCGGTGGTGTAGCCCGTCTTGTTGCGCTTGGTCTTCGGCATCCCCAGCTGGTCGAAGAGGACCTCCTGCAGCTGCTTGGGCGAGCCGAGGTTCACCTCGCGCCCGATGACCGCGTACGCCTCGGCGGCCGCGTTCTGCACCTGGGCGTCGAACGTCCTCTCGAGCCCGGACAGGTACTCCTGGTCGATCGCGATGCCCGTCCGCTCCATGCGCGCCAGGACGTCGACCAGCGGCAGCTCGAGGTTCTCGAGCAGGCCGGTGGCGCCGCGGTCGGCGAGCTCGCCGCCCAGCACGTCGGCCAGGTCGCGGACGGCGGCGGCACGGACCGCCGCGCGGCGACCCTCGTCGGTGCCGTCCAGCTCGAGATCGAGCGCGCCCTGGGCGCCGTCGGCCGCCTCGTCGGCACCGAGCTCGCGGTGCAGGTAGCCGATCGCAAGGTCGGTCAGGTCGTAGGCACGGCGGTCGGGCTGGCACAGGTAGGCGGCGAGCTCCGTGTCGAAGACGACTCCCGCGAGCGGCAGACCGCGCCCGGTCAGCGCGTGCCAGGCCTCCTTCGCCGCGTGCACCACCTTCGGCGCGGCCGGGTCCGCCAGCCACGCCGCCAGCGCGGACTCGTCGGCAGGCCGGATCTCCGCGAGGTCGAACGCCGCGGCCTGCCCGTCCGGGTCCGCCAGCGCGACACCCCACGCGTCGCCGCCCGCCGGAGCGCCGGATCCGCGGACGTCGAGGCCGAGCGGGCGCCCGGCACGCTCGGCGAGCCACGACCCGAGCTCGCCCGAGCCCAGCACCGTGAGGTCCAGCTGGGCCGCAGCGACGGTGCCCGGCCCCTCGCCGCCCTCGTCGGGAAGCATGGCGAAGAGGCGGTCCCGGATCGCGCGGAACTCGAGCTCCTCGAGGATGGCGTGCAGCGCCGTCCGGTCCCACGGGCGCGCCGCGAGGTCCTCCGGCCCGAGCGGGAGCTCCAGGTCGGTGAGGAGCGCGTTGAGCTGGCGGTTCAGCCGCACCTGCTCGAGGTTCTCGCGCAGCGACTCCCCCGCCTTGCCGGGCACCTGGTCCGCGGCCGCGAGGATGCCCTCGAGGCCGTCGTACTGCACGATCCACTTGGCGGCCGTCTTCGGCCCGACGCCCGGGATCCCCGGGAGGTTGTCGCTGGACTCCCCGACCAGCGCGGCGAGGTCCGGGTAGCGGGCCGGCGGGACGCCGTACTTGGTCTCGACCGCGGCCGGCGTCATGCGGGCCAGCTCCGAGACGCCCTTGACGGGGTAGAGCACGGTCACGTCGCCGTTCACCAGCTGCAGGGCGTCGCGGTCGCCCGTGCAGATGAGGACCTCCATGCCCTGGGCGCGCGCCTGCACGGACAGCGTGGCCAGGATGTCGTCGGCCTCGAACTGCGGCTTGGACAGGTACGGGATGTGCATCGTCTCCAGCACCCGCTGGATGACGGCCACCTGTCCCTTGAACGGGGCCGGGGTGGCGTCACGGTTGCCCTTGTACGACTCGTACACCTCCGTGCGGAAGGTGGTCCGGCCGGCGTCGAACGCCACCGCCACGTGCGTGGGCGCCTCGTCCCGCAGCAGGTTCGCGATCATGGAGAAGAACCCGAAGACCGCGTTCGTGGGCTCCCCCGACGACGTCGCGAACTTGTCCACCGGCAGGGCGAAGAAGGCGCGGTAGGCCATCGAATGACCGTCGATCAGGAGGAGTCGGGCAGGCGTTCCGGGAGTGGCCGGCGGGACCGCTGGCAGTGCGTCGCTCACGGGTGCCAACCTATCTGCCATGTCCGACACGACGATCACCGACCAGGCCTACGCGGGCACCCTCATCGAGCGCATGGGCATCGTGGTGACCGAGTCCACGGCCGAGCGCACGGTCGGCACCATGCCGGTGGCCGGGAACACCCAGCCGTACGGCCTGCTGCACGGCGGCGCGTCGGCCGTGCTGGCCGAGACGCTGGGTTCGATCGCGGCCATGACGTACGCCGGCGAAGGACGGGCCGCGGTCGGGATCGAGCTGAACGCGACCCACCACCGCTCGGCGCGGTCGGGCGTCGTCACCGGGACCGCGACGGCTCTGCACCTGGGCAGGACGCTGGCCAGCTACCAGGTGGTCGTCGAGGACGAGGACGGCCGGCCCGTCTGCACCGCGCGGCTCACCTGCATGTTGATCGACGCGCGGGGCTGATCGGCGCCCGACGCCCGGGACGCCGGCGCCGGTTCGTCCGCCTGCTGTCGCGCCTGGCGCACCTGCCGCCGCCGGGCGATGAGGTCCTCGAGCCCGCGCGGTGCCGAGCGCCGGACGGAGCCGCCGGCGCCGTGCTCGTGCGCGAGCCGGCGCTGCAGGGCGGACGTGGTGACCACCCGGTGCGACGCCGCCGGTGCGAATCCCAGGCGGGCGAGGAAGCGCTGCATCCCCCGGGCTCCCGGGAGGGGCGACGAGTACAGCTCGGTGGCGTCCGCCTCCTCCGCCACGGTCGCCGCGCCGACGAGCAGCGCGTGCCCGAGGCCCCGACGCCGGGCGGCCGGCAGCACGTAGACGGCCTCGATGTCGAGGCTCACCACGTCGGTGAACGGACCGGGGCCGACCACGCGGGCGAGCAGCAGCCCCGCGGGCTCGTCGTCGAGCAGGGCGAGGAGCACCCGCCCACCAGGCACGGCGAGGAGGGCTCCCAGCTGGTCGCGCAGCCGGTCCGCGTCGTCGGTGCAGAGCTGCGCGCCGACCGCGGCTTCCTGCCGCGCAGCGAGGCAGAGCGCGACCAGGCTCTCCAGGTCGCCAGGCAGGGCTTCGCGGACTTGCACACCGAGACGCACGGCAGCGGTACCTCCAGACGGGACGAGGGGGATCCGGTCGGGGTGGCGCCACCTCTGCCCGCGATGGCGCCGCCCTCGATCATGGACCAGCCCGGACGCCGGTGCCTAGCCCTGCGGGGTCCCTCATCCGGACGACAGTCGACCAATTCTGGACGAATGACCAGAAAAACTTCGACACGCGGGCACCGCAAGGGTCCCAAGTCTCGCCTTCACGAAATGAACGCGACACAATCCCTGCCTATCGTCCTGCCACCCGGCAGACGTCGGGCGGTGGCGGCAACGACGCTGCGACCCACGACGTGCCACACCCGAACAGACGGACGGAGGTCCCAGGTGCGAGAGCTCGCCACCCTGGACCGTTCCCCCACCCTGCGCCGAAGCGCGAGCGTCCTGCTCGTCCTGCTCGTCGCGTCGCTCGCCCTCCTGATCGCGCCGTCCCCGGCGCGCGCAGCGACGGGACCGTGCGTCGCCGACGCGGCCACAGGGTGCATCAACGGCACCATCCGCACCTCCGCGGGCCAACCAGCCGTCGGCGTCACGCTGACCATCGAGGGCGGCGGCGCGACCGTCACCGTCACCACCGACGCCGAGGGCAAGTGGACCGCCCCGGTGACCGCGGCGGGCGACTACACGGTCACCCTGGACCCGGCGACGCTGCCCGCCGGCGAGACGCTGCGGAACCCGTCGGGCAACCCCCGCACGGTCACGGTCACGCTGGGCTCCTCGAGCGGCGCGCTGTTCCCCCTCGGGGAGCCGGCCGCCTCGGGCGGCGGCTCCGGGCCGAGCCCGACGGCGTCCGCCGGCGCGGGCACGGGCGAGACCGACGGGGAGACGGGCGCCCCCACGGGCTCGTCCACCGAGGGCGGGTTCAGCTGGTCCCGGCTCGCGCAGCAGACCGTCAGCGGCATCGTCTTCGGCATCCTGCTGGCGCTGGCCTCGGTCGGCCTGTCGCTGATCTACGGCACCACCGGCCTGAGCAACTTCGCGCACGGCGAGCAGGTCACGCTCGGCGCGATCCTCGCCTACATCGGCGTGCAGACGTTCGGCCTCCCCCTCGTGGTCTCGGGCGTGCTCGCCGTGATCGCGGGAGCCCTCAGCGGCTGGATCCAGGACGCCGGCATCTGGCACCCGCTGCGCCGCCGGCGCGTCGGCACCACGCAGCAGATGATCGTCACGATCGGTCTGTCGATGGCGCTGCAGTACACGTACCAGTTCTTCTTCGGGGCGAGCGCGCTGCGCATCGTCACGGCGAACCCGGACATCGTGACCATCGGCACGGTCCGCATCTCGGTGACGTCGATCTGGTCCGTGATCATCGCCTCGGCGGTGCTCGGCGCGGTCGCGTACTTCCTGCTCGCCACCCGGATCGGGCGGGCCACCCGGGCCGTCTCGGACAACCCGGCCCTCGCGGCGGCCTCGGGCATCACGGTCGAGCGCGTCATCCGGCTCGTCTGGACGCTCGGCGGCGCGCTCGCCGCGCTCGGCGGCGTGCTCATGGGCCTCTACCTCAACGCGACCAGCTGGAACATGGGCGGCGCCCTGCTGCTGCTGATGTTCTCGGCCGTGACGCTCGGTGGCCTCGGCGCCCCGTTCGGCGCGCTCGTCGGCTCGATCGTCATCGGGCTCGTCGTCGAGCTCTCCAACCTCGTGCTCCCCAGCGACATGCGTTACGCCGGGGCGCTCCTCATCCTCATCCTCGTGCTGCTGCTGCGCCCCCAGGGTCTCCTGGGCCGCGCCGAGCGGATCGGTTAAGGAGCAGACATGGACTGGTCCCGCATCTTCACCAACGTCGCCGGCGAGATCTTCGCGCCGACGACGGCCGCCTACGCGCTCGGCGCCATCGGCCTCAACATCCACTTCGGCCTCACCGGGCTGCTCAACATGGGCCAGGCAGGCTTCATGCTGCTCGGCGCCTACGGGTTCGCCATCGCGACCATCGCCGGCTGGCCGCTGTACGCGGCCGTCCTCGTCGCCATGGCGGCGGCCGCGGTCTTCGCGCTCATCCTCGGCATCCCCACGCTGAAGCTGCGCGGCGACTATCTCGCGATCGTCACGATCGCCGCCGCGGAGATCGTCCGGCTCGTCGGCCGCTCGACCGCCCTGACGGAGATCACCGGCGCCTCGTCGGGCCTGCGCGGCAACGAGTACAAGCACACGTTCACCGGCGCCTCGCCGTTCCCGGACACCGTCTGGTCGCTGGGCCCGTTCTCGTACGCCACCAACGCGTCGAACAGCTGGTGGATCCGCATCGTCGCGTGGGTCGTCGTCGGCCTCGCGTGCCTGCTCGTGTACCTGCTCATCAAGTCGCCGTGGGGCCGGGTGCTCAAGGGCATCCGCGAGGACGAGGACGCCGTCCGCTCCCTGGGCAAGAACGTCTACTCCTACAAGATGCAGTCGCTCATCCTCGGCGGCGTCATCGGCGCGGTGGCGGGCATCATCTACGTGCTGCCACGAGCCGTCCAACCCGACTCCATGGGCCGCCCGATGACGTTCTTCATCTGGACGATCCTGCTGCTGGGTGGCGCCGCCACGGTGTTCGGTCCCGTGCTGGGCTCGATCATCTTCTGGGCCGGCCTCATGCTGATCAAGACGGTCATGCGCGACGGCGTCCCGGAGACGATCATGCGGAACGAGCAGATCGAGCAGTTCGGCTGGATCATCGTGGGCGTCACGCTCATGCTGCTGGTGATCTTCCGGCCACAAGGCATCCTCGGAGACAAGAAGGAGCTGGCGATCAATGTCCGCTGACCTTCCGACGACCGACGTCCGGGAGAGCCGCCGCGCAGCCGTCGCGGCGACCCTGGCCGACGTCGAGCGGGTCCCCGGCGCCAAGAAGCCCGACCCGATCGTCGTCGCCGACCACATCACCCGGCACTTCGGCGGGATGACGGCCGTCGACGTCGACCACATCGAGATCCAGCGCGGCGCGATCACGGCGCTCATCGGGCCGAACGGCGCCGGCAAGACCACGCTGTTCAACCTGCTCACGGGCTTCGACAAGCCCAGCACCGGGACCTGGTCGTTCGACGGGAAGTCGCTGCACGGCGTCTCGGCCGCGCGCGTGGCCCGGTCCGGMATGGTCCGGACGTTCCAGCTGACCAAGGCGCTGAGCCGCATGCTCGTCATCGAGAACATGCGGCTGGGCGCCAGCAAGCAGCCCGGCGAGAACCTGGCCACCGCCCTGTTCCCGCCGCTGTGGAAGGCGCGCGAGAAGGAGATCACGGTCCAGGCCGAGGAGCTCCTGGCCCGCTTCAAGCTGGACACCAAGCGGGACGACTTCGCCGGTTCGCTGTCGGGCGGTCAGCGCAAGCTGCTCGAGATGGCCCGCGCGCTCATGAGCAAGCCGACCATGGTCATGCTCGACGAGCCGATGGCCGGCGTGAACCCCGCGCTCACGCAGTCGCTGCTGGGCCACGTCGAGGCCCTTCGCGACGAGGGCACCACGGTGCTGTTCGTCGAGCACGACATGCACATGGTGCGGCACATCTCGGACTGGGTGATCGTCATGGCCGAGGGGCGCATCGTCGCCGAGGGGCCGCCCGAGACCGTCATGCAGGACCAGGCCGTGGTCGACGCCTACCTGGGCAAGCACCACGACACGGACCTCGGCGACGACAGCCTGCTCGACGACGACACCACCGAGCAGCTGGAGGCGGAGGTCCGCGCCGAGGCGATCGCGCGCGGCGAGCAGGAGGAGACCTCATGAGCACGACGGCCACCGACACCAGCGACGCCGCCTCCGTCCACCGCGGCGCCCCGACCGGCGAGCCCCTGCTCGACGCGCGGGACGTCTACGCCGGCTACATCCCGGGCGTCGACATCCTCAACGGCTGCAACCTCGTGGTGCACCCCGGCGAGCTCGTCGGCATCATCGGGCCCAACGGCGCCGGCAAGTCGACGCTGCTCAAGGCGCTGTTCGGGCTGGTCACGGTCCGCCAGGGCGCCGTCACGCTGCACGGCGAGGACATCACCCACCTGCGCTCCGACTCGCTGGTCAAGCGCGGCGTCGGCTTCGTTCCGCAGTCGAACAACGTGTTCCMCTCGCTCAGCATCGAGGAGAACCTGCAGATGGGGATCTTCCAGGCACCGAAGAAGTACAACGAGCGGTTCGACTTCATCGTCGACCTGTTCCCGACCCTCGKCGAGCGTCGCAAGCAGCGGGCAGGCTCGCTGTCCGGCGGCGAGCGCCAGATGGTCGCGATGGCGCGGGCGCTGATGATGGACCCGTCGGTCCTGCTGCTGGACGAGCCCTCCGCCGGCCTGTCGCCCGTGCGCCAGGACGAGACGTTCATCCGGACCCGCAAGATCAACAAGGCCGGTGTCTCGATCGTCATCGTCGAGCAGAACGCCCGACGGGCGCTGCAGATCTGCGACCGGGCCTACGTCCTCGACCAGGGGCGCAACGCCTACTCGGGCCCGGGCCGCGAGCTCATGCACGACCCGAAGGTCATCGAGCTCTACCTGGGGACGCTGGCGACCGACGTCGAGACGGCGAACAAGCCGACGACGCCTCCCGAGGCCTGACCGCTCACTCGTCGAGCCCGACCGCGTCCGCGCGGCCGGGCTCGACGTCCGTGCCGGGCGTCGGGCGCACGTCGGTGATGCCGAGCTCGTCGGCGAGGAAGAGGAACGCGCGGCCGTACGGGTGGGCGCCCACGTCGGCGCGGACCCGGTCGAAGTCGATCTGCTCCCGCAGGGCCCGCACGATCGCCAGCAGGCGCCCGAAGTCGCAGGCGTGCTCCCCGAGCACCCGGATCTTCGCCGAGACGACGTCCGTGGCGCTGAGCACCGGCATCCGGACGGCCAGCACCTCGAGCATGTCGCTGCGGGCCAGCAGCTCCTCGGTGACGGGCTCCCCCACCATCCGGAACAGCACGTCGACCAGCTGCCCGTGGTGGAACGCCTTGAACAGCCAGTTCTCCGCGGGGTCCTCGACGTCGAGGCCGGCGGCGGCGATGGCGTCCTTGGCCCGCTCGACGTCCTTCTCGGTCACGGCGAAGTCGGCGTCGTGGCTGGGCTCCGGCGCACCCCGCGCCCACGCGGCGTAACCGCCCACGAGCGCGAACGGGATCTCCGCGTCGGTCAGGGCGACGGCGGTCAACCGCAGCCCGTCCTGGAGGGCCGTGCGGTCGTCGGGTGGGTGGGCCAGGGCGCCCGGCTGCGTCATGGGTCCACTGTCTACACGCCGACGCGCGGGCTCGCAGGTCGACGTGTTGAATCGACGTGATGCGACTGGCGACCTTCAACATCCTGCACGCGCGCTCGATCACGGACGACAAGGTGGACCTGGACAGGTTCTCCGCGGCGATCCGTGACCTCGACGCCGACGTCCTCGCGCTGCAAGAGGTGGACCGGGACCAGCCGCGCTCGCACCGCGCCGACCTCACCCTCCTCGCCGCGGAGGCGATGTCCGCCCCGGAGCACCGGTTCGCGGCGGTGCTGCACGGCGAACCCGGGCTGTGGACCGCCGCGACCGGCGACAACCAGCCGCCGACCGCGTCCTACGGGATCGCCCTGCTGAGCCGGTACCCGGTGCGCGAGTGGCGCGTGCTGAACCTGCCGGTGCTGCGACGGCGCACCCCGATCCTGTGGCCGGGCGAGCGGTGGCCGGCGCTGGTCAGCGACGAGCCGCGCGCGGCCCTCGCGGCCGTCCTGCAGACGCCGGAGGGCGACCTCACGGTGGTGGCGACCCACCTGACCTTCATCCCCGGCTGGAACATGCGCCAGCTCCGGACCCTGGTCAGGCGCGTGGCTCCGCTGCCCCGGCCGCTGGTGATCATGGGTGACCTCAACATCGGCGGCGCACGCCCGGCGCGTGCCACGCGCATGCAGGCCCTCGCCAAGGCGCACACCTTCCCGGTAGCCCACCCGCTGCGCCAGCTCGACCACATCCTGGCGAAGGGGGACGTGCGTCCGTGCGGACCCGCACGGGCCCTCGACACCGGCCTGTCCGATCACCGCGCCCTCGTCGTCGACGTCGCCCTCGGCTGAGACGCAGCGAAGGCCGGTGCGGATCGCTCCGCACCGGCCCCCGGTGGTGGTTCAGCGTCGGACGACGCAATCAGCGCACGGTCACTTGACCGAGCCCTCGACCGCCTTCACCCAGACGTTCTTGTTGTCGTTGCCGTACTTGTAGACACCGATGAAGGCGCTGGACGGGTCGTTGTCCGCGTTGAACGGACCCACGCCGGCCTGGCCCTTGTACTGGATGTCCTTGCCGTCGTCGAGCAGCTTGACGCAGTCGGCGAACGACTTGCACTCCTCGCCGCCGTTCGCGCCGGAGACCGCCGCCAGGTTCTTCTGGATCGTCTCGCCGTCGGTGCCCTTGCCCTTCACGGCCGCGAGGGCCGCGAGGATGGTGGCGTCGTACGACTCGGGACCGTAGGCGAAGTCCTTGAGGTTGGCGTCGACCGTCTTGAGCTTGGCCTGGAAGTCGTCGCTCGGGAACGCGCCCGGGATGGTGCCCTGGGCACCCTCGAGCGTGCCCGGCTGGAAGTCAGCCGAGTAGTCGGCCGTGTTGCCGTCGACCAGGTAGATGGTCGAGGGGTCCACGCCGGCGCCGACGAGCGCAGGGATGATCTGCTTCGTCTGCTCGAACGCCAGGACCACGACGGAGTCGGGGTTGGTGGCCAGCAGGGCCGTGATGTCGGAGTCGAAGCTGCTCGCAGCGGGGTCGAACTCCTGGCCCTTCAGGCCGTACGTGATGGTGCCGCCCGCGCCCTCGACGGTCTCCTGGACGACGTCGCGCAGCGACGTGCCGTAGTCGTCGTTGAAGACGAGGATGCCGACGTTGGAGTGGCCGTCACCGGTGATCAGGTTGCCGAGCGCTGCGCCCTGGACCGTGTCCGGCGGCGCGGTGCGGAAGTAGTACGGCGAGTAGCCGGACAGCTTCGTGGCCGTGTTGGCGGGCGAGATCTGGACGACCTTCGCTGCCGTGATGTCGTCCACCACGTTGAGCGTGACCGACGAGGAGGCCGCACCGATGATGACCTGGACCTTCTTCGAGAGAAGGTCGGTCACCGACTGCGTGGCGACCTCGGCGTGGTCGGCGTCGGACGAGTCCGCGTCCTCCTGGACGACGTCCTTGCCCAGCACACCGCCGGCCTCGTTGATCTCCTTGATGGCGAGCCCGACGCCCGCGATCTCGGGCGGGCCGAGGTAGGCGAGCGAACCCGTCTGCGGGAGGAGCGTGCCGACGATCAGGGCGTCGGAGGATCCGGCGGCGCTGGCGCCGTCCGTCGCGTCGTCGCCGCTGTCGCCGGAACCGCCGCAGGCGGTCAGAACCAGCGCTGCCGCTCCGGCGAGCGCCGCGGCCCGAACTGCGTGAGTCGAACGAATCATGCGTGGTACCCCTCTGTGAGTACTGCGATCCGCGGGACCCCGGTAGGAATCCTGCAGGTGTGGCGCGAAAGTACTCATTGTTTGTGTCCGCGATGTGAATCGACATGTCTCAGCGCGGGTTGTTGCCAAGTTGTGACCCACCAGTAACTAGTCCATCTGGACAGTTGACCGGGATCCGGAGCGTGCTCAGACGGCGGAGGCCGGCCCGGAGATCCCCGGACCGGCCTCGTCGTTCACTCGTCAGTGGTCACCCGTCAGGACGAACCGCCACCGACCTGCTCGATGACCGCATCGGCCACCTCGCGCATGGTCAGGCGCCGGTCCATCGACGTCTTCTGGATCCACCGGAACGACTCGGGCTCCGTCAGCCCCATCTTGGTCATGAGCAGGCCCTTGGCCCGGTCCACGCGCTTGCGGGTCTCGAACCGCTCGGCCAGGTCGGCCACCTCGGACTCCAGCGCGGTGATCTGCGCGTACCGGGAGATCGCGATCTCCACGGCGGGCAGCAGGTCCGCCGGGCTGAACGGCTTGATGACGTATGCCATCGCCCCGGCGTCGCGGGCCCGCTCGACGAGCTCCTTCTGCGAGAACGCCGTGAGCAGCACCACCGGCGCGAGGTGCGCCTTGCCGATGCGCTCCGCCGCCGAGATCCCGTCGAGGATCGGCATCTTGACGTCCATGACGACCACGTCCGGCTTGAGGTCCGTCACCAGTTGCACGGCCTGCTCGCCGTCGCCCGCCTCGCCGACCACGTCGAAGCCCGCGTCGCGCAGCGTCTCGACGACGTCCATGCGGATGAGCGCCTCGTCCTCCGCGACGACCGCGCGCCGCGCGGGCCGGCTCGGGGCCGGGGTGGGCTCACCCGCGGGAGCGGGGGTGCTCAGGTCGAGGGCGGCGTCAGGGGCCGCCACGGTCGGGGGGGTCGCGTCGGTGCTCACGCCCTCAGAGTAGTGGGCGGCGACTGCCGCTTCGCAGTGATTGCACCTGTGAGGCAGCCCACGCGGTTCTCGGCAGCCGCGCGGCCGTATGAGCAGGGGCGTGCGGGCCATCCCGACGCGACTATCCTGCTGCACGGCCCCGATAGCCCAACCGGCAGAGGCGTTCGGCTCAAACCCGATCCAGTGTGGGTTCGAATCCCACTCGGGGCACTCCTACTCGACACAAACTCGCAGGTCGGGCTCATGGCCTCCGTGCGAGACGCGGCATCTCGTGGGGACATGACTACCGTCCTCGTCCCACATCGGATCGCGCGGACAGGTCGAGTGGTCGGCTCGGTCGTCGCACCCGGTCCTTCCCCGCTTCGCTCGAACGCAACCCCCACGCCCTTCGGTTCGCGGGGGGACACAGCGTTCTTCGTATGGCGCTCTTGCTGCGGCTGCGGTGTGTGCGCCGCGTCCCCCTCGTTGCGGGCGCTACTCCACCGGCTCCGCCGCGTCCTCGTGGGCGTACCGCCTCAACAACTCGTTCTCTTCGTCGCGACGGGGGAAGGCGAAGAACACGAGCACGGTGCCGAGCGCGATCGCGATGATCCCGGCGGCGTAGGCCTCGTCGGACCCGTCGAGGAATGACTCCTGCGCCGCCGCGACGATTGACTTCTCGTACTGAAGGGGGGATACGGCCGGGCGGTCGCGTCGACCGCTCGAACCGGCCTTGCGCAAACGCCGCCACGTACTGTGCACCCGTGCTCGCTCGGGCTCGGGCGCGGCGCGCGCCCCGGGAGGATCTGGCCCGAGGGGCGACGTTCGCGACGTCCCCCGCCTCGGCGCACAGCGTCATCGGGTCGTCAGCCCCCAGGAGCCGGTCCAGAACTCCCACGGTGCGATGGTCACCACGGCAACCCTGACCGGAACGCGTGCGGTGGACAGGACTCGTGAAGCGTCGCCCCGACCTGGGTGAAGACAACGACGTCATCACCGCTCGTGATGACGTACTGCCGGCAACACCCCGCGCCTCGCTGTGTCCACACCGACGAAGGCCGCAACAGGGTCACGGTCATCTTCATCCGGACGGGATGACGCCACAGAAGCGGCCCATGCAATGTTGGAGATGCGGGGGCTTCGCCCGTGCGTTCGGCACAGGCCTGTACCCAGTCCCTGGGGGCCGGGATGGGGCGAGCAGCGAAGACAAGAACCATCGACGTCGGACTGAAGGAGATCACGATGCCGCGGATGCTACGTCGCGCAGCAGTACTCGGGGCCACAGCTCACGTCGCCTCAAGCCGAGGGGCCGCGAAAGCGAACGCGCAGAATGCCGCCGCGCAGGAGGCGAGCGCTTCAGAGCAGGTGGCCGCCCCTGCGGAGGCTGCGCCGGCCGTGGCGCCCGCAGCGGCGCCGTCGGACGTCTACGCGGAGTTGGCGAAGCTCAAGGAGCTGCTCGACGCCGGAGTGCTCACCCAAGCGGAGTTTGACGCACAGAAGACCAAGCTCCTCAACGCCTGACGCCAGGCAAAGAAGTGCCGTCATCCGACGGCACCGCGAGGACCCGCAGCCGCCAAGAAAGAGAGCAGAGCATGCCCATCGGCCCCGTTCAGCTGCTCGTCGTCAGCTTCGACCAGCCCAACTTCTCCGGAGAGATTCTGGCGGAGCTGACCCGTCTTCGGGAGAACGACCTCATTCGCCTCGTCGACGTCCTCGTGGTCGAGAAGACGCTCGACGACGACGTCGTCGCGCTGAGCTGGAGCGACCTGTCGATCGACGAGGCGGAAGACTTCGGTGCCACGGTCGGAGCGCTCCTCGGCCTCGGCCTTGCGGGCGAGGCAGGTCTCGAGGCCGGCGCCCTGGCCGGTGTCGAAGCGGGTTCCGACGGCCACGTCATCGACGAGGAGCGGGCGTGGGACGTCGCCGCGCAGATTCCCACGGGCAGCGTTGCGGCGATCGCCCTGATCGAGCACGTCTGGGCGGCGCCGCTGCGGGCGGCGATCGCACGCGCCGGTGGTGTCCCCATCAGCGATGAGTGGATACACCCGCTCGACCTCGTCGAGGTGGGGCTGCTCGCCGCCGACGAGCTCGAAGACGCCTGACTCACGGGTGGCGCCTCGGCTCGCTGGGGCCGCGGCAGGCAGAATCGCGTCGGAGCGCCCCTCGACCAGCGACTCTGCACGTCCAGGTGCGGGCGCCCTGACTAGGCGTCGCCGCTCTCGACATCCGGTACGGAGAGCTGGTTGAAGGCGTAGTAGACGGCCAGTGCCCCGTGCACCGCGAGGGTGAGGACCGGAGAGACGAAGGCCAGTCCCACGGTGATCGGGTACACGACCAGGCCGAGGGCGAAGCGAGGGACGGTGGCGCGCGCCGCCTTCGCGTCCACGTCGGGGACGAGGAGGCGCCCGCTCCTGGTGGCGTACCACCAGAAGATGGTGAAGGCCAGCGACGCGAGCACCATGACACCGCTGTAGACCGCGACGGCGACCCGCGCCTGGCTTCCCCCGCGATCCAGATAGTCAGCGACCAGGTTGGTGGGCCACGGGAGGAGGGCCACCACCATGAGCAGCAACAGGTTCAGGAAGATGAGCGTGCGGTCGACCTGGCCGATGTAGCTGAAGAGCGTGTGGTGGTTGGCCCACATGATGCCGATGACGAGGAAGCTGACGACGTACGCGGCGTAGGACGGCCACTGCTCTCCCAGCGCCGACCACAGCGACGCCCCCGCCGCGATCTGCGGTATCCCGATCTCGAGCACGAGCAGCGTGATGGCGATGGAGAAGACTCCGTCGCTGAAGGCCTCGACGCGACCGGGGTCGTGGCGCGACCGCCTGGATCGACCAAGGGCCATGGAGCCGCACGCTAGTCCTGGACGCGGTCGTCGGGACACCGCACAGCGGGCGGGCGCGGTCTGCAGGCGACGGATCGCGGGGCTCCATTCCGCGGTGTTCGGCGGCGACCCTTTCCCCTGGACGCCCACGGCGGGAGCATGAGGCACTGCCATCGAAGGGCGAGTGAGACCCCATGGTCATCCCGACCGACGGCCCCGGCCCACCGCTGCCTCCACCGAACCCCTGCAACACCCCCGCCTGTCTCGACGCGAAGACCGAGGTGACGGACGCCCGGACCGCGTTCGCCCGGACCTGCAACAGCCTCACGACGATCGTCAACATCCTGCGATTCCTCAAGCCGATCGTCACGATCTCGCTGTGGTAAATCGCGGTCATCATCGTCGTCGCCGTCGTTCTGGTGTTCCTCGGTCTCGGCTGGCTCGCGGCCCTGCTCTGGGCGCTGATCCTGCTGTACCTCATTGCCTGGATCGCCTACCTGGCCTTGGCCGAGCTGCCGCGTCGCTCGTCCAGGAGCTCGTCGCGCGCACCAAGGCGGTGCAGGACGCCATCGCGAAGGTCCTGCTGGCGTGCCCGGAGAGCTGCCGCGGTGATCTCTCGATCCCTACCTGCAACGCCGTGATCCCCTGACCCCACGACGCCGGGCGAGCGGGCCTCGTGCCGTGCGTGCCAGGACGTCATGATCGCCAAGCCCAGCACCGAGGGCCAGGTCGGCGCGGAGCTCAGCCGACAAGGTGCAGCGCGTAGGCAGTGGCGAAGCCGAGGGTGGTCGCGATGCCGACCAGCTGCCCGCCGTCCTCGAAGGCCTCGGGCATCATCGAGTCGGCCAGCATGGTGAGGATGGCGCCGGCCGCGAAGGTGAGCACGAACGCGACGACGTCGGGAGCCGCGGTCTGGAAGAACCCGTAGCCGGCGGCGGAGGCCAGGCCCGACACGATCGCGATCCCGCCCCACATCCACAGGACCCGCGACGTTCTCCACCCTGCCGAGACGAGGCCGGTGGTCGAGCCGATGGCCTCGGGCAGGTTGGAGATGAAGACCGCGACCAGGTAGGCGACCCCGATCGACCCGCCCTGGAAGAGGGTCAGACCGATGACCATGGACTCAGGGACGCCGTCGAGGACGGACCCGAGGACGATCGCGAGGGGCGATCCCTCCTGCTGCTGGCGAGCGGGATGCTTGCGCCGGCCCCCACCCTGGCGGCCGATCAGGTAGTCCCCGCCGAAGAAGGTGAGGCAACCCGCGAACAGACCACCGATGACGGCACCGTGGCCGGACGACATCCCGGATGCCTCTTCGACGAGGTCGAACGCGACGGCACTGATCAGGACGCCTGACCCGAACCCCATGACCAGGCCGATCAGGCGCTTCCCCGGGTGCAGGAGCACCGCGAGCACGGCACCGATCACGAGCGAGCTCGCAGCCAGCGCGCCCCAGCCGAAGGCGCCGAGCATCTGCGACCCCTTCCGACCAGCCGGGAACCGTCGGCACGCGACTCGACCTGTACGGGCGGTGGCCCGCGGAGCCCACACTTCCACGCCCATCCGGCGATGCAAGCGCGGGGGCTCGACTCGACGACGCGGCGACGAGGGCGCCCGTAGAGCGCGACGCGTCTCGCGATCAGAGGTCGGGCAGAGCCCCCCGGCTCAGGTTCGTGACGGTCGCCGTCATCGCGCTCGCACGGTCGGACGCGAGGAACGCGACGGTCTCGCCGAGGGCGGTGAGCGTGAGCGCACCGCTCAGGAGCGCACCGGGAACCCCGGGTCCGCCCGTCGCCATGACGTCCTCGAGCGTCGAGCCGCGCGCCTCGGCCGCCCGCGACCACATCGCGCCTGCGTACGACCCGGCGGCCACGGAGCCCGGGATGGCATCGGCGCGGACGCAGACCACCCGCACTCCGTGCGGTCCGACCTCACCGGCCAGCTGCCGGGCGAACGCCTCGACGGCCGCGCACGCGGGACCGAACCCGTCGGACGGCAGTGCGACCCGGGCCGCCGTGGTCGAGAGCAGGACGATGACGCCGTGCCCGACGGCGGTCATGTGGATGCCTGCCGTCGCGCCGGCCACGTATGCGTTCGTCGCGATCGACGCGATCGGTGCCAGGTAGTCCGCGAGTCCAACCTCTCGCAGGGGCACGCCCTGGACGTGGTCCTGACCTGTTGCGTCGACCACGATGTGGAAGTCGCCGGCCTCGTCGACCACGCCGTGCAGAAACGCGCTGACTGCGTCCCAGTCGGCGAGGTCGACGGCCGCGGCGGACGCCCTCCCGCCGGACGCCATGATCTCGTCGGCGACCGTCTGCGCCGCCGCCGACGCGCGGCCAGTCAGGTAGACCCGTGCGCCCTCTCTCGCGAGCGCCCTCGCCACCGCGCCCCCGACGGCGCCGCCGCCGCCATGCACCACTGCCACCCGCCCCGTGAGCTCCATGACCTGATGACGCGCGATACCCGCTCGATCGACAAGCCGCCCTTCACCAATCACGTTCGCCCGACTGGTCGCCTACTGCGCCGTGGCGGACAGCCCCCGCAGGAGGACGTCGAGCGCGAACGTGAGCTCGGCGTCCGGGTCGGACCAGTCGCGGTCCATCGCGGACGCGAGCACGGGGTGCCGCGCGGCGATCGCGTCCGGGAGCCACTCGGGCGGTGCGGACCCCGAGACGCCGGCGACGGCCGCGTGGCTGCGGACCAGGCCGTCGAGAAGCAGGGCCACCCGCATGCCGTCGATCCCGGGCGCGTCCTCGAGCGCCTCGACCAGCGAAGCGATCCACCCGATCGGGTTCGGCACGCGGGGCGCGCCGGTCGGCACCACCTGCGCGAGCCAGGGATGCAACCGGTAGCGCTCACGCAGCGCCGTCGCCCACTCGCGGGCGGCGTCCTGCCAGGTGCCGGCCGCCAGCGTCGGCGGCTCGCCGACCGCGACCTCGACCATGAGCTCGACCAGGACGTCCTTGGAGTCGACGTACCGATAGAGCGCCGAGGTGGTCATCCCGAGGCCGGCGGCGACGTGGGCGAGCGTCACGCCGTCCAGCCCGTGCGCGTCGGCGAGGCCGACCGCGGCGTCCGCTACCTGCGGCAGCGACAGCCGCGGCCGCGGCCCTCGGGCAGCACCGCCCTCGGTGCCCCACAGGGCTCGTAGCGTCTTCGACCCGTCCCCTTGACCTGCCATGGCGCCCATCGTACGGTATTTCTGTCAATGTGAATCACATTCACAGTTAAGATTTCCCAAGGAGATGGCCATGATCGTTCTCGTCACCGGCGCGTCCTCCGGCATCGGCCGGCGCACCGCGCAGCTGCTCGCCGACGCAGGTCACCAGGTCTACGGCGCGGCCCGTCGCACGCACGATGTCCCCACGGGGGTCGTCCCGGTCCCCCTCGACCTCACCGACGACGCGTCCGTCGATGCGGCCATGCGCCGGGTGCTCGACGATTCCGGCGCCATCGACGTCCTCGTCAACTGCGCCGGGTACGGCGAGTTCGGCTCTGTCGAGGAGACGTCGATCGACGACGCCCGCCGGCAGCTCGAGGTCAACGTGCTGGGCGCGGCCCGGCTGATCCAGGCTGTCCTGCCGGGCATGCGCGCGGCCGGCTCGGGCCGCATCGTCAACGTGTCGTCGCTCGCCGGCGAGTTCGCCGCGCCGCTCGGCGGCTGGTACCACGCGTCGAAGTTCGCGCTCGAGGCACTGTCCGACTCCCTGCGCGGCGAGGTCGCCCAGTTCGGCATCGACGTCGCCGTCGTCCAGCCCAGCTACGTCGACACCGGCTGGCACGACACGGCGATGGATCGGCTGTCCGAGGCGTCCGGCGCCGGCCCGTACCAGCGGATGGCTGAGCGGATGCGGGCGTACTTCGCGAGCGGCCCGGTCGCCCGACAGATGAGCAGCGTCGATCAGGTCGCGCTGGTCGTCGCCCGTGCGGCGCAGGAGCGCAAACCGAAGACCCGGTACCGCGTCGGCAAGGGCGCGCGCCTCGCCGTCGCGCTCGCCACGTACCTGCCGGACCGCACGTTCGACGCCCTCACGCGCGCCCAGTTCGGCTACGGACGGCCCGAGGCGGCGTAGACGGGCCCGCCGTGTGGCGTCGGCTGCCGTCGGTCCTCCCCGACCCCGGATACTGCGTCGACGTAGCAGGGCGTTCTCCAGCCCGCGGGTCTCGCCCGGTTGGGGTCGCCGCTACTTCTTCTTACGGTCCGCGGCCTCGCGTCGGCGACGGTGGGGATCACGCTTGACGCGGTCCGCAGTGCGGCACGACTTGCCCGGAGCCGCATGGCACCGGGGGCACTCGACATCAAGGGGCTTGGCCATGAGCCGGACGATAGACGGTGAAGATGAACACCCGCCACGCCCTGCCGGGGCCGCGACAACAAAGGATCCCAGGGCGATCAGCCCGACCACCCTCGCCGACTAGCGTCCCGTTCGTGCGGCGTAGGCGCGCTTCATCTTGACGCGGTTGCCGCAGTCGATCATCGAGCACCACCGGCCCGAGCGGTTGCGCGAGGCGTCGTAGTAGGCCCACCGGCACTCGTCGCGAGCGCAGACCTTCAGGCGCTCCCACACGCCCTCGGTCCGAGCCTGGTCGACGGCCGACACGAGCGCGGCGAGCACGTCGTCCACCGGGCCGGGGTGAGCGGGGGCGAGCGTCCGGCCCCCTGTCGCGTCGAACCTCGCGACCAGAGCGGTGGAGCCCAGTGCGGAGTTCAGCCCGCCCAGGGCCGCCGTGTCGGGAGCGTGCCCGGCGTTGAGGAGCAGGAGCTGCCGCAGGCCTTCCCGCACGGCGACGGCGCGCCGGCGGTCGGCCTCGCTCGGCTCCGTGCCCGCTCGAGTCAGACCGTGCCGCTGCAGCCACGCACCGAGCCCGGCCGCGGTCGCCAGCCCGTCCGTGCCGGCCGCGAGGTCGGCCGAGTTCACGAAGTCCTTGACCACGAGCGCCGGTGCGGGGATGGCCGCCCGGATGGTGGGGTCCGCACTGTCGACGTCGCGCATGACACCAGCGTACATCTATAACTGGTGTGACACCGACGATTGGGCTTCACTGGTGTGATGAGCGACATCGAGAACCGCGCCGGCGCTCGCGAGTGGACCGGCCTCGCCGTCCTGGTGCTCCCCTGCCTCGTGGTGTCCATGGGCGCGGGCGTCCTGCACCTGGCGATCCCCGAGATCTCCCAGGCGCTGCGACCGACGAACGAGCAGCTGCTGTGGGTGGTCCAGGGCTACGTGTTCTTCCTCGCCGGATCGCTGATGACGATGGGTGCGTTGGCGGACCGGATCGGGCGCCGACGGCTGCTGCTGCTCGGCGGGGCGGCGTACGGGCTGCTGTCCGTCCTGGCGGCCCTGTCGACGTCCTCGGCGATGCTGATCGGGACACGCATGCTGCTCGGCGTCGCGGGCGCCACCCTCATGCCCTCGACGTTGTCGCTGATCCGCTCGATGTTCCGCGACCCGAGGCAGCGCAACACGGCGCTCGGGGTGTGGACGGCGAGCTTCGCGCTCGGCGGGGTGATCGGGCCGATCGTCGGCGGCCTGCTGCTCGGCGCCTTCTGGTGGGGGTCGGTGTTCTTCATCGCTCCCCCGGTGATGCTCGCGCTGGTCGTCCTCGGTCGACGCCTGCTCCCGGAGTTCCGTGACCCGGCCGCCGAGCCGCTCGACGTGGTGAGCGCGCTGCTGTCCTTGGTCGCGGTCCTGCTCGTGGTGTACGCGATCAGCAGGACGGCGGAGTCGGGTGCCGGCCCCGCGCCGTTGGGTGCGCTGGCAGTCGGGACGGCCACCGGCGCCCTCTTCCTCCGCCGTCAACGCCGCCGCCCGACGTTCGGTCTGGAGCTCTTCGAGCGCCGCGCCTTCACCGTCCCGCTGGTGACGAACGCGATCGCGTTCTTCGTCCTGTACGGCATGCAGTTCGTCGACGGCCAGTACCTGCAGCTGGTGCTCGGGCTCTCCCCGCTGCAGGCCGGGCTCTGGACCATCCCGTCCGCGCTCGGCTACATGCTCGGATCGGCACTGGCCCCCCGGATCGCGAACCGGTTGTCCCCTCGCGCCGCCCTCGGAGCCAGCGTGCTCGTGTCGGCGGCCGGGTTCGGGCTGCTGGTGGGCGTGCCCGCCGGCGGAGGGCTGCCTCTCTTCGTCGTCGCGACGGTCGTCCTGTCGATCGGCCTGGCCCCGGTGTACGTCGTCGCCACGGGGCTGGCCGTGTCCGCCGCTCCCGAGCGCCACGCCGGCAGGGCGTCGGCACTCCTCGAGACGTGCACCGAGCTCGGGGGCGCCCTCGGCATCGCCGTTCTCGGGAGCGTCGCCGGTGTCGTGTTCCGCACCCGGATGACGGACACTCCGCCGGCAGGCATATCCGCCGAGGCCTGGCGCGAGGCCCGCAGCACCATCGGTCGCTCCGTCGACGTCGCGCGCGACCTGCCCGCGCCCCTCGCCGCTGACCTCCTCGACGCCGCGCGCTCCGCCTACTCCGCCGCGATGCAGACGGTCCCGCTCGTCGGCTCCGTGCTCCTCCTCGCGACAGCCGGCGCCGTCGTCGTGCTGCTGCGCCGTAGCGCGTCCGACTCTCCCCGAGCGCACCGGTCGCAGGAGGTATCGCGGGCGCGAGCCGGTGGGCGAGACGACCGCGCTCAGGTCGATCAGGTCGTGCCACGACGAGCCCGTCGCGAGAGTCAGTCCTCCTGAGCCTCGAGCTCACCGACGACCTCGTCGACCCACCGAGCGACGTGCTCCGGGTCGCGCCAGTCTCCTGACTTCGTCTTCGCCATCGCGCTCGCGGGGAAGCCCTTGGCGTCGGGCTCCAGGCGTCCGCCGAATGTCTGGACTCCCCGCGCGCCTACGCGCTGGGCCGCATCCTTGACCTGCGTCACGGGCGGGATCTGCCGCTCTTCCGCGGTGCCGTCGAGCGGACCCGTGGCGACGATCCACACCGGCAGCTCGGAGAGTCGACGTGCCAGGCGCTTGACGAACTTTCGGGCGTCCTTGTGCCAGCGGCCCGCGTAGAGCGCACCGGCGACGATGACCGCATCGACGTCCTGGAGATCCTCGACGCTTCCCGCCGGCAGCACGACTGACCTGTGCCCGCGTGCCCGCAGGTCTTCCCCGATCAGTTCTGCGAGCCCCTGGGTGCCGCCTCGAGATGTCCCGTATGCCACAAGTACGTGGGTCACGATGTCCTCCGTCCACTGACCGCTCGCGCACCGCGAGCATCAGCTCGATCGTCGATCGGGCCGGAGCGGCACGGCAGGGCCGGAGGTCCCGACCTCGCGCGCGCTTCACCCGCGCGCGCCGTTGGCCCCGCCACACGGACAGGTCATCACCCCGTCGTGGTCTCGACGTGAGGCGACGTGGGAGGCGCAGGGCGCGGCATGGCCGTGGCTGCCAGCGCGGAGCTATGGTCGAACCGGACCGACCCACGGTCGCGGACGATGCCTCGGGGAGGCTGTCATGCACGAGCTCATCGGCATTCTGCGGGACGACGAACGCGACCTGATCCGTGAGACCGAGCCCGACCGGATGCAGGAGCTCGACGAGGACGCGCTCATCGCGCTGCACTCGCGAGTCCGGCGTGCTCGCAAGAAGTACCAGTCCAACTACCGTCGTCAGGCCGCCGCGGGCGTCGCCGAGCACGGCGGCCGGGGCAAGTCCCGACCCAAGAACACGAAGGCCGCCCAGAAGGCGGAGATCTTCGAGGACGCCCTGGCGCGGGTGAGCGGGCTTCTCGAGACGCTCGCGCGGCAGGCGGCGGAGGAGCTCAAGGTGGAGCGGCTCGCCGCCGCCCGCGCCAACCGGTCGACGGGGCCTGAGAGCAGTCCCGAGTCATCGACGCCGCTCGACACCGGGATCCCGCGCGAGCACCAGCAGACGTCGGGCGGCGCCAAGCGGGACGCCTCGTCCCAGGCCGCCGGCGCTCGACGCCAAGCCAGCCGCGACGGCCGCTGAACGTCGCCTACCAGCGCTGCTCGACATCCTCCGCGGAGCCCAGGAGCCCGTCGAAGGACAGGCGTGAGCCGTCGTCGAGGATCACCCACCCCGACCAGTGCCCGAAGCACTGGTGCGTCGACGAGCGCACGACCCGCAGGTCGGTGAGCGACGCGCGGTCGTGGAACGGCGTGAAGGTGAGGTCGGCCGACGCACCGCTCACGTGCCACGGGTCGGTCCATGCACCGGGCGTCCACGACCACGTCAGGTCCTCGCGCAGCTTGTGCAGCCGCCCGTCGACGAAGACCGCGTTCTCCGTCGACCCGGTCCCGTCGGTCCACCTGCCGCCCAGCTGCAGGGCGACCTCGCTCGTGCCGACGAACCCGGCGCCGAAGCCCCAGTTCCAGGCGAGCTCGCGCGGCCAGTAGCCACGCCCGTGGTCGAGGACGGCCCACGAGCCCGACGCCACGTCGTGCGTCACGCCGTCGACCCGCAGCCGTCCCTGCGCCGGCCGGCCGACGTCCTTGACGGTGTACTGGAACGTCCGGTCGTCCCACGGCACCACGACGCCCAGACGCTCGCGGCCCGGCGGCAGCGCCGCTACGACATCGAGCCGCACGCGGTCGGTCGAGGGGCGCAACCGCGTCCCCTGCGCCTGCTCGTCGAACCGGAGGTGGACCTGCCTCGACGACGCCGACGCCGGTCCGCGCCCCAGGGTGCCGGGCAGCCGCGTGCCCACCGCGAAGGGCACGACGGCGACGGCGTCGACCTCCTCGCCGGTCGCCCGATCCAGCACCCATACCTGGCTGAGGCCCGCGTAGTCGAGCGACGAGACGGTCAGGCCGACGACGTGCGTCCCGGTGAGCAGCGCCCAGTACTCCCAGCGCTTGGCGCGGCCCCACCGCCGAGCCACCCGCCCCACGCGGTCCGTCTCGTGCAGCGGCGTGCGGGTCCACCCGACCGCGGCGGGGTTGAGCGCCCCGGACGGCAGCTGCAGCGCGACGGGCTCGGTGATCTCGTGGGCATCGGTGGCCATGCGCACATCCTGCCGCGAGCCCGCTCAGGACACCGGCTCGTGGCGGCGTCCCCGAACGCGCCCGACGTGCGCGGTCGGCCCGGGTGATCGACAGTGGTCCGACGGCGAAGCAGCGGCAGGCGTCCGCGACGGCGCCGGGCCGGGGGCGCTCGTCGTCGCGGGCGCTGCCGACGCCCTGGGGTACGGCGGCGCGGCCGTCGACCACGTCGTCGTCACGTGCGAGACCGCGCGCACGTCTCGGCTCCACCGGCGTCCGGCGTAGTCATCAGGGGGTCAGGACGATCCGGCCGAACACGTTGCCGGCGTCCATCCGGCGGTGGGCCTCGGCGGCCGAGCCCAGGGGCAGGACGTCGTCGACGACGGCAGCGAGCTGTCCGCGTGCGGCCGCGGCGAAGGACTCCGCGCGGACCTGATCGCGATCCGCGACCGGGACGGTGCTGAGGCTGAACGTGGCGAACGAGCGCGACTGCTGGAACGCGTCCAGCAGACGCATGCCGAACTCCGCCGGCGGGAACCTTGCGACCATGCCGACGGCGACCAGGCGCCCGTCGGGCGCGAGCCGGTCGAGGAAGATCGGCAGGCCGAGCCCGCCGACGACGTCGAGGACCACGTCGAAGAACGCCGGTGCCGCCGGGTCGCCGTGGCCCGCGCGATCGAGCACGTGAGTGGCGCCGAGCGCCTGCAGCCTGGAACCGCGCTCCTGCGAGGACGTCGTGACGGCCACCGCTCCGGCGCCGGCGCGCGCGGCGAGCTGGACGGCGGCGATCCCGAGGCTGCCCGCCGCCCCCCGGACGAGGACCGCCTCGCCCGGAGCGAACCGGGCGTGTCTGAGGGCGAAGTGCGCGACCGGCGCCCCGCTGCCGAGCGTGACCGCATCGACGGAGGACAGACCGTCGGGAAGCGCCACCGTATCGGCGACCGCCGCGACCGCCAGCTCGACATACCCGCCGCCCACCCCCGTGAACGCCCAGACGCGACGCCCGACCCATGCCGGGTCGACGCCGTCGCCGACACCGCTCACCCTCCCGGCGACCTCGCTGCCCGGCACCATGCCCGCACTGAACCCGTGCCCACCGAGCGTCCCCCGGCGGATCATCGCGTCGACCCCACCGACCCCGATCGCCTCCGTCCGGATCATGACCTGCCCCGCGGCAGGGCGCGGGGTCGGCAGGTCGACGACCTGCATGCCGCTCGGGTCGCCGAGCTGCTGGATCGCTACTGCTCGCACGGTTGCCTCCATCCGGTCCGTCACCTGCGTTACCGTCGGGACGCTAACGGACGCCCGCGTCCACTTCGGCGGAAGTGAGAGCCATGACGGAGCAACCGGCTCACATGCTGCGAGCCGACGCGCGAGACAACCGCGACAAGACCCTCGAGGCAGCGCGCGCGCTGTTCGCCGAGCTCGGCCTGGAGGTCACCATGCGGGAGATCGCGAGGAAGGCCGGCGTCGGGCCTGCGACGGTGTACAGAAGGTTCCCCACCAAGCAGCACCTCGTCCTCGAGGTGTTCGCGGACGAGATGCGGGCGTGCCGCGCGATCGTCGACGACGCCTGCGCCGACCCCGACCCGTGGCGAGGGTTCCGCACGGTCGTCGAGGAGCTGACCGCTCTGAACGTCGAGAACAGGGCGTTCGTCGAGGTGTTCCTGTCGGCGAACGCGGACCTCGAGACGCTCGCCACGCACCGCGCCGATCTCCTGCGGGAGCTGGCCGCGCTCGCCGCGCGCGCTCAGACGGCAGGCGCCCTGCGCCGGGACTTCGTCATCGACGACCTCGTCCTCGTTCTGCTGGCCGCTCGCGCCCTGTCGGCCACACCCTCGGCCGACCCGCCCGCCGCCGCGCGCCGACTCGCGGCCCTCGCCATCGACGCCTTCCGTGCGTCCGACGCCCATGCGACCCTCCCCCGTGCGCCTGGGCTCGCCGCGCGGCTCTGAGCACGACGGCCCCTCCCCCGCGCCCCCGAGCTCCGGCGCGGTCGTGGTCGTCGAGGAGCCCGTGTCCCCCGCGCGAGCTACCGCGACTGTCCACCGGGCGGTGACTCGCTGGGCCTACCCGGATCCCTAGCGTCCTGGAAGAGCCGCAGCACCGAGCTGCGGCACCTGGGAAGGGACACGTCGTGCGTCTGGTGAAGCAGCTCGGAACGGTCGGGGGGGTCGCCCTGGTCGGAGGCCTGGTGGTCCATGCGGTCGAGGGGAGCTGGCTCCTCTCGCTCCTGCTGGGCCCGGCGACGGCGGCGCTCACCCTCCTCGCGTACGCGTGGGTGGTGCGCAGGACCGAGGGTCGGGAACCGGTCGAGGTCGGGTCGGCGGGGGCGGGATCGGCCTTCGGCAGGGGGCTCGCGATCGGGACGCTGATGTTCGTGGCCGTCATCGCAAGCCTCGCCCTAGTCGGCAGCTACGAGATCGTCGGCCGCGGGTCCGTCCCCGTCGCCCTGGGGTACCTCGGCGTCACGGCCGCCGCCGCCGTGTCCGAGGAGCTCGTGTTCCGCGGCGTTCTGTTCCGGATCGTCGAAGAGCGCGCCGGGACGTGGGGTGCGCTGCTGCTGACCGCCGCGTTGTTCGGCGCGTTGCACCTGCTCAACCCCGACGCGACGCTGTGGGGGGCGTTCGCGATCGCCGTCGAGGCTGGCGGCATGCTGGCCGCCGCGTACGCCGCGACCCGCACCCTGTGGTTGCCGATCGGCCTGCACCTCGGCTGGAACTTCGCCGCGGCCGGCATCTTCGGCACCGTGGTCTCGGGCAGCGACACCCCGCAGGGTCTGCTGCACGGCGCGACGTCCGGGCCCGTCATCCTGTCCGGCGGCGCGTTCGGCCCGGAGGCGAGCGTGTTCGCCTTGCTGGCGGGGTTGGTGATGACCGCCGTGTTCCTGCGACTTGCCCACCGACGCGGTCGCCTGGTGCCGCGCCGGGCGCGCGCCGCGCGAGCCCGGTCGACCGTTACGGTCTGACCGTGATCGACTTCCGTCGGGCGTCCGCGACGTGGCACGGGTACGACGTCGTCGTCCGAGACCTTCCGCTCGCCGTCATCCTCGGGGTCGGGTCGTTCGTCGGGGCGCTGCACGACCAGGGCACACAGCTCGGTGACCTGCCGGACCGTCCGATGGACGCGGTCGCCGTCGCGGTGGTCGCGCTCGAGTGCCTCCCGCTGGCCGTCCGCCGCCGGTGGCCCGCCGTCTGCCTGGCGCTGGTGTCGCTCGGCTTCGCCGTCGACCAGGTCCGCGGCTACCACACGGTCGCCGGCATCGCGCTGCCGATCGCGCTGCTCAGCGCGGCGGCGCACCTGGAGCGCCACCGGCGCATCACGCTGGTCGTCGCCTCCGCCGCGTACGTGGCGCTGGCGGTCGCGCTCGCCCGGCAGGGTTCGGCCGAGGGCGTCGCGGGGTTCGTAACGTTCTACCTGGTGCTGGCCGTCGCGTGGGGCATCGGCGCATGGCTCCGGCAGACGAGGGCGGCCGAGGCCGAGCACCGCCGGCGCGTCGCCGAGACCACCCGCGCCGCCGAACGCGCCCGCCTCGCCGCCGAGCTGCACGACGTCGTCACGCACCACGTCACGGCGATGGTCGTGCAGGCGGAGGCGGCACGGTACCTGATCGCCGATCCTGACCGCCTCGACTCGACCCTCACGGCCGTCACCGACACCGGGCGTCGGGCGATCGGTGATCTGCGGACCCTGCTCGACGTGCTCAACCCGGACCACACCGGTTCGCGGACGCCCGCCGTCGGCCGGCTCGACGTGCTGGTCGAGCAGACCCGCCAGGCGGGCCAGCCGGTGGAGTACGTCGCGGAGGGCACGGCACCCGACGATCCCGGCAGCGCCGAGATCGTCGCCTACCGAGTGGTCCAGGAGAGCCTGACCAACGCGCTCAAGCACGCCCACGGCAGCCGCACAGTCGTCCGCGTCCACCACGACTCCGAGGGCATCACCGTCGAGGTCAGCACCGACGGCTCCACCTCGCCCACCACGTCACCGGGCGGGAGCGGGCGGGGTCTGGCCGGGCTCCGGGAGCGTGTCGCCCTGCTCGGTGGCGAGCTCAGCGCGGGTCCTCGCTCCGGCGGCGAGTTCGTCGTCCGCGCCCAGATCCCCGCCACGGGCCGATCGTGACTGTGCCCATCGACGGGGCCGTCGACGTGCCGATCCGCGTGCTCGTCTGCGACGACCAGGCCCTCATCCGCACGGGTTTCGCGACGATCATCGACGCTCAGCCCGATCTCGAGGTCGTCGGAGAGTGCGGCGACGGGCGCGCGGCGGTCGACCTGACCCGCCGGCTGCGGCCGGACGTCGTGGTGATGGACGTGCGCATGCCCGTGCTCGACGGCATCGAAGCGACCCGTCTGCTGGCCGGCGCGGGCGTGGCGGACCCCGTCAAGGTCCTCGTCGTCACGACGTTCAACCTGGACGAGTACGTGTACGAGGCGCTGCGCGCAGGTGCGAGCGGCTTCCTGCTCAAGGACGCCCCGGCCGCCTCGCTCCTCGCCGGGATCCGCACCGTCGCGGCCGGTGCCGCACTGCTGGCGCCCGAGGTCACACGTCAGCTCGTCGGTCGCTACGCCGACCGCATCAGCCCCCCGCATCGCCCGACCGGCGACGACCGGCTCGCCCCGCGCGAGCTCGAGGTGCTCCGCCTGCTCGCCGCCGGGATGTCCAACAGCGAGATCGCCGAGGCGCTCGTCCTCAGCCCCGAGACCGTCAAGACGTACGTGTCGCGCATCCTCACGAAGCTCGACCTTCGCGACCGCGTGCAAGCCGTGGTCTACGCCTACCGCACGGGCCTGGCGACCTGAGGCCGCACCGCCTCCGCCGGCGCCGCTGAGCGGCTCTCGTCCCAGGCCACGATCCGGGCGAGCAGCGGCACAGCTGCCGCGATCGTGGCCTTCTCCTGGGGATCGAGCGCCTCGGCGAGCGCCTGGGTGAGCCAGTCCGTCCGGCGGCGGCGTTCCCGCTCCAGCGCGGCGCGACCCTCCGCGGTCAGCGCCAGCGGCGACTTGCGAGCGTCCTGGGGATCGGTCGTGCGTTCGACGAGCCCCTCCGTCTCGAGCGTCCGGACGGTGCGGGCCATCGACTGCGGCCGCACTCGCTGCGCGGCGGCGAGCTGGCTGGTGGTGAGGGGCCCGTCGCGATCGAGCAGCCCCAGCACGGCGCTGACGGCCTGGGGCCGGGGGTCCTCGGCGCGGCCGCGTCGGACGAGCCGGCCGAGCTGGAGGCGGAGCTCCGCGGCGAGCAGGGCGTTGTCCATGAGCGGAGCCTACGACGTCGAACAGCACAACTGCGCAGCCTTGCTTGACATCTCAGGTCGTCTCGATAGACAGTCTTGCTGTACTTTTCGCCCGCGAGTCAGGAGCCCCCCGTGCCCGTCGACATGCTCGATCCCGCCACCGCCCTCGTCCTCGTGGACCTCCAGAAGGGCATCACGGGCCTGCCGACCGTCCACGACCCGGCGACGGTCGTCGCCCGGGCTGCGGTGCTCGTCGACGCCGCCCGTCGTGGCGGGCGCCCGGTCGTGCGCGTCCGCGTCCAGTTCTCGCCCGACGGTGGAGACCTGCTCCGCGGGCGCACCGACTCACCGGGACCCGCGATCGCGCCCGCTGCCGACTTCGCCGAGCTGGACCCGCGCGTGCCCTCGGCGCCGGACGACCTGCTCGTCACCAAGCGAGGATGGGACGCGTTCACCGGCACCGAGCTCGACTCCCGGCTGCGACGACGTGGCGTGCGATCCGTGGTCATCGCCGGGATCGCGACGAGCATCGGCGTGGAATCCACCGCGCGGACGGCACGCGAGCTCGGGTACGAGGTCGTGATCGCCCACGACGCCGTGACCGATCTGGTCGCCTCGGCGCACGCCACCAGCCTCGACGTGATCCTGCCGAGGATCGCCCGGCTGGAGTCCGCAGCGGTGCTGGCCGATCAGCTGGCCGGGCGAGGCTCGTCGTCCGCGCCCTGCGACGCTCCGTCTCAGGCGAGCTGACGCGCCAGCTCGAGTGGGTCCGTCGTCGGCAGGGCGCAGACGAACCCGCGGCAGACGTAGGCGGTGGGCGTACCCGCGACGACGGGCCGGTCCTGCAGGAGCTCCGGTCCGCCGTCGCGGCCGCCCGGTTCGCCGACCGCGACGACCAGTCCGGGTGCGACCGACCGCAGCGCGACGCGACGCAGCGTCCTCGTCCGCGGGTCGTCGCCAGTCCCGACGATCGCCACCTCCCGTGGCCCGTCGAGCATCGCCTCGAGCACGGCGAGGGCGGCTCCGGCTGCGCGCGGGAACCGCGTGGCGAGCGAGAGCCCACCGCGGACCGCGCGCTCGGCGGCCTCCCGGTGGCGCAGCGAGCCGGTCAGCGCGGCGTAGGTGAGGAGGGCGCCGGCGGCGGCGGACTGACCCGACGGCGTCGGCCCGTCGGCCGGGTCCTGGGGTCGGCCGATGCGAGCGACGACCACGTCGGTCGCGTCGTCGGCGGTGTCGTAGAAGCCGCCGTCCGGGGCGGCGAAGTGGTCGAGCAGGGTCTCGAGCAGGCGGCCGGCGACGTCGAACCACCGGATGTCCCCGGTCACGGCGAACAGCGCCAGCAGTCCSTCCGCGACGTTCGCGTAGTCCTCCAGCACGCCGGTCGCGGCGCCGGGGACTCCGTCGCGCGACGCCCGGACCAGGCGCGTCGAGCCGTCGACCTCCTCGCGCACGTGCGTGGACACCACCAGGTCCGCGGCATGGACCGCCGCCTCGAGCAGGTCGGGCCGCTCGAGCAGCACCGCCGCCTCGGCCAGGGCGGCGACCGCCAGACCGTTCCATCCCGACACCACCTTGTCGTCCCGGGCCGGTCGCGGCCGTCGCTCGCGGGCCTCGCGGAGCCGTGCGCGCACGTCGGCGAGGCGGTCCGCGTCCTCGGGGTCGCTCCGGAGCTGCAGCACGGACGTGCCGTGCTCGAAGGTGCCCGCCGACGTCACTCCCAGCACGGTCGCCGCCCAGGCGCCGTCCTCCTCACCGAGCACCTCGCGCAGCTGGGCCGGGCTCCACACGGAGAACGCGCCCTCGCGGCCCTCGCTGTCCGCGTCCAGGGAGGACGCGAAGCCGCCCTGCGCCGTGCGCAGCTCGTCGAGCATCCAGTCGGCCGTCTCGACGGCGACCCGGCGCATCAGGGGCTCGTCCGTCGCGCGCCAGCCGTGCGCGTACACCCGCAGGAGGAGGGCGTTGTCGTAGAGCATCTTCTCGAAGTGCGGCACGACCCAGTGGGCGTCCACCGAGTACCGGGCGAAGCCGCCGGCGACCTGGTCGTACATGCCACCGCGCGCCATGGCGTCGAGCGTGCGCCGCGCCATCTGGAGCGCGCCGTCGTCGCCCGTGCGCGCGTGGTGGCGGAGCAACCACTCGAGCACCATCGACGGCGGGAACTTGGGCGCGCCCCCGAAGCCGCCCGAGCCGGCGTCGAACGTGGTGGCGATGCCGGCCAGCGCCTCCGCGGCCAGGTCGGCGTCGTGGACGGCGGCGGGCGAGCCGGGCGTCGGCCGGCCCGACAGGGCGTCGGTGATCGCGGCGGCGGTCGACTCGACCTCGTCGCGACGCTCCTGCCAGGCGGCGGCCACGGCGGCCAGCACCTCCGAGAACGACGCGATCTGCTGCACGCGGCGCGGCGGGAAGTAGGTGCCGCAGAAGAACGGCTCCCCCGCCGGCGTGGTGAACGCCGTCATGGGCCACCCGCCCGAGCCCGTCATCGCCTGCGTCGCCGCCATGTAGACGGCGTCGACGTCCGGTCGCTCCTCGCGGTCCACCTTGACGCACACGAAGTGCTCGTTCATGAAGGCGGCGACGTCGGGGTCCTCGAACGACTCGTGGGCCATCACGTGGCACCAGTGGCACGCCGCGTAGCCGACCGACACCAGCACCGGGACGTCCCGGGCCGCAGCCTCGGCGAACACCGCGTCGCCCCACTCGCGCCAGTCGACCGGGTTGTCGGCGTGCTGAAGCAGGTAGGGGCTGGTGGCGTTCGCGAGCTGGTTGGGCACGCCTCAGGTTCCGTCACGGACCGCCCGAGCGCGACCCCGCCCGCCCTCGATTTGCCGGTCGCGGGCCGCCGGGCTGGGAGGGGTCGGTCGCGGCGGTCGATGAGAGGACGCGCTGACAGACGGATCCTCGCCGACTAATCGTTTCGGACTTCGCCGGACGCGTCCCCCGGCGCCCGCCGACTGGCAGCATGAACGGCGATGTTAGCGCTCACATCGACTCCCCTCCGAGTCGACGGCGCATCGCGCACGCGCTGAGGCAGCGCCCAGTGCCGCGCATGTCTGAACACTTTCCTCAACGACAAGGAGCAGACGATGACGTCCTCTTCTACGGGCCTACCCGACCGTCGGGCGACCACCCTCGTCGCGGCGCTGGCCGCGGCCGTGGTCGGCGTGGTCCTGGCTCTGGTGCCGGCCTCCCCGGCGGCAGCAGCCACCATCGACACCACCGCCTCGTACGTCCTGCTGAACCGCAACAGCGGTAAGGCCCTCGACGTGTACAACCTCGCGACCAACGACGGCGCCCGCATCACGCAGTGGTCCCGCAACGACGGCCTGCAGCAGCAGTGGCAGTTCGTCGACTCGGGCAGCGGCTATTACCGGCTCCGGTCACGGCTGTCGGGCAAGGTCCTCGACATATCCAACCGCTCGACCGCGGACGGCGCCGCCGTCATCCAGTGGACCGACAACAACGCCACCAACCAGCAGTTCAGCCTCCAGGACATCGACGGCTACATCCAGCTGATCAGCCGCAACAGCGGCAAGGCGGTCGAGGTGCAGGGCGCGTCCACCGCCGACGGCGGGAACGTCGTCCAGTACTCGGACTGGAACGGCAGCAACCAGCAGTGGCAGCTGGTCCGGGTGGGAGGCTCGACGACGCCGCCGCCGACCGGCTCGTGCACCCTGCCGTCGTCCTACCGGTGGACGTCCACCGGCGCGCTCGCCACGCCGCGGTCCGGGTGGGCCTCGCTCAAGGACTTCACGACGGCCGAGTACAACGGCCGGCACCTCGTGTACGCGACCACCCACGACAACGGCTCGTCGTGGGGCTCCATGAACTTCGGCCTCTTCTCGAGCTGGTCCGACATGGGCTCGGCCTCGCAGAACGCCATGTCGTCCGCCACCGTGGCGCCGTCGCTGTTCTACTTCGCGCCGAAGAACATCTGGGTGCTCACCTACCAGTGGGGCGGCACCGCGTTCTCCTACCGGACGTCCAGCGACCCGACGAACGCCAACGGCTGGTCGTCGCCGCAGACCCTGTTCTCGGGCAGCATCTCCGGCTCCGGCACCGGACCCATCGACCAGACGGTCATCGGGGACGGCACGAACATGTACCTGTTCTTCGCCGGGGACAACGGCAAGATCTACCGCGCGAGCATGCCGATCGGGAACTTCCCGGGCAGCTTCGGATCGTCCTCGACCGTCGTCATGAGCGACTCCACGAACAACCTGTTCGAGGCGCCGCAGGTCTACAAGGTCAAGGGCCAGAACCAGTACCTGATGACCGTCGAGGCCATCGGTGCCAACGGTCGGTACTTCCGCTCGTTCACCGCCAGCAGCCTCTCCGGCTCATGGACGCCGCAGGCCGCGTCGGAGGGCAACCCGTTCGCAGGCAAGGCCAACAGCGGCGCGACGTGGACCAACGACATCAGCCACGGTGAGCTCATCCGGTCGAGCAACGACCAGACGATGACCATCGACCCCTGCAACCTGCAGCTCCTGTACCAGGGACGCTCTCCCAGCTCCGGCGGGGACTACGGGCTGCTCCCCTACCGCCCGGGGCTGCTGACGCTGCAGCGCTGACGGCCCGGCCCGGGTGGTCGACGGGCACGGGAAAGATGACCGCGGAGGGCGGGCTCGGTCGGACCGGGCCCGCCCTCTCGTGTGCTCCCCGCCGCTCGCTGCTCGGCGAGCGCGTCCGGCCAGGTCGCGCAGCACGAAGGCCCGGGAGCGGCGGTCTGCACCGCCGCGCCCGGGCCTCCGTCAGTGTGTCCGCCTCAGGAGCGGGACCACTGCATGCTGGACGCCGAGCTGCAGGTGCGCTGCTCCAGCGCGGCGCCGGCAGTGGTGGAGCCGTTGACCACGGTGAGGTACTTGCCGCTGCCGAGGTTCACCAGCTGGGAGTAGCCGTCGCCGGTCGAGCGCCAGGTGAACACCTGGTTGGCGCCGTCGTGGCACGTGTACTGGATGGCCGCTGCGCCGTCCGCCGTCGAGGCGTTGGCGACGTCGACGCACTTGCCGCTGTGGACGCTCTGCAGCCGCACGGTGCCGTTGCCGGCGTCGAGGAAGCGCCACTGCTGCCACGCCGCGCCGTTGCTGGTCCACTGGCCCACCACCGCGAGGTTGTCGAGGTTCGGCTGCTGGACGTCCATCACCTGCCCGCTGTTGCGGTTGGTGATGCGGAAGGCGGTGCTCCCCCCTGCGCTGAACTGCCACCAGTTCATGTTGAACAGGTTCCCGCTGCCCCCTGCGAACCGCAGGTACAGGTCGTGCGTCCCGGAAGCTCCGGAGATCGGGCAGGTCGTGGTCGTCCAGCTCTGCCACCCGCCGGTCCCCGCGACCGTGCAGGTGCCGACGACCGGACCGCCGGCGCTGTCCAGCCGGACCTCGATCCGGCCGCCGCTGGTCGCGGAGGCCACCCGCGCGGAGAACGAGCCCGCGCCGGCGCCGAACGCCACACCCTTGACCTTGAGGTAGTCCCCGTTCTCGATCCACCCGACGTCGCGGCCGCCCTCGCTGGACGCCTCCGTCTCGATGCCGGAGCTCCAGGCGATGGTCTCGGCCTCCTGCCGGACGTACGGGTCGAGCGTGCCTATCTGCGGCGCACCCGTCGTCGTCATGCTCAGGGTCGGGATGGTGCCGTCGGCGTTGTAGCTGAACTTCTCCACCGCCACGGACCGCGTGTAGCCGCCCCCTCCCGGTAGCGCACCGTCGTGGTAGAAGAGGTACGACCCGCCGTTGAAGTCGATGACTCCGGGATGGTTGGTGAAGCTGCTGCCCTGCGTGGGCATCACCGTCCCCCGGTACGTCCACGGTCCCGTGGGCCCGGGCGCCGTCGAGTAGCCGAGGAACTCCGAGCAGCAGCGGGCCGCGAAGACGTTGTAGTACAGCCCGCCGCGCTTGTAGACCCAGGGCCCTTCCTCGAAGAGGGTCGGGCGGTCGGGGTTCCCGGTGCGGGTGCCGAATCCGGCGGTGGTGAGCGGGATCTGCGTCGGGCTGCCGGAGAACGAGATCATGTCGGCGTTCAGCCGGACGTACCAGAGGTGGGGGTTGCCCCAGTACAGGTACGCCTGCCCGCCGTCGTCGACGAGCACGGTCGGGTCGATCTCGCCGTTGCCCACCAGAGGGTGGCCGAGGGCGTCGCGGAACGGACCGGTCGGGCTGTCGGCCACGCCGACGCCGATGACCATCTGGCCGTTGGACCGCTGCCGCACCGGCACGTACCAGTAGAACTTCCCGTTGCGCGGGACCACCTGGCCGGCCCACGCGTTGGCGTCCGCCCAGGCGAAGGTCGCCAGCGACATGGGCGAGCCGTGATCGGTCCAGTTCACCATGTCGGTGGACGAGAACACCCGCCACTCGCGCATGGTGAAGTACGTCGAGGCGTCCTCGTCGTGCCCGGTGTAGAGGTAGACGCGGCCGCCGTACACCATGGGTGCCGGGTCGGCCGTGTAGATGTGCTGGACGATCGGGTTGTCGGCCTGCGCAGCCGAGGGAGCGAGGACGACCGCACAGACGAGCGCGGCCAGCAGGGCGACGACCGCCTGCAGCGTCCGGCGAGCGGGCCGGGCGGTCACGCCCGGCTCCATCGCTGGTTGGTGCCGCCGTGGCAGGACCACAGGATCACGGCCGTGCCGTTCGCGGTGTCGCCACCGCTGACGTCGACGCACAGCGACGGGAAGCGGACGTTGCTCACCGTGCCGTTGCCGTTGAACGCCCACTGCTGGTTGGTCCCGCCGTTGCAGTCCCAGACCTGCACGCGCGTGCCGTTGGCGGCGCTCGGCGGGACGTCCAGGCACTTGCCGAGGATCCGCAGGGCCCGACCGTCCTGGGTGATCTGCTGGTTGGCGTTGCCGTGGCAGTCCCAGATCAGCGTGCCGGTGCCGTTCGTCGTGGTGCCGTTGTCGAGGTCGAGGCATCGCCCGGAGGACTCGCTCCGCAGCCGGAACGTGCTCGGCGTCGACGGGTCGGTGGTGGTGCCGCCGCTGACCCGGTAGACCACCGTGCCGTGCGCCGGGACGCTCGCCGAGATCGTGCCGGTCGAGGTCGAGGTGGCGTTGGTCCACGCGTCCCGCAGCGTGAACGACGTGCCGTTCTTGCCGACCGCGGCGGCCGTCGTGGAGACCGTGGTGGTCGAGGCCCCCTGGTTGAACAGGGCGACCGCGACGTCGCCGTTCGCCAGCCGCTTGGCCAGCACGCGTCGGGTGCCGTCGTTCGACACCTGGACGGCCTGGCGGGCGAGGGCGTCCTGGTTGATCGCGACCAGGTTGCCGTTGCGCAGGATGTCCAGCGTCGCCGAGCTGGCCGAACGCAGGTCGTTGCCCATGATCAGCGGCGAGGCCATCACCGCCCACAGGGCGAAGTGGCTCCGCATCTCGGTGTCCGTCATGCCGCCGTTGCCGACCTCGAGCATGTCCGGGTCGTTGAACCCGCCCGCCCCCGCATAGCTCGCGAGCGGCGCGGTGACGTTCACGATGTTCTGGATGCCCATGGGGTAGCCGTTGGTCTGGCCGGTGTCCCACGCCCGCGTGATGTCCTCCGTGGTCCGCCACAGGTTGGCCACGTCGCTCCAGCTGCGCTGCGGGCCGGTCTTGGAGTGGACGCTGTTCGAGTTGATGCTGTAGACGATCGGCCGACCCGTGGACGCCAGCGCGTCGCGCATGATGCCGAACCGGGCGACCTGCTCGGTGATGGTGCCCGTCGGTGAGCACCAGTCGTACTTGAGGTAGTCGACGCCCCAGGCGGCGAACTGCCGGGCGTCCTGGTACTCGTGGCCGAGACTTCCGGTGGAGCCGGGGTAGCTGTCGAAGTACTGCGCGCACGTCTGGTCCAGCGGGCCCTGATAGATGCCGAACAGCAGGCCGCGGGAGTGCAGGTAGTCGCCGAGCGCCTTCATGCCGCTCGGGAAGCGCTGCGGGTCTCCCTGCAGGTTGCCCTGCGCGTCGCGGTTCGGGTTGAACCAGCAGTCGTCGACCACGACGTACTTGTAGCCGAGGTCGCGCAGGCCGTCGTTCACGATGGTGTCGGCCATCTGGCGGATCAGCGACTCGTTGATGTTGCAGCCGAACGTGTTCCAGGTGTTCCAGCCCATCGGGGGCGTCCGCGCCACGCCGTTCTCGAGCGCCTGCGCCGGCGGGGGCGCGACGAACGCGTCGGTCAGCATCGTGGCCAACGTCAGCGCCAGGACGCCCAGGACTGCCGTGAACCATCTCGTCGGTCTACGCACGTGCATCTCCTTGGTCGGGGACCGCGGCGTGCCGGTGCTCGCCGGTATCGCCGGGCCGTTCAGGAGCCGACACCGGTCGTGGCCAGGGACGTGCGCCACGTCGGGCGTGCGGCAGCTTCGGAGGCGAGGAGTGCCCCTCCCCCTGGGGCGGCGATCCCGGGTCGCGGTCGTCGCCGGCGTCGCGCACCGAGCGGTCCGGCGAGGCTTCGTTGCCCTCGCGACGGCGCGATGTTATCGCTCACATTTGGTCAAGAATCGTTTAAGGGAGCGCTTTTGGTGCGCATCCCGCCGCGGGCGCACAGGCGCTCCCGGTGCGGGCGGCGCGCCCCGCGGTTGCCGCTCCTGCACGGCGGAGTTACGTTCTCGCGGACGTGGTCCTCGACCACGCGCGGAGGTCAGGACGCGGCCCTCACATGCGGCAGCCCCCGGCTGCGCGCGAGCGGAGGAGCCATGGCGCAGCTCAGTGCGGAGCGGACCGCAGCAGGGCAGGCGACCGCCCGGCGACGGACCGCGCGCTTCCATCGGCGCGAGGCCATCGCCGGCTACCTGTTCATCTCCCCCTGGATCGTCGGGTTCCTGGTGTTCACCGCCGGCGCCATGATCTACAGCCTCGTCATCTCGTTCAGCCACTACAACCTCGCCACCAACACCGCCCGGGCAGCGGGTGTGGAGAACTACCGCCAGCTGCTCGAGGACCCCAAGGTGGCCACCGCGCTGGGCAACACGTTGTTCTACGCGCTGCTCGCCGTGCCGCTCGAGATCACGTTCGCGCTGTTCCTCGCCTCGCTGCTCAACGGCGTCGGCCGGGGCGCCGGCTTCTTCCGCACGGTCTTCTACCTGCCCCGGATGACCCCGATCGTCGCCACCGCCGCGATCTTCTTCCTGCTGCTCAACGGCAACACCGGAGCCGTCAACCAGTTCCTCGGCGTCTTCGGCATCGAGGGACCGCAGTGGCTGGTGGACCCGACGTGGATCAAGCCGTCGATCGTGCTCATGCAGCTCTGGGCGGTGAGCGGCACCATGGTCATCTTCCTGGCCGCCCTGAAGAACGTGCCGCGCGAGCTCTACGAGGTCGCCTCCCTGGACGGCGCCGGACCCGTGCGGCGGTTCTTCAGCATCACGCTGCCCATGATCTCCAGCGCGGTCTTCTTCAACGTCATCGTCCTGACCATCGCGGCGTTCCAGGTGTTCGACTCCGCCTACCTGCTGTTCTGGCGCGACCAGTCGAACTCGTCGCCCGAGGCGTCCCTCTTCTACGCCGTCTACCTGTTCCAGCAGGCTTTCCGACAGTTCAACTTCGGGTTCGCGGCCGCGATGGCGTGGCTGATGTTCGTGATCATCATGATCGTCACGTTCGGGCAGATGCGGTTCGGCAACCGGCTCGTCTACTACGAGGGAGACCGCTGATGGCGACGATTCCCCTGGCCGGCCCTCGGGCCCTGCCGCCCTCCGTGGAGACCACCCCGGCTCCGGCCCCGCCCCCCGAGCCGCGGAGCCCCGGACGCCGGGTCGGCCGGGTGCTCCTGTGGGTGCTGCTGGCCGCGTTCACCCTCATGTTCCTGTATCCGTTCGCGTGGCTGCTCGCCGCGAGCCTCAAGGGTCGCGGCCAGGTGTTCGACAACTCTCTGTGGCCGTCGGAGTTCCACTGGCAGAACTACGCCGAGGTCTGGCACCAGCTCCCCCTGCTCAGCTGGATCTTCACCAGCGTGTCGATCGCGCTGCTGGCGGCCGTGAGCGTGGCGCTGTCCAGCTCGATCGTCGCGTTCGGGTTCGCGTACTTCCGGTTCCCTGGCCGCGGGATCCTCTTCGGGCTCGTGCTGGCGACGATGATGCTGCCGGGCGCGGTGACGATGATCCCGATCTACCTGATCTGGAAGAACCTGGGCGCGCTCGGCACGTGGATCCCGCTGTTCGGCGCCAACCTGTTCGGCTCGGCGTTCTACATCTTCCTGCAGCGGCAGTTCTTCCTCGGACTGCCCCGCGAGCTGTTCGAGGCGGCGCGGATCGACGGCGCGAGCTACTGGAAGATGTTCTGGAAGGTCGCCATGCCGTTGTCGATCCCCTCCTTCGTCATCGTGTTCCTGTTCGAGTTCCAGGCCAGCTGGAACAACCTGCAGGCCGGCCTCATCTACCTCAACGCCGGCACCGTCGAGGGCTTCACCGCGCCGCTCGGCATCGCCTACGCCATGACCAAGTACAGCCCGACCGCCGGCGGCCAGGGCGACTACCAGTACGTGATGGTGGCGTCCTTGCTGGTCACGCTGCCGATGCTGCTGCTCTTCGCGTTCGGTCAGCGGTACTTCATCGAGGGGGTCGCGACGACGGGACGCAAGGGCTGAGTCGCGCGACCAGCATCCAGGTCTGGCCAGTGCCTGCTCGCAGGCCAGCGTCCGCGCGGTGTGCGCACCACGCGTGCTCACCGATCCACGACGTCGACCAGCGCCTCGGCGTGCTGCCCGAGGTGCAGGTCCCCGATCCGGACGTCGACCGCGACGGGGACCCGCCGCCGGGGTTGCTCGTCCGCACTGACGGCCACCTCCACCGCGAGGTCGCCGCCGCCCGGCAGCACGGCCTCGACCGCCTCCGGCGTGGCGCGCCAGCCCGCGGGCACCACGGGCACCAGGACGAGCGCCTGCGGTTCGTCGGACGGGTTGTGCACGTTCACCGTGAACACCCGGGTCCCACCGACCCGCAGCTCCGACCGGTACGGCTGGATCCGGGCGAGGATGCCGTCCGCGACGCCACCGAGGACGTCGGGCAGTAGCTCCCGGTGCCGCAGCACGACCTCCTCGCCCTGCGCCTCGAGCATCGCCAGGTAGGGCTCGTCGACCCAGCGGGGCTCCCAGTGCCCCGAGACCATCACCCCGGGCGCGACCCGTCGGTACAGGGCCGCGCTCGCGCGGTAGTCCTCGACCCGGAACCGGTTGCGGTACTGGTAGTTGAGGAACTCCCGGCGCTGCCCGGGGATCCCCAGCCCGTCCTGCTGGTCGCCGGTGACCAGCACCCGCAGCCCGTCCACGTCGAGCTCGAACGCGGCGGCGTACAGCGTGTGCCCGGGCAGTTCGTGGACGGTAATCGCGTGCTCGCGCCAGCGCACGGCCGCGCCCGTCGGCAGCCGGCGGTCCACGGGGATCGGGTCGAACCACAGGCACGGCAGGTCGTAGTCGCGCGGCGCCTCCAGCACGGGGGCCACGTTCTGCGGGGCCCAGACCTGCGTGCCCTCGACGTCGCGCAGCAGGTTGAGACCGGCGACGTGGTCGTCGTGGTAGTGCGTGACCAGCGCGACCTCGACGTCCTGGACGCCGTACGAGCGGCGCAGCGCGGGCAGCGAGGCGAGCCACGGGCGACGGGACGAGCGGTCGTGGCCGGAGGGGAGCCCGGTCGTCATGTCGTAGCCGTAGTCGATGACCAGGGCGGCCCCCGAGTCCGACAGCAGGACGTAGCTGCAGGACGTGCTGGACGTGTTCAGCAAGAGGTGTTCCGTCAGCTGCAGGTACGGCTGGTCGAGCCGCGCCCGCAGGTCCCACGGCAGCGGCCGGCGTGAGTCGACGTACGCGCGCATCCGCGCCGCCAAGAGCCCGAGCGCGTGCGGCGGATCGTCCATGGGCTCGCCGTGGGATGGCAGCAGCAGGTCGAGGTCCCGGTCGAGCAGCGTGTAGCAGCTGAGCGCCGTCATCGCGGCGCCCTCCGTCTCCGTGTAGCTCCACTGCGTGGCCGCCAGTGACCACACCTTGCCGGGGGCGTAGACGAGGTCCCCGGTGAACGCGATCGTCGCGCCCTCGCGCTCCAGCAGGTAGGTGACGGACCCGGTCGTGTGACCCGGCGTCGGCACGGTGGTGACGTCGATGCCGCCGAACGACGCGGTCCGGTACTCGGGCACGACGTCGTGCACGGGCACCGGCGCCACGAGGGCGAACCGGTCCTGCCGGAGGTTGTAGTCGTTGTCGACCGGTCGCGTCCGCCACATCTCGGCGACGCCGTCGAACAGGTCGCGCTCGATCGGCGGCACGTGGATGCGGATGCCCGCGTCGACCGCGCGCGGAAGGCCCTGTGCCTGGTCCCGGTGATGGTGGGTCATGAGCACGTCGGTGATCCGGTCGATGCCCATCTCGGCCAGGAGGTCCAGCGCCAGGCCGGAACCGAAGTCGATCGCGATCCCGGTCCGCCCCGGGTGGGCCACCACGACGTAGACCCGGCACGTGTCGCTCACCCGGAAGACGCCCGGGGCCACCTCCGCGAGCAGCGATGTGGCCATGTCTCCCCCTGCTAGGAACAGGCTCGAACCGCGACAGCTGGCCTCGGGCGCCGGCGCCACCAGTGCGCGGTCGGCGGCGAGGTCAGCCACCGCCGATGTGCACGGCCACCTCGTCCGTGCCGGAGCGCCGCACCGTCCCGCCGAACTCGCGGCTGTGGTGGACGAGCCACGTCAGAGCCGCCGCGCCCGCGTGGTCGCCGACGGTCAGACCCGACAGGTCGATGTGGGGTCGCTCGCCGGCGACCTCGAGCAGGCGGCCGACCGTCTCGCGGAAGCCGGGCGCCGAGTGCACGTCCAGCTGCCCGCTCGCGACGATCACGGCGGGGTGGTCGTGCGTGCCCAGCTGGATGGTGACGTCCATCGCGCCCTCCGGGACCACGAGGTCGCACCGGCTGTTCTCACGGTGCCGCCACACGGAGGTTACGCCGGCTCCCGGGCGAGGGCGACACGCGCCGCCATCATGAGACCTCCTGGCAGGACCCGGAGCGCTCGACCTGGTGGAGCGGCCGCTGCTGCCGTGAGCCCGGCGCGCGTCTCGGGATGCGGACCAGGCCACTTGAGCCGACCCTGGGTGAAACGGCTCTCCGGCACCACGTGCCCGGAGCAGCCCCTGCGTCGAGAGCACGGCGCGATCACACCGGTCCTGCGGGACGGAGATCGCCACTCTCGGCCCTCTCCCGCCGCGGCCCGGCCACGGACCGTCCCCGACCTGCAGGGTCGCAGACCTGGGCGGAAAAGGAGCACCCATGAGCAAGAGGCAGCGCTGCGCCATCGCCGTCCTCCCCGTCGCCGCGCTGGTGCTGGCCGCCTGCAGCTCGGGCGGAGGCGACGCCGCCTCCACGGCGAGCACCGACTTCACCGGCACGCCGAGCGGGACGATGAACGGCTGGGCGTTCGACAACGCCGACGACGTCGGGACCTCGCGCATGGACTACGCGGCCGGTCAGCTGGACGGGGTCACCATCAAGCTGGACCAGACTGCCTTCGACGCCCAGAAGTTCACCACCCGCCTGGCCGGCGGCGACGTCCCCGACGTCGTGCAGATGGACCGTCGCTACGTCACCACGTACGCCGCGCAGAACCTCATCGTCCCGCTCGACCAGTGCTTCGCCGCGCACGACGTGGACCCGGACACCCAGTGGTACCCGTTCGTCGTCGACGACGTCCGCTACCAGGACAAGGTTTGGGCGGTCCCGCAGTTCTACCAGCCGCCGGCGATCCTGCTGAACAAGAAGGTCATGGATGCTGCGGGCGTCACCGACGACCAGATCGACACGTCGAACCCGGACACCCTGCTGGCCGCGATCGCGACGATGTACAAGGAGTCGGGCGGCAACCCGGCGACGCTCGGCCTCGACCCCGTCGCCACGGGGCAGGCCGGGCTGTGGGTCCTCGCCCAGGGCGGCAAGCTGACGGACGAGAACGGCAAGCCGACGCTCGACGACCCGTCGAACGAGGCCGGCCTGGAGCTGCTCAAGAAGATCACCGATGCGCAGGGCGGGTTCGCCAAGATCAAGAGCTTCACGGACTCGTTCGACACCTTCGGCGACAACAACCAGTTCGTGGCCGACCAGGTGGGCGCCCAGGTGGACGCGCAGTGGTACCCGAACGTCCTGTCGCCGTACCTGAGCACCATCCAGCTCGCGGCGGTGCCCTTCAAGGACAAGGACGGCAAGCCCTTCTCCGTCGCGTCCGGCACGGCGTTCGTCATCCCGGCCGGCGCGAAGAACCCGGACGCCGCGTGCGCGTGGGCGCTCGCGCTCACCACGCTCGACGCGTGGAAGGCGGCCGGCGAGGCACGCAGCGCGACGCTGAAGGAGAACGGCGGCCTCAACACCGGGCTCTTCACCGGCTCGCCGGAGGCGGACAAGGCGCTGCGCGAGCAGTTCGTCGTCCCGACCGGCAACGCCGGCTTCGACCAGGTGGTCTCGACCTACTACGACGTCCTCGGCTTCGGCAAGACGTTCGGTTCCTCGCCCGCCGGGCAGGACATCGAGAGCGAGCTGAACAACGCCGTGACCGCCACGCTGCTGGGCGACAAGTCGGCGAAGGAGGCGCTCGCGGACGCGCAGGGTGCGGCGCAGCGCGCCTTCGACAACGCCACCGCGGGGGGCTGAGCGATGCAGCCCGACGCCGACAGGGTCCCGCCGCGACCTCGGGACGACCCGCGCCCCCGCGAGCCCGACGACGTCCCGACGGCGCCCGACGACCCGACCGACCCGCCGCCCGCGGACGGGCCGCTCAACTCCGCCTGAGGTCTCCGCGTTGTCCGGCAGTGGTCCGCCGAGTTGCGACCACTCCCGGACGGCACTCCAATTCCAGCAGGGGGCCCATCCCGAGGAGGTAGCAGCATGGACCAGACAGGTTGGATCATCGTCGCCATCGTGGTCGTCGTGATCCTGGTGATCGCGGCCGTGGCGCTGAGCCGGCGCCGGGGGGCGCGCCGCGTCGACGCGGAGCGCGCCCGCGCGCAGCAGATCCGTGAGCAGGCGGCCGCCGACCAGGTGGAGGTGCAGCGGCGTGAGGCCGAGGCGGCGCGGCTGGACGCGCAGGCGCGGCTCACCCAGGCGGAGGCCGACGCCCGCGCCGCGGACGCCGCCGCGCTCCAGAACGAGGCGCGGGCCCGGGGCGCGGAGGCGAGCAGCGCCCGCTCCGAGCTGGACGAGCGGCTGAGCACCGCGGACCGCATCGACCCCGATGTCACCATCGAGGAGCAGCGTGACGTGGCGGCCGGCGAGCCGCGGGACGTGCCGGTCGAGCAGCAGCAGCGCACCGACCCTCGCGTGTGAGGACGGGGCAGGGGCGCGGACGAGCCGCGCCCCTGCCGCAGTCGGTCACGCGGTGGCGTCGGCCCCGGACGTGATCTGGGTCGTCTCGCTGCCGTGCTGCACCTCGATGCGGCGCGGCTTGGCCTCCTCCGTCACCGGGATGCTCAGCGTGAGCACGCCGTCGGCGGAGATGGCGTCCAGCGCGAGCCCGCGGCCGACGCTCAGCTCGTGCGACGCTCCGCGAGATGGGCGAGCCGGCGCAGCGTCTCGGTGTTGCGCGGGACCAGGAGGGCCGTGCGCACGGGGCGCGGGACAAGGGTTCCCGGGCCGCGGACCGCGTCCTCGGCGATCCGCACGGTGCTCCCGCCGCCCGGTCGCGCCCGCACCGAGAGGGCGACCCGGGCCTCGCCGGCCGGCCAGCCGCGCGCCGTCAGCTCGATGCCCCGCTCCGGGTCCCAGCTGCGCACCACGGTCTCGTCGTCGATGACCGCGGGCCACACCCCGAACGAGTGCAGCACCCGCGCCCCGGGCTCCGGCCAGGAGCTCTCCACCGCGCGGATTCGCGACGTGCCGACCACCCACGTCGCGTACGTCCAGCCGTCCGCCAGGACCGCGAGGACRGCGGCGGGCGAGCACTGCAGATCACGTGTCACGGTGGCCATGGCCCGACGCTAGCCACTCCGAGGCGGGCGGCAACTCGGCGGGCGTCCGCGACGGTCGCCTCAGGGGCGACGTTCCCCGTCCCCCGCGGCGACGCCCAGACCCTGACGATCGGGCTCCAGCGCAACCTCGACATCACCGGCTCGAGGGACCACCTCCCGGACCGTCTCACCGAGCAACCGGAGCTGGCGGTCCAGGGCCGCCTCTCGGTCCGGGGGCACGACGTCCGCGAGGTCGCGGAGGGCCGCGATCAGGCGACGGGAGACCTGCGGCGAGGCGGCGCCGGCGATCCGGATCTCGTCGAACGCGAGGTGGACGTAGGCGTCCCAGTCCATCACCGGCTCGAGGAGCCGGACCTGACCGGCCGCGTCGCGGTACACCCCGTCCGAGAGAGGTCGCCGGGCGATCTGGCGGAGGCAGTCGTGCAGGCGGTCGATCGCCTGCACCGCGGTGGTCGGGTCCTGCAGCGGCGAGTCGGACAGCGAACGCTGGGCGATGTCGACCAGCAGCCGCAGACCGTACGCCGCATCCCGGTCCAGCGTCCGTTCGAGCCCCAGCATKATCGCCTCGTGCACCTTGCGCTCGTCGAGCCCGACGGGCTCCCCGTGCACCTGGAAGAGCGGTGCCTCCGCCGGCACGAACTCCCCCAGCGCCGGCAGCAGCTCCAGGACGCAGCCGGCCCTCGTGGCTTCGTCGACGAGGTGCTGGTACCCGATCACCGTGATGACCCCGGACCTCGGCGCACGGATCAGGCGTCGGCCGTCCTCGGGGGCGTCCTCGCCGCGATCCGGGTAGATGTCGTCGAGGAGCTTGCGGGTCTGCTTGCCGACGAGCTCGATGAGGCTCGAGACCCGCAGCGACTGCCCGATGTGATGCACGTAGATGATCAGCACGGCGATGCTGACGATCACGAGGACGAATGCCGTCAGGACGGCCGTGCCGGGCACCTTGCCCGTCCCGTCCCCGTTCGAGGTGACCTCGTGCAGGGCCACGATCGCGAACGCGAACGTCGCGACGAACAGCCCGATGGCGCTCTGGCTGGGCTTGTCGCGCAACAACCGCTGCACGATGCGCGGGGAGAACTGGCCCATCGCGAGCTGGACCACGACCATCGTGATCGTCAGCACGAGGGCGGCCATGCTCACCATCGAGGCCGCGACCGTCGACAGGATCGCGATCGCGGCCTCGGGGCCGCCCACCACGGAGGTGGGGATCAACGAGTAGTCGTACCGCCGGTCGACGGTGATCGTGATGAGGGCGAGGGCGACGCCGCCCAGGACGAACAGGACGGGCACGAGCCACAGGCTGTTGCGGACGGTCAGCCACAGCTTGTGGAACCACATGCGCGGAACCGCCCGTCGTCGAGGGCGACCGGATGCACGCCCGGGAGGAGCCGACCGTATCCTCGCGCTGCGCCGACCGCGATCGCAGGGCCGCACGTGGTGGATCGCCCGACGGGCGGGGGCGCGGGTCCGGCTCGACCGCACAGGTCGTCCCGGACTGCCTTGGCCGGCGCTCTCGCTACCGGAGCGCCCCCGCCTCCTGCGTCAGGCGACCGCGTCCGCGTCCGCCGTGATCTGCGTGGCCTGGGTCCCGTGCTGCACCTCGATGCGCCGCGGCTTCGCCTCCTCGGCGACCGGGATGCTGAGGGTGAGCACGCCGTCGGTGTACGTCGCGGAGATCGCGTCGAGCTTGAGGCCGCGGCCCACCGTGAGCTGCCGGGCGTACGTGCCGACCGGGCGCTCCTTGGCCAGCCACTGCACGTCGCCCTGCTCGCTGCGTGCCGTCCGCTGCGCGCGGATGGTCAGCGTGCGGTCCTCGACGTTGACGTCGATGGTGCCCGGGTCCGCGCCGGGCAGGTCGACGTGCACGACGTAGTGGTCACCGGAGCGGTACAGGTCCATCGGCATCGTGGCCGACGCACGCTCGGCGGTGAGCACCTGGCCGACCAGGCGGTCGAGCTCCTGGAACGGGTCGAAACGGGTAGCCATGACCATCACCTCCTCGATGTCGAGGCACCGGACCGTCCGGGCCTCGGGGCTGTCCGGCCTGGCGGCCGGACTGGCTACAGAGGAAGAATTAGCACTCTCGCCTGTCGAGTGCCAGTCGTCCGGGGGCGTCGTTCGCGCGCGGCGAACGCTCGTCGTGCGACGTCGAGCGACGCCTGCGATGCTCGGACGAGGTGGAGCAGTCGGCCTGACGCGCTGGCCCGGAAGGGACGAGTGCCATGGACCCTGCCGACGCTCCGCTACCCCGCCGACTCGCCCGTGCGGCTGAGACGTCATCGGCACTCGACTCGCTCGTCGCCGTCCTTCGGCCGGTGGCAGACGCACTCGACGCGGCCCCACGCGTGAGCGCCGTGCTCGGCGGTGCGGTCGCCGGCCACGCTCTCCACCCGCCGCTGACCGACGTGCCCCTCGGCCTCTGGCTGAGCAGCTCGGTGCTCGACGCCCTCGGCCCCGACCACGGACCGTCCGCCGACCGATTGCTCGGCCTCGGCATCCTGGCGGCCGCGCCGACGGCCCTGACCGGGCTCGCGGACTGGCGCCGAGGTGGCCAGCGGGTCCGGCGCGTCGGCGCTCTGCACGCCGCGCTCAACAGCGGAGCGCTCGCCCTCTACTCGACGTCCTGGCTGCTCCGTCGTCGGGGCAACCGTGCCGCCGGAGTCGCTGCGAGCCTCGTCGCCGGCGCCGCCGTCGCGGCCAGCGGCTACCTCGGCGGTCACATGGTGCTGGTGCTGCACTCGCCCGGCGAGCCCAGGGCGGAGCCGGACAGCGGTCTGGACGGCGGCGACACCGTCCGGATCGACGTCGAGTCCGACCTGCCCTGACCGACCGTGAGGGTGGACAGATGAACGAGAGGAAGCGCGACGACGACGCGCTGCCGCCGGCGCCCGGACCCGAGTCGTGGTCGGCGGCCGAGGCCGCGGACTGGGAGCCGGACGACGGGGCGGCGCCAGACGAGAGCGCTACGGGGTAGCCACGCGGCTCCCACGCTCAGCAGGAGGCCGAAGGGACTGCCGGCGAACGACGACGGGTCGAGGGGCCGTGACCGGCGCCCGGGTCCGTCGGCGTTCGCCGGGAGCCGCGGCACGCTCCCCCGTTTCTCGAGGAGCTTCAGCCCGACCATCCTGGCAGAGCGGTGCCGTGAGGAAGGCACGCCCGTGGTGCGGCGCCGGACTTTCGCCTCGCCCGAGAGCTCCCGTCAGAGATGGCCGGCGACCGTCTGCGGCTGCCGCGCGGACCCCGACAGTCCGGCGCCGGCCGTCGCGTCGCCCCCCACCCCGACCACGTCCATCGCGATGTCCCGGGCGGCGCTCCGACGCTGCGCCGACTGGACGAGGAACCTGACGACGGCGCCAGCCTCCTCGACGCGAGTGAGGTCGACCACGACGCGGCCGGTCTCCCGGCCCGCTGCCATGAGGGAGCCGAGAGCGGCCGCCAGCTCCGCCATCGCCGTCGCATCGACGCGCCCGCAGACCCGCAGCACGGGAGCTGCTGACCCTGGGTGATCCAGCTGGATCTCCATGCTGCGCCGCCGCACCTCGCGGGCCGGCAGGCGGACGTCGTCCATCGACGCGATGAACAGCTCGTCGATGGCGCCCCGGGCCTTGGGACCGACCCCGCCGACCGACAGGACCGACTGGACGAGCCGGTCCGCGAGCACGCGCAGGCGGACGTTGCGCTGCTGGGACGCCCATCGCAACAGCTCGAAGGCGGCGTCGCCGTCGACTCCGTAGACGAGCATGAGCATGCCCTTGGCCTGGTCGATCGCCGCGTGGGACTCGAGAGCGACCTGCAGCTCCGTGTTGACCTCCGCGGAGACCGCCTGCCGTTCTCGCTCCGAGTCGTCGACCACGAAGCCGGCGACGGTCTCGCTCCCGACGACGGGCGCCACGGTGATGAGCACCTGGCGCTCCTGTCCGCTGAGGTCGACGAGCCGGTACGCGCACCCGTGCGGCTGGCCGTCCGCGGCATCGAGCACCTCGCCGACGTGCTCGCGGTCCTCGGGGTGGACGTGGCTGAGGAAGAGCGCGCGGGTGGGCACGACGTCGCCCGGCGCCATGCCGTGCAACGCGAACATCCCGTCGGACCAGGTCCAACGGGGCGCCGCTGGTGTGTAGCTGAAGCTCCCGATCGAGAGTGTCGAGGTGGTCACAAGTTCCTCCTGCGCGCCTGGACACGTGGAGCGGCCCCGCGGCACGGCTCCGAGCTGAACCGGGCGGGGCCCTGCAGGTCGACCAGTGACCGGGCCGACCAGTGCTTTTCTGCGCTCCGGAGAGGGTAAGGCCGGGTACTCGGTCCCGCGACGGGAACGGCCTGCAGCTCGGTGGCAGACCCGGCGCGCGCGTCGCTAGCATCGAAGGACGGCGGGACGCCGACCCGGGCGGGACCGCGCGCACGAGCAGCGGAGGTGGCGGTGAGCGATCCGGTCGCCGTCCTGGCGGACCTGGCCCGGGTGATCGCCTGGGCACCCGCGGACGAGCCGCTGCACGCCCGGCTGTGCCGCGCCTCGGTCGAGATCCTCGGCGCCGACGGGGGCGCGATCACCCTGGCGTCCACGGACCCCGAGCGGTGGACGATCAGCACCTCGAACGGGACGTCGGCGCAGATCGAGGACCTGCAGGACGTCCTGGGTGAGGGCCCCGGGCAGGAGGCCTACCGCGCGGGCCGCGCGGTGGTGACGCAGGTCGACGGGTTCGACGGCGAGCGGTTCCCCATGTTCGCGCAGCAGGCCAGCACCGTGACCGGCCCGCTGACCGTCTGGGCCCTGCCCATGCACCCGGGTGGGACGACGTTCGGCGTCATCACGCTGTACCGGCGGACGGGCGAGCTGGCGCACAGCCTGGAGGTCGCGCAGTTCCTGGCCGACGCCGTCGGCGCTGCCCTGCTCGACGAGTCCGGCACGCCGGGAGCACTCCCGCACGCCTCGTGGTCGGACCGGGCGCGGGTCCACCATGCCACCGGGATGGTGGTCGCCGAGCTCGGCGTCGCGCCCGAGGACGCGCTGGCGCTGCTGCGCGCGCACGCCTACGCCGAGTCCCTGACCCTGGACTCGGTCGCGGTCGAGGTCACCGGGCGTCGGCTCCGCTTCGCGGACCGCCCGAACGGTGCCGCGCCGACCGAGCCACCACCGGGCGCCGCGAAGGACGGTGAGACATGAGTGCCCACAACGCTGAGCAGGCTCTCGCCCAGATGCTGGGCGCCCTCGTCCGCGAGCACGAGACGGCCGACGTGCTCGCCGAGCTGGTCCACGACTGTGCGACGTTGCTGCCGGCCGACGCCGCCGCGCTGCTCGTCACCAACGGCCGGGGCTCTCTCGAGCTGCTGAGTGCCACGTCGCACCGGGCCAGCGAGCTCGAGATCTACCAGGCGCAGCACCGCTCCGGGCCGTGCGTCGACGCCCTGCGCCACGGTGACCAGGTGGTGGCCGTGGGGGCGGACGACATCGTCACCCGCTGGCCCGACGTGGGGACCGTGATCGTCGAGTCGGGGTTCCAGGCCGTGCACGCCCTCCCGATGGTGTGGCACGGGCGCGTCCTCGGCGGGCTCAACGTGTTCTCCGAGGAACCGGTCCCGCTGGACGGTGCGGCGCTCCAGCTCGCGCAGAACTTCGCGGACGTCGCCTCGCTCGCCCTGGCGCAGCCCGGCATGCTCGAGGACGACGAGCTCGACGAACGGATCAGCGCGGCGCTCGAGGGACGCGTGGTGATCGAGCAGGCCAAGGGCGTCCTCGCGCAGACCCTCGGGGCGGACATGGCTGTCGCGTACGACGAGCTCCTCCGCCGCACCCTCGACGCGGGCTCGACCCTGAGCGTGACCGCGCGCGAGGTGATCCGCGAGGCCCACCGGCGCTGAGCGGAGCACGCACCCGAAGGCCGTCAGCTGGCGCCAGGCGCCGCCTCGAGATGCACGGCCTTCAGCACGGTCATGGCCTCGAGGAGATCGGGCCCGTAACCGGCGCCGGAGCCGCTGTCCTTCCGGGGGTCGGCCGAGCCGCCTGGGGCGCCGCCGAAGACCGCGTTCACCTTCACGGTGCCGACCTCGAGCTCGTCGGCGGCGCGCAACGCGTGGTCCAGGCTCGGCGTCAGCACGGTGGCGGCGAGCCCGTACCGGCCGCCGCCGGCGAGCTGGAGGCCGGTCGCGAAGTCCGGCACCCGGGTGATCGCCGCGACCGGTCCGAACGTCTCCTCGGTCATCACGTCCATGGTGGGCGTGCACCGGTCGAGCACGGTCGGTGGGTAGAAGGACCCCGCGCGCACGAGCCGGCGACCGCCGACCAGCAGCCGGGCTCCGGCGGCCACCGCGTCATCGACGTGCCGCTCGACGACGGCGAGCTGCTCCTCGTCGACGAGCGGGCCGAGGTCGGTCGACCCCTCGAGGGGATCGCCCACCCGGAGCGTGGCGCACACCGAGACCAGCTCGGCGAGGACGGCATCGGCGACCCGTTCGTGCAGGTAGACACGCTCGACGGACGTGCACAGCTGGCCGGTGTTGGTGAAGGCACCCGTCGCGATCTGCCGCGCGGCCCACGCCGGGTCCACGCCCTCGTCGACGAGCAGCGGGTCCTTGCCGCCGTTCTCCCGGATCACCCGCGCCCCTCGCGCACCCGCGACGGCCGCGATCCGACGACCGGTCGCCGTGCTCCCGACCTGCGCGACGAGCGCGACGCGCGGGTCCGCGACGAGCGCCTCCCCCGTAGCACCGTCGCCGTTCACGACGTCGAGCACGCCGTCCGGCAGGTGCTCCGCGATCAGGCGGGCCAGGTGCCAGCCGGGCAGGGCGCTCCGCTCGGACGGCTTGTGGACGACCGTGTTGCCGGTCACCAGCGCCGCGGCCATCAGGCCGGCCGCCGCCGGGTACGGGTCGTTCCACGGGGTGATCACGGCGACGACCCCGTGGGGCGCGCGCCGCACGACGTCGAGCGCCGAGGAACCCCCGCTCAGCACCCGACCCGCCGCGCCGAGCCCGGCGGCGGCCGCCTCGTCGAGCAGGTCGGCGGCGACGCGGGCGGACTCCGTGGACTGCGACAGGAGCCGCCCGGTGCTCCGGCACAGCTCGTCGCCGAGCACGTCGGCCGCCTCCCGCACGGCGGCTGCGGCGGCGCGCAGCGCGTCGGCACGTGCGCCGGGCGCGGTCCGCCGCCACTCGGCCCGGGCCTCGTGGGCGGCCGCGACGGCGGCCGACACCTCGTCCTGCGTGGCAGCGACCAGCACGAGCGCGGCGTCGCCGGTGACCGGATCGAGCCTCTCGACGGTCCTGTGCCCGACGGCGGGGACGCTCCGACCTGCGACGAAGTGCTCCGCGAGCCGCTGTGGCGAGGGCTCGTCGCGCCGGACGGGCGAAGAAGTCGATGCGGCGAGGGTCATGGCGACGGCTCCGTTTCCTCGGCGGAGAAGCGGTTCAACGTGCGGCTCTCGGAGAAGTGCTCCACAGTGGCCAGCAGAAGGCGCCGAGAACCGAGCACCACTCATCGTGTGCAGAACACGCACGACTCTGGACCACCGATGAGAGGCCCGCCACTCATGCGCGTCCTGGGCATCAACGCGATCTATCACGACCCTTCTGCCGCACTCGTCGTCGACGGCCACGTGGTCGCCGCCGCCGAGGAGGAGCGGTTCAGCCGCCGCAAGCACGGCAAACGACCCGTGCCGTTCTCGGCCTGGGAGCTGCCCGAGCTGTCGATGCGGTGGTGCCTGGCCGAGGCCGGTCTGCGGCCCGAGGACCTCGACGCCGTGGCGTACGGGTGGGACCCCGCACTCGCCAAGAACGCCGAGGACCTGGGGCTCGACGACCCGTGGGACCACCTGCGCACCACCTACGCCGAGCGCGTGCCCGGATTCCTGACGAGCGCCCTGCCGGGCATCGACCCGTCGATCGTGCGGTACGTCCCCCACCACGTCGCGCACGCGGCGTCGGCGGCCCTCGCGTCCCCGTTCGACGAGAGCAGCGTCCTGGTCCTCGACGGCCGGGGCGAGCGCGCGTCCCACCTCGCGGGCCGCTACACGGGTGGCCGCCTCGAGATCTTCACCACGCAGGAGCTCCCGAGCTCGCTCGGCCTGGTCTACGAGTCGCTGACGGAGCACCTCGGCTTCCTGCGCTCCAGCGACGAGTACAAGGTCATGGCGCTCGCGTCCTACGGGAAACCCGCGTTCCTCGACGACCTGCGGCCGCTGATCTACGCGACGGGCGACGGCGGCTTCGTGGGCGAGGCGCCCGACTGGGAGCGGTGGGCGCCGCGCCGGGTCGACGACGGCACGTGGGGCGGCGAGCACGCGGACCTGGCGTGCTCGGTCCAGGCCCGCCTGGAGGAGGTCCTCGTCGACCTCGCGCGGTGGTTGCACGACCGAACGGGTGACCGCGTCCTCACCATGGCGGGCGGCATCGCGCTCAACTGCGTGGCCAACTCCCGGATCTGGCGCGAGAGCGGGTTCGAGGAGGTCTGGGTGCAGCCCGCCTCGGGGGATGCCGGGACGGCGCTGGGGGCGGCGATGCAGCTCGCCGCCGAGCTGGGCGACACCCCGCAGCCCATGCCGGGCGCCGCGCTCGGCCGGTCCTGGAGCGACGACGCCCTCGCCGACTGGCTCCGCGCGGCGGCCGTGCCGTTCAGCACCCCCGCCGACCTGGCGGGCGAGGTGGCCGACGTGCTCGCCGACGACGGGGTCGTCGCCTGGTTCGACGGGCGCAGCGAGTTCGGGCCGCGCGCCCTCGGGCACCGCTCGCTGCTGGCTCACCCCGGCCACGCCGAGAACCTCGAGCGGCTCAACGACGTGAAGGGGCGCGAGCAGTTCCGCCCGGTGGCCCCGATGGTCCTGCTCGACCAGGCGACCGAGCTCTTCTCCGGCGGTCCCGTGCCCAGCCCGTACATGCTGTTCGTGCACGACGTCGACCCGACGTGGCGCAGTCGCATCCCCGCAGCCGTGCACGTCGACGGGACCGCCCGCATCCAGACGGTGGACCCCGCGACGCAGCCGCGCCTCGGCGCGACGATCGAGGCGTTCCGGGAGCGCACGGGGCTGCCGGTGGTGATCAACACCAGTCTCAACACCGCGGGTCGGCCCATGGTCGACGACCCGCGGGACGCGCTCGAGCTCTTCGGCTCGGCGCCCGTCGACCTCCTCGTGCTCGGCCCGCACCTGGTGCGTCGCGCGGAGCTCTTCCGGACGACCCGATGACCGGGACGCCGTCGTGGTCGGTCGTCGTGCCCACCGTGGGCCGGCCGTCGCTCGACGTGCTCCTCACCAGCCTGGCCGGCCAGGACTGGGCCGCYGCCGGCACCCAGCCGTCGGTGGTCGTCGTCTGCGACGACCGTCCCCTGGCGTCCAGGCTGCCGCTGGTCCTGCCGGACCTGCCGTGGCCGAGCCGGGTGGTCCGGACGGGCGGCCGAGGGCCGGCGGCCGCGCGGAACGCCGGTTGGCGCAGCGCCGACACGGCGTGGGTGGCGTTCCTCGACGACGACGTGGTGCTGCCCGCAGGCTGGGCGTCCGCGCTCGCCGACGACCTGCAGGCAGCCGCTCCCGATGTCGCCGGCACCCAGGCCCGCCTGCGCGTCCCCCTGCCGCCCGGCCGTCGACCCACCGACTGGGAGCGCAACACCGCCGGGCTCGAGCACGCCCGGTGGCCCACCGCCGACATGGCGTTCCGACGCCCGGCGCTGCAGGAGGTGGACGGGTTCGACGAGCGCTTCCCGCGCGCCTACCGCGAGGACGCCGACCTGGCGCTGCGCCTCCGGCAGGCGGGCTGGCGGCTGGTCGTCGGGTCGCGGACCACGCACCACCCGGTCCGTCCGGCCGACGACCGGGTGAGCGTCCGCGTGCAGGCTGGGGCCCAGGACGACGCGCTCATGCGCGCCCTGCACGGCCGGTCCTGGCGCGAGCTCGCCGGTACCGGTCGTGGCCGCTTCCCCTGGCACGTCGCGACGGTCGTGGCCGCCGGGACCGGCCTCGCGGCTGGGGTCGCGGGACGCCGTCGGACGGCCGCCGTCGGGATCGGCGCGTGGGCGCTGCTCACCGCCGACTTCGCGCGTCGCCGCATCGCCCCCGGCCCGGGGCCCGGCGAGCCGGGTGCGCTCGCCGAGTGGCGGCGCATGGCGTGGACCAGCGCCGTCATCCCGTTCGTGGCGGTCCGCCACCGTGTGCGCGGGACGATCGCGCACCGGCGGGCGACCCCCTGGCGCCCCGCGACGCGGGCGGTCCTCTTCGACCGGGACGGGACCCTCGTCCACGACGTGCCGTACAACGGCGATCCCGACCGCGTCGACCCGGTGCCCGAGGCGGACGAGGCGGTCGCCGCCCTCCGCGCCGCGCACGTGGCCGTCGGCCTGGTCACCAACCAGTCCGGCGTCGCCCGCGGGCTGCTCAGCCGGGGTCAGGTCGACGCCGTGAACGACCGGGTGGCCGAGCTGGTCGGGGCGTTCGACACCGTCCAGGTGTGCCCGCACGGGCCCGAGTCGGCCTGCGCGTGCCGCAAGCCGGCCGGCGGGATGGTGCTCCGCGCCGCRGACGAGCTGGGACTCGCGCCGTGGGAGTGCGCCGTGGTCGGGGACATCGGCGCGGACGTGGACGCCGCGCGGGCGGCCGGCGCGCGGGCGGTGCTCGTGCCCACCGAGGCCACGCGTCCCGAGGAGATCCGGTCCGCCGAGCTGGTGGCCCCGGACCTGCGGGAGGCGGTCGCACTCCTCGTCCCGGACACCGGGCGTGCGCGATGACCGGCGTGCTGGCGGTGCGGCTCGACTCGGACGGCGACGTGCTGCTCACGGGTCCGGCGGTGCGCGCGCTCGGTGCGCTCGGCGATGTCGACCTGCTCGTGTCGCCGGCCGGCCGCCAGGCGGCGGCCCTGCTGCCGGGGGTGCGGGACATCGCGGTGTTCGACGCGCCGTGGAGTGGCCTGTCCCCCGCGCCCGTGGACGCCGGCGAGATCTCGGAGCTGGTCAACCGGCTCGGCGCCGCCCGGCACGAGCGCGCCGTCGTCTTCACGTCGTTCCACCAGAGCCCGCTCCCCATGGCGCTGGTCCTGCGGCTCGCCGGCGTGCCCGTCGTCGCCGCCACGAGCGAGGACTACCCCGGCACCCTGCTCGACGTCCGGCACCGCCGGCCCGACGGCCTGCACGAGGTCGAGGCCGCGCTCTCGCTCGCGCGCGCCGCGGGCGGCTCGCTGCCACCGGGGGACGACGGGCGCCCGGCGGTCCAGGCGCCGCTGCCGGACGTCAGCCGGCTGGTCCCCCGCGCCCGGTACGTCGTCGTGCACCCGGGCGCGTCCGTGCCGTCGCGCGCACCGTCGCGGGACCAGGCGCGCGAGATCGTCACGGGCCTGGCCGACGCCGGGTGGGCAGTCCTCGTCACCGGCGGACCCACCGAGACAGGCCTCACCGCCGACGTCGCCGCCGCCTCGCCCGCCGCCGCCGACCTGGGTGGCCGCACGAGCCTGGCCGAGCTGGCGGGCGTGCTGGCCGGCGCGGACGCCCTGGTCGTCGGCAACACCGGGCCCGCCCACCTCGCGTCGGCGGTCGGCACGCCCGTCGTCTCCCTCTTCTCCCCGGTGGTGCCCGCCGACCGCTGGGCGCCGTTCGGCGTGCCGCACGTGCTGCTCGGCGACCAGGGCGCCGCGTGCGCCGGGAGCCGGGCGCGCGTCTGCCCCGTCCCCGGCCACCCGTGCCTGACGTCGGTGACCACGGCGCAGGTCGTCGCCGCCGTCGACGCGCTGGCCCGGGCGTCCCGCGAGGAGGTCGTCGCATGAGGGTGCTCGTCTGGCACGTGCACGGCTCGTGGATGACCTCCTTCGTCCAGGGTCCCGACGAGTACGTCATGCCCGTGGACCCCGCCCGATCGCCGGACGGCCTCGGGCGCGCGCGGACGTGGGACTGGCCGGCGTCCGCGCGCGAGGTGCCGCTGGAGCGCCTGCGCGACGAACCGGTCGACGTCGTCGTGCTGCAGAGGCCGCGCGACCTCGAGCTGGTCGAACGGTGGACCGGCAGGCGCCCCGGGGTCGACCTCCCGGCCGTGTACGTCGAGCACAACACCCCTGCGGGTCCTGCGGCGGCGACCCCGCACCTGCTGGCCGACCGGTCCGACATCGTGGTGGCCCACGTCTCCGACTTCAACGCCCTGATGTGGGACAGCGGGCGCGCTCCGACGGCCGTGATCGACCACGGCATCCCCGACCCCGGCTACCGGTACACCGGCGAGCGCGCGCGGGTCGCGGCGGTGGTGAACGAGCCGGTGCGGCGCTGGCGGGTGGCCGGGACGGACCTGCTGCTCGACGTCGCCTCGCGGGTGCCCGTGGAGGTCTACGGGATGGGCGTCGCGGGGCTGGCCGAGCACGCGAGCGACCTGGCGCCGTTCCTGCACGACGACGTCCCGCAGCACCGGCTGCACGACGACCTCTCCGCCGCGCGCGCCTACCTGCACCCGTTCCGCTGGACCAGCCTGGGCCTCTCGCTCATCGAGGCGATGACCCTCGGCATGCCGGTGCTCGCCGTCGCGTCCACGGCCGCCCCCGAGGCGGTGCCGCCCGAGGCCGGCGTGGTGAGCGCGCGGCCCGACCGGCTGGTGGACGCGGCCCGCCGCTGGCTGCACGAGCCGGAGGACGCCCGGGCGCACGGCCGCGCGGCGCGGGAGYACGCGCTGCGGGTGTTCGGGCTCGACCGGTTCCTGTCCGACTGGCAGTCCCTGCTCAAGGAGGTGACGCGATGAGGATCGCGATGGTGTCCGAGCACGCAAGCCCTCTCGCCACGCTCGGTGGCGTGGACGCGGGTGGGCAGAACGTCCACGTCGCCGCACTCGGCGCCGCCCTGGCCCGCGCCGGTCACCAGGTCGACGTCTACACCCGGCGCGACGACCGCGACCAGCCCGAGTGCGTCGAGCTCGTGCCCGGCGTCACGGTCGTGCACGTCCCCGCCGGCCCCGCCCGACCCGTCCGGAAGGACGAGCTCGTGCCGTACATGCCGGCGTTCGGCGACCTGCTCGCGGAGCACTGGAGCGGGCAGCGGGCGCCGGACGTGGCGCACGCGCACTTCTGGATGTCGGGGATGGCCGCGCTGCAGGCCGCCGCCGTGACCGGCACGCCGGTCGCGCAGACGTTCCACGCGCTCGGATCGGTGAAGCGCCGGTACCAGGGCGACAAGGACACGAGCCCGCCCGGGCGCATCGCGACGGAGGCCTCGATCGGGCGACGCGTCGACGTCGTCGTCGCCACCTGCTCCGACGAGGTGGCCGAGCTCGTCCGGCTCGGCGTGCCGACGGGCAAGGTCCGGGTGGTGCCCTGCGGCGTCGACGTCGAGCACTTCCGTCCGGGTGGCCAGGTCTCCGAGCTTCCCCGGCGCGCCCGCTACCGCCTGCTCGGCATCGGGCGGCTGGTGGAGCGCAAGGGGCTCGAGACCGTCGTCGACGCTCTCACCGAGCTGCCCGACGCGGAGCTCGTCGTCGCGGGCGGTCCGGCGGCCGACGGGCTGGGCGCGGACGCCGAGGCCCGACGGCTGCTCGCCCTGGCGTCGTCGCGCGGCGTGCGCGACCGGGTCCGGCTGGTCGGCCGCGTGGACCACGACGAGCTGCCGGCACTCGTGCGCTCCGCGGACGTGGTCGTCGCGACGCCCTGGTACGAGCCCTTCGGGATCGTGCCCATCGAGGCCGCGGCCTGCGGGGTGCCCGTCGTCGGCTCGGCGGTCGGGGGCCTGCTCGACACCGTGCAGGACGGTCGGACCGGGCTGCTCGTCCCGCCGCGCGACCCCGGCGCCCTCGCCGCCGCCCTGCGGTCCCTGCTCGACGACGCCGACCGCCGCKCCGCGTTCGGTGCGACCGCCCGGCGGCGCGCGGTCGCCCGGTACGGCTGGGACCGGGTCGCCGCCCAGACCGAGCTGGTCTACCGCACCATGACGCACCGCGCGGTGCTCTCGGAGGTGGCGGTCGGATGAGCGGCACCGGATGGCTCGAGGAGCACCTGGCCGAGCTGGCGGACTCGCTCGGGGCGGTCGAGGACCAGGCCGCCCTGGTCGACCGGTGGGGTCAGCAGCTGGCCGAGCGGCTGGTCGCCGGCGGTCGGCTGCTCGCGTCCGGGAACGGTGGCAGCGCGGCCGAGGCGCAGCACCTCACCGCCGAGCTGGTGGGGCGGTTCGTGGCCGAGCGGCGCCCGTACTCCGCGATCGCGCTGTGCGCGGAGAGCTCGAGCCTCACCGCGATCGTCAACGACTACGGCGCCGACGAGATGTTCGCGCGGCAGGTCGAGGCGCACGGCCGCGCCGAGGACGTGCTGGTGCTCCTGTCGACCTCGGGACGCAGCCCGAACGTCCTGGCGGCCGCCGAGCGCGGGCGCAGCCTGGGCATGCGCGTGTGGGGGCTCACCGGTCCCGGTCCCAACCCGCTGGCGGAGGCGTGCGACGAGGCCGTCTGTGTCCCGGCCGCGTCGACCGCCGGCGTCCAGGCCGTGCACCTGGTCCTCGTCCACGCGCTGTGCGCGGCGGTCGACGCCCACCTCGACCGCCTGGAGCACGGCGAGCCCGCGGTGGACACCACCCCCGGCGACCGCCCGCACGTCGTGGTGGTCGGGGACACCGTGCTGGACCGCGACGTGGACGGCAGGACCGAGCGGCTCTGCCCGGACGCGCCGGCGCCCGTCCTCGACGTGACCGCCACGCACGACTCCCCGGGCGGGGCCGGCCTCGCCGCGCTGCTCTGCGCGGCGAGTGGCGCGCGGGTCACGCTGGTCACGCCGCTGGCGTCCGACGCCGACGGCAGGTCCCTGCTGCGCGACCTGCGGCAGGACGTCGACGTCCTCGCGCTCGGGCACGAGGGCCCGACCCGTCGGAAGGTGCGGGTGCGCAGCGACGGCCACTCGCTGGTGCGCGTCGACGACGGCGGACCGGGCAGCCCGACGGCGTTGCCCGAGGACCGGGTCCGCGCCGTCCTGGCGTCGGCCGACGCGGTTCTCGTCGCGGACTACGGCGCGGGCGTCACCCGGGACCCCCGCCTCCGGGAGCTGCTCGCGGACGCCGCCGGGCACCGCCCCGTGGTGTGGGACCCCCACCCGCGCGGCGGGCCGCCGGTCCCCCGCGCCACGCTGGTCACCCCGAACCTGGCCGAGGCCCGGCTCGCGGCGCCGGCGGACGCGTCGCCCGACGCCCTCGCCCAGACCCTGCGCTCCATCTGGGACGCGCGCGCCGTCGCGGTGACCGCGGGCGACCAGGGGGCGTTCCTCGCCACGTCCGGCGACGAGCCGTCGTTCGTGCCGGCGAGCCCGGCCCGGGGCGGCGACACGTGCGGCGCCGGCGACCGGTTCTCCGCCACGGCGGCCGTGTCCCTCGCCCGCGGTGGGCTCGTGTCGGCGGCGGTGGGTGCCGCGGTCGCCGAGGCGTCGGCGTGGGTGGCGGCCGGCGGCGCCGAGGCGTTCCGGACGCGTCGTCGGAGCGCACCGTCCGAGCAGCCCTCCGCGCCGCCCGAGGAGGACGTCGCCACCCTGGCCGCACGCCTGCGGATGGGCGGCCGGACGCTCGTCGCCACCGGCGGGTGCTTCGACATCGTGCACGCGGGTCACGTCGCGACGCTCCAGGCGGCCCGCCGACTCGGCGACGCGCTCGTCGTGGTGATGAACTCCGACGACTCCGTCCGTCGCCTCAAGGGCGCCGGTCGACCCGTGGTGGGCGCCGCGGACCGCGCGCGCGTGCTCGAGGCCCTCGACTGCGTCGACGCCGTCGTCGTGTTCGACGAGGACGACCCGCGCGCGGTGCTGGCGGCGCTGCGGCCCGACGTCTGGGCGAAGGGCGGCGACTACGGCGGCCGGCCCCTGCCGGAGAGCGAGGTCGTGCGGTCCGCGGGGGGTCGCGTGGTCCTGCTGCCCTACCTGGACGGCCGGTCCACGTCGTCCATCATCGAGCGGACGGGCCGCGCCCGGACGCCTGTGCCCGAGGAGGTCGCATGACCGACACGTCGACAAGACCGTTCACCATCGAGACCCGGCGGCTCGGCACCGTCGTGGTCACCGGCGGCGCCAGCGGCCTCGGAGCCGCGGTCGTCGACGCCGTGGCCGCGGCCGGCGGCACGCCCGCCGTCCTCGATCGGGTGCCGCCCCGCGACGGGGTCGCGCACGTCCTGGTGGACCTGTCGGACTCCACCGCGGCCGCCCGCGCGGTCGAGGAGCTGGTCGACCAGGTGGGCGCGCCGAGCGGTCTGGTGACCGCGGCCGGCACCGACGCCTGCGGGCCGCTCGACCAGGTCGACACCGAGACGTGGGAACGCGTCGTGCGCGTCAACCTCTTCGGCACCGTCGCCGTCGTGCGCGCCTGTCTGCCGCACCTGGAGCAGACGCGGGGCACGGTCGTGACGGTGGCCTCGACGCTGGCGCTCCGCGGGATGAGCGACGCCACCGCCTACTGCGCGTCCAAGTTCGCCGTCCGCGGATTCACGCACGCCCTCGCGGCCGAGCTCGCCGGCCGCGTCGGCGTCACGCTGCTGATCCCGGGCGGCATGCGCACACCGTTCTTCGACGGCCGCAGCGAGCAGTACCGGCCGGGACCGGACGCGCAGCTCAACGACCCGGCCGCCACCGCGGGTGCCGTGCTGACGGCGCTCACCCAGCCGGTGGGCAGCGAGATCCGGGAGATGCTCGTGATGTCGTCCGGGGAGAGCTCCTGGCCGTGACCGGCGACGTGCTGGTGCTGCGGGCGCTCGGGCTGGGCGACGCGCTGACCGGCATCGCGCCCCTGCGCGGCGTGCGGCGGGCGTGGCCGGACCGGCGCCTCTGGCTGGCCGCCCCCGAGGCGGTCGGGCGGTGGCTGCTGGGCCTCGGGCTCGTCGACGAGGTCGTCGCGACCGCCGGCCTCGACCAGCCGCTGGCGTGGAGCCGTCCGGGGCACGTCGCGGTCAACCTGCACGGGCGCGGGCCGCAGAGCCACGCGCTGCTGCGTGCCACGGATCCCGACCGTCTGGTGGCGTTCGCGACGCCGGACCACCCCGACGGCCCGGCGTGGCGAGCCGACGAGCACGAGGTCGACCGGTGGTGCCGCCTGGTCGGCTCGGCGGGAGGCCGGTGCGACCGCGAGGACCTGCGCGTCGACGTCGGCGGCGAGGGCCGGTCCGACGAGGTGCTGCTGCACCCGGGCGCCGCCTCCGCGGCACGTCGCTGGCCGCCCGAGCGGTGGGCGGGCCTGGCGCGGACACTCGCGTCCGACGGAGCGCGCGTGACCCTGACGGGAGGACCGGACGAGCAGCACCTGTGCGCACGGATCCGCGCCCTCGCCGGCCCGGGGGTCGACGTCGCGGGCCTGCTGCCGCTCGCCGACCTGGTCCGCCGTGTCGCCGCGGCGCGGTTGCTCGTCTGCGGCGACACGGGTGTCGCCCACGTGGCCACGGCGACCGGCACGCCGTCCGTGCTGCTGTTCGGTCCGGTGCCGCCGAGCKGGTGGGGACCCGCGATCGACCCCGACCTGCACACCGTGCTCTGGCACGGCGACGGGCTCCCGGCCGGCGATCCTCACGGCACCAGCATCGATCCCGCCCTGGACGCGATCGGCACCGACGAGGTCGTCGCCGCGGTCGACCGACTGCTGAGGGTGCGGTCAGGCTGAGATGCTCTCCGCCTGCCGGAACCACCGGACGGTCCGGTCCAGTCCCTCGGCCCACGGGACCTGCGGCGCCCAGCCCAGCTCCCGGGACGCCAACGACGTGTCGGGGCGGCGCACCTCCGGGTCGTCCACGGGCCGGCCCACGAACGTGATCCCTGACCGGGAACCCGTCGCGGCCAGCACGTCCTGCGCGATCTGGAGGACGGTGAGCTCGGTCGGGTTGCCGATGTTCATCGGCCCCGAGTGGCCGTGCGCCGCGAGCGCGAGGATCCCGCGCACGAGGTCGTCCACGTAGCAGACCGACCGCGTCTGGCTCCCGTCGCCCGCCACGGTGACCGGCTCCCCCGCCAGCGCCTGCCGGATGAACGTGGGGATCGCGCGCCCGTCGTGCGGGCGCATGCGGGGACCGTAGGTGTTGAAGATCCGCACGATGGCCGTGTCGACCCCGTGGGTCGTGCGGTAGGCGGTGGTGAGCGCCTCCCCGTACCGCTTGGCCTCGTCGTAGACGCCGCGCGGCCCCACCGGGTTCACGTGACCCCAGTAGTCCTCCGGCTGAGGGTGCACCTGCGGGTCGCCGTACACCTCGGACGTGGAGGCGAGCACGAACCGCGCGCCCTTCTCCTTGGCCAGGCCGAGYGCGTGACCGGTACCGATCGAGCCCACCTTCAGCGTCTCGATGGGCAGCTGCAGGTAGTCGACAGGGGACGCCGGCGACGCGAAGTGCAGCACCAGGTCCACCGGGCCGGGCACGTGCACGAAGTCGGTGACGTCGCAGCGGGCGAGCCGGAAGCCGCGCCGGTCCATCAGGTGCGCGACGTTCGAGGGTGCGCCCGTGAGAAAGCTGTCCAGGCAGACCACCTCGGCCCCGCGGTCCAGGAGCTCCGTGCACAGGTGGCTCCCGAGGAAGCCTGCCCCGCCGGTGACGACGACGCGTCCCCGGGTCGGGTCGGACGAGGTGGGTCGGTTCACGGCGGTCGGCATGGGTACGCGTCCCCTCGTCGGGATCGTCCGCGTCGTCGGCCCCGTCTTCGCCGGCTGGTGGTTCCTGGGACAGTCCTACCGCCCTTTGCGACGGCCCGCGCGCCGAGCCGGCGCCTCCTGGCTGAGACCGTCGGGACGCGAATCAGCGTGGATATCGGTCAAGCTCGGGGTGGCGCCAGGCGCAGCGCCCGGCGCCCGATGGGTGAGCGCCGGCTCCGCCCGCCGGCCCGGCTCGTGTGGCACGTCCGACGCCGCGTCCCTACGCTGACCTCCGGTCGAGCCGTGGCCTCTCTCGACCCACGAAGGTGTGCGCGGCGATGACAGACCCGATCACGAAGCCGTCGGTGGACGACCCGACCGGGGGCCCCGGGCCCCGGCGGGTCCTGGTGAACGGTGCCGACTCCGGCATCGGCAAGGCGTGCGCGGTCGCCCTCGCCGACGAGGCGGAGCACGTGGCGGTCGTCGCCGCGCTCGAGCTCGCCGAGCACGGGATCACCGTGAACGCGGTGGTTCCCGGCGAGATCGCCACCCCCATGAAGGGCCAGGAGGACGAGTCGGTCCTCGAGGGCAAGCATCGGCCCGGTGTCCCCCTCGGGCGCCCGGGCGACGCGCGCGAGGTCGCCGCCGTCGTCCGCCTGCTGTGCCGTCCCGAAGGCGGCTACGTCACGGGTGCGTCGTGGGCGGTCGACGGCGGGATGCCCACCATGGGACCCATGGCCGGGTCGCACCTGCGGTCCGACGACTGGCGCCGACCGTGAGCGCCGCGTGAGCGCGAACGTCGACGACGCCGCCCGGCGGGTGCTGGGCCCCGGTGCGCAGCTGCGGGACGTCCAGTCGGACGCCCTGCGCGGTCTGGCGGACCACGACACGGTGCTGGTCGCGCGCAGCGGCGCCGGCAAGACCGCGGTGTACGCCATCGCGACGCTCATGACGGGCCGGCTGACCGTCGTCGTCTCGCCGCTGCTCGCCCTCCAGCGCGATCAGGTCGACGCCCTGGCCGCGGCGGGCCTGCGCGCGGACGCCGTCAGCTCCGCCGTGTCGCCGGGACGGCGCCGACGGGCGCTGGACGACGCCGCCGCGGGCCGGCTCGACGTGCTCCTCCTGGCCCCCGAGCAGCTGGTCCGCGCTCAGGTGGCCGAGGCCCTGGCCCGAGCCGACGTGGGCCTCGTCGTGGTCGACGAGGCGCACTGCGTGAGCGAGTGGGGCCACGACTTCCGACCCGACTACATGGCCGTCGCCGAGACCGTCCGCCGGCTCGGGTCTCCCCGGCTCTTGGCCCTGACCGCGACCGCATCCCCGCGCGTCCGCGCCGAGATCGTCGAGCGGCTGGGCATGCGCGACGCCCGCGTCCTCGTCCGCGACGCCGACCGCCCCAACATCTGGCTCGGCGTGCACCACGCACCGACCACCCGCGACCGGGACGACCTCGTCGTCCGCGCCGCCCTCGCCGAGGACGGAGCCACGCTCGTCTACGCGCGCACCCACGGCCACGCCGACGCCTTGGCCAGAGCGCTTACCGAGGCGGGACGGCCGTGCGACGCGTACCACGCGGGCCGCGCCGCCAAGGTGCGGGAGAAGCTCCAGGACGCCTTCCTGGGCGGCCGCGCGGACACCCTCGTCGCGACGAGTGCGTTCGGCATGGGCGTCGACCGTGCCGACGTCCGCCTCGTCCTGCACGCCGGCCTGCCGCCGTCGCTCGACTCCTACTACCAGGAGGTCGGCCGAGCCGGTCGCGACGGCATGCCCGCGCGTGCCGTCGGTGCCGTGCTCCCGGGCGAGGTGGGCCTGAACCGCTTCCTCAGCTCCGCCGCCGGCCCGCGACCGGCGTCCGCCCGCGCGGTGCTGCGGGCCGTCGCCCGGGGGGCGACGACGCGGGCGGACGTGATGGCCGCGACCGGCCTGGCGCCGCGCACCGTCTCCCGGACGCTCGCCGCGCTGGTGGACGTCACGGCGCTGGACGCCGACGAGGGCGGGTACCGCCCCGGAGCGGTCGAGGAGGGCGCCGTGCTGCGCGCGCTGCGCGACCGGCGCGTCCGGCGGCAGGCGCTCGACCGGTCGCGCGTGGAGATGGTGCAGACGTACGCCGACTCGTCCGACTGCCGGCGACGCCTGCTCCTGGAGCTGCTGGGCGAGTCGCACCCGGACCGGTGCGGCGCGTGCGACAGCTGCGATGCCGGGACGAGCATCGACGTGCTCGACGCCCGGCTGCGGGGCGGCCAGCCGGTGGTCCATGCCGAGTGGGGGCCGGGCACGGTGAGCGCCGTCGAGGCCGACCGGGTCACCGTGCTCTTCGACGACCGCGGCTACGTCACGCTCGACACCGCCATCTCGCTCGACTCCGGGCTCCTCGTGCCGGGCTGACACCCGCCGAGCGGCTCGTCGTCGCGCGGTCCGACGTCAAGGTTGCGCAGGGCCGGCCGTCATGTGGCGCCCGCACTCAGGCCTGGATGAGCGGGCCGTGCGCGTCGGGGTTGTCGGGGTCCTGGATCGCCGGCGGCGCGTTCGGCGGCTCCTTGTCGGGGATCCCGTCGAGCTCGTCCGGCAGGTCCGGGACGTCGTCCCGGGCCGGTGACTTGTCGTCCATGGCTGTCCCTTCGTGTGCTGTCGTGATCGTCGTGGTCGGGGTTCTGTTCTCGATCGTGATCGTTGCTGCTCTGCTCGCTCAGAGCTGGAGCCGCACCCCTGCCTCGTGGGGCACGGCGACGAGCTGGCGCTCGGCGTCGCCCTCGAGAGCGGCCGCGCCCGGGCCGCGTCGGAGCAGCGGGAGCACGGTGCGGTGCTGCACGTCCTCGAGCTCGAAGGCCAGCGCGGCGTACAGCGCGAACACGGCCAGTGCGATGCCCGTCCAGCCGGCGAGCTGCGTCCACGCGGCAGACCCGGTCAGCTGCACGACGCCGGTGAAGGCGAAGCGCACGGCGCTGAGGCCCATGACGGCGGCGGCGACGAGCTTGCCGGACGCGGACACCGCGGGCACGAGCATCGCCGCGGCCGCTGCCAGCAGGAGGACGCCGAGACCCGGCGAGTGCGCACCAGGAGCGGCCTGGACGGTCGTGACGCAGACCGCCGCCCACGTGCCGGCCAGCACGCCCATCCCGGTGCCGGCGACCGGATCCCGAGCAAGGAACCCGAGGACGCTGGCGAGCAGCTGGACCGGCACCGTGAACACCAGGACGCCGAGCGCGACGACCGCCCCCTGGTCCGCGGGGACCCAGCCGAGCTGCACGGCGGCGAACCCGGTGGTGGCCACGACCAGCCCGAGGAACCCCAGAGGCAGCGGCGTGCCCACGGGCCGCAGCACGACCCGGACCCGGCTGCTGTCGACCGCGCTCATCGCAGGACGGACCTGGCCTTCGTCGCCGTGGTCTGCACCGCGCGCAGGCCGCGCGAGCCCAGCGTCGGTCCGTCCTGCTGGCGCTCGACCCGCTCAGCGAGCCGGCGGGCGATCGACGCGACGACGGGGAGCAGGACGACGACCAGGACGAGGACCCGCAGTCGGCGGAAGAGCAGGAACCACATCGGTGCCTCCGAGGATCGGTCAGCCACCGACGCGCCTTCCCGACGTCGACCTCCATCGTCGGCCCGACCCGGCGCCAGCGCACGTCGGCGCGGTCAGTCGCGCACGATCTGCGCGGCCGACTCCTTGCGCTTGGCGCGCAGCCACGTCACCTGGCGACGGTTCTGCGGGGCGCAGAGCTCGACGAGCTCCAGGAGCTCGTCGTCCCGGCGGGCCTTCGCCGCCTGGCCGAGCACGTCCCAGTCGGTGGCGAGCCCGCACGCCGTGCCGTAGACGTCGCGCAGGTCGGCCAGCAGGGCGGCGCCGGTATCGTCGCGCGCCAGCGACGGCGCGGAGACGTCGGGCAGGCGGAGGTCCGCGTGCTCGGCCAGGGCGGCCGCGTGGTCCTGCGACCACCGGGCCAGGTCGCGCGCCACGAAGTGCACGTCCTGCTCAGCCCGGTGGACGTCGGCCAGGGCGATCAGCCGGGCGGCGAGGTCCGCCTCCGCGGTCGCCATCTGCTCGAGCAGCCGCGCGACCTTCATGACGCGCTCCCCGCCGGCAGCACCTCGTCGACCTCCGCCGCGGGGCCGCCGCGGGTGGCCGGCACGCCGGGCACGACCGGGGCGGACGCCGTCGTGGTCGGTGCGGGGGCGCTCCGTCCGCCGCCGTCGGCGACCTTGCGTACCCGCGCCGCGCCCGACTTGAACAGCGGCTGCTTGGACACCGCGTCCCACTCGGTGGGGGTCAGCTCGTTGGCGGCGCGCCCGGCATCGTCCGGACCGGAGCCCGACGGCGTGTCCCAGTAGCCGTAGTGGAAGGGCAGGAACACGACGCCGGGGCGGATCCCGGTGACCCGGACGCGCGCCTGGACGCTCCCGCGTGGCGTCGTGATCTCCGCCAGGTCGCCCTCCGCCAACGCCAGCGCAGCGGCGTCGGGCGCCGCGAGCTCGACCCAGACGTCCGGTGCGGCCGCCTGCAGCTGGGGCGTGCGGCCCGTCTTGGTCCGGGTGTGGAAGTGGTACAGCGTCCGGCCCGTGAGCAGCGCGAACGGGTAGTCGCCGCCGGGTTGCTCATGCGGCGGGCGGTACTCGGCACCCTTGAGCATCGCCTTCCCGTGCGGGTTGCTCGCGCGGTACTCGCTCGCCTCGACCGGCGCGCCCGTGACCAGGTCACGACCGTAGGTCTCGCACCGGTCCGGGTCGGCCCAGAACTCGCCGTCGGCGTAGAGGCGCTCGGTACCGCCGGGGTTCTCCGGGGTGCACGGCCACTGCACCCCGCCGGAACCCCGGAGCGCGTCGTACGACAGACCGCTGTAGTCGCACAGCCGACCGGCGCTGCACCGCTTCCAGGCCTCGAACGCCTCCTCGGGCGTGCGCCAGGCGACGAGCGGTGCACCGTCGCGGTCGACGAGCTCGAGGCGGTCGGCCAGGTCGACGAAGATCTCGAGGTCGGAGCGTGCCTCCCCCGGCGGGTCGACGGCGCGCTCCGAGAGGTGGACCGTGCGGTCGGCGTTGGTGAACGTCCCGGTCTTCTCGGCCCACGCGGCGGCCGGCAGCACCACGTCCGCCAGCTGCGCGGTCTCGGTGAGGAAGATGTCCTGCACCACGAGGAACAGCCCGTCCCCCGAGAGCACCGACCGGATCCGCGCCAGCTCGGGCAGCGAGACCGCCGGGTTGGTCGCCTGGACCCACAGCATGCCGATCGACCCTTGCTCGGCGTAGCGGAAGATCTGCATCGCGTGCGTGGGCGGTGAGTGGTGCGGGATCGCCGTGGTGTCCACGTTCCACACGTGCGCCAGCTGGGCCACGTGCTCGGAGTTCGCCCAGTTGCGGAACCCCGACAGGTCCCCGTCGGCGCCGCACTCGCGGGTGTTCTGCGCGGTGGGCTGCCCGTTCATCTGCAGCAGGCCGCACCCGGGTCGGCCGAGCATCCCCCGCAGCAGGTGCACGTTGTTGACCTGCACGGCCGCCGCGGTGGCCTGGTTCGACTGGTAGAAGCCCTGCAGCACCGTGGAGAGCAGACGCTCGGCGGTGCCCAGCAGGCGGGCGCCCGCGCGCAGGTCGTCGACGTCCACCCCGCAGATCTCGGCCGCGCGTTCCGCCGGGTAGTCCTGCACGATCGCCTGCAGGTCCTCGAACCCGACCGTGTGCGCCGCGACGTACGCCGGATCGATCCAGTCGTTCAGCAGCAGCTCGTGCAGCAGCCCGTTCATCAGCGCCAGGTTGGTGCCCGGTCGAGGAGCCAGGTGGACCGTGGCAGCACGCGCGACCGGCGTCGGGCGAGGGTCGACGCACAGGATCGCCGGCGGCCGCGGACCGGCGAGCCGGTCGAGGATCCTCGACCACAGCACCGTCTGCGTCTCGGCCACGTTGTGCCCGTAGAGCGCGATGACGTCGGCGTGGTCGACGTCGGTGTACGACCCCGGCTGGCCGTCGCAGCCGAACGACTCCTTGAGCGCCTCGGCGGCCGTCGCGGTGCACAGCCGCGTGTTGCCGTCCAGGTGCGCGGTGCCGATGCCGCCCCGCGCCACCACGGCGAGCGTGTAGTACTCCTCGAGGAACAGCTGGCCCGACGTGTAGAAGCCGATGCTGCTCGGCCCGTGCTCGTCGAGCAGGTGCCGGGTCCGGGCGACCACGCGCCCCATCGCCTCGTCCCACGACGCCTCGACCAACCGGCCTCCCTCGCGGACCAGCGGGCGGGTGAGCCGGTCGGGCGAGCGGTTGGCCTGCCACCCGAACAGGTCCTTCGGGCCGAGCCGCCCGTGGTTCACGCGGTCCTCGGCCCGGCCCCGCACCCCGACGATGCGCCCGTCCCGCACCGCGATGTCCAGCCCGTCGCCGTTGGAGTGCAGCACGGACGCGCTCTGCACCCAGGCGTCCACCTGGTCGCCCGTGGTCCCCTCCTCGAGGAAGGTGTCCACCCGCACCGGCCACGGGTCGCCCGCGCCGTACGGCGTCCGGGCTCCCCACGGCTCCGCGATCCGGTCGCGCGACATGTGGGCGCCGCCCCTCAGAAGACGGGTTTTCCGCCGGTGACCCCGATGACGGTCCCCGACACGTACGAGGCGGTCGAGCTGGCCGCGAGGAACACGAAGGCGGGGGCCACCTCGGCGGGCTGTCCGGCCCTACCCAGCGGGGTGTCGGAGCCGAACTTCTCGATCTTCGCCTCCGGCTGGGTCGCGGGCTGCAGGGGGGTCCAGATGGGCCCCGGCGCCACAGCGTTGACGCGGATGCCGCGCGGACCGAGCTCGCCGGCCAGGTTCACCGTGAAGTTGTTGATCGCCGCCTTGGTGGCGGCGTAGTCGAGGAGCGACTCCGACGGCTGGTACGCCTGGATCGAGGACACGTTGATGATCGACGCGCCGGCCTCGAGGTGCTCGAGCGCCTGCTGGGTGACCCAGAACAGGGCGTAGAGGTTCGTCTTGAAGGTCCGGTCGAGGTCCTCCGTCGTGATGTCCGCGACCGACTCGCGGCGCGCCCACTGGTAGCCGGCGTTGTTCACCACGATGTCCAGGCCGCCCAGCTCGGAGGCGGCGCGGTCGACCGCGCCACGCGCCTCGTCCTCGTTGCGCAGGTCGGCCGCGATCAGCACGCACCGCCGCCCCGCGCGCTCGACCCACTCCGCCGTCTCGTCGGCGTCGGGCTTCTCCTCGGGCAGGAAGACGATGGCGACGTCGGCGTCCTCGCGGGCGTACGCGATGGCGACCGCCCGGCCGATGCCGGAGTCACCACCGGTGATCAGTGCCTTGCGGCCGGCCAGGAGGCCCGCGCCCTGATAGCTCGACTCGCCGTGGTCGGGCGCCGGGCGCATCGGGTCGGTGAGGCCGGGGGGCTGCTGCTGCTGGGCGGGGAACTGCTCGTCGGACTCGGACATGCGGGGCTCCTCGGGGGGTGCGAGCCGTCGACCGCCGACCTTCTTCAGCCCGTCGAGCCTCTCACCGGGCCGCCCGGCGCACCACCGCAGCGTCAGCGCTGCTGGGCGGCGTGGAGCACGTCCCGGGCCGTCTGCGTCAGGTGTGATCCGTTCGCCGACGCGCGTCGCAGCAGCTCCTCGTAGGCCGCCGCCATGTCGAGCGACAACTGGAACGCGAGCACACCCTTCGCCTGCTCGACGACCACCCGCCCCTCGAGCGCCTCGGTGATGCGCTGCGCGAGCTCGTCGTCCTTGAGACCGAGCGGCTGGACGATGGCCAGGGTCGCGAGGTCGGCAAAGCTCTGGGCCAGCAGCCGGGCGGCCGGGCTGAGCTCCTGCTCGGTGGCCGAGAAGAGGTTCAGCCCACCGATGGCATGGTTGCGCCAGTGCATCGGGAACGCGTGCACGGCGAGGAAGCCCTCGTCGACGATCTTGCGGCCGACCTGCCCCCAGCGCTCCACGATCTGTGCGGCACCGACGGCGTCCACGACCTGCCCCTCGCGGGCCGCGTCGACGCACGGGCCGGCCGCGTGCTGCGCCTGGTAGAGCTCGAGCTCGACGGCGCGGTGCGAGGTCGCGCTGAGCAGCTCGAAGTCCCCCTCCCCCGTCCGCACGAGCAACGCTGCGGCGTCCGCCGGCACCAGCTCGGCGGAGTCCTGCACCAGGCGCGCGAGCAGGCCAGTCACCTCGTGCTCCCCGACGAGCGCGCTCGCCACGTCCGCGAGCGCCTGCGCCGACGTCCGTGCAGTCATGCGTCACCGTTTCCCGAGCCGTCGTCCATGGCCTCGCTGTGCGAGTCGCCCTGGTCCGTGTGTGTGAAGCCGAGCCGCCGTTCGACGACCTCCCCGGCGATCAGGTCGAGGGTCGTCTCCTCGGCGTAGGCGTGCGCACGAAGGATCGCGAGGGCGTCCTCGGGGCTGATGGCGAGCTGCGCGACGATCATGCCCGTCGCCTGGTGCACCCGGGCGCGGTCCGACCACGCGGCGAACCGCCCCTCGACGCCGCCCCAGCGTTCGTCGAGGAGGGCGGCCCCCACGGCGTCGACGAGGAACTGCGCGTCGTCCAGGCTCTGCTCGAGCCCGCCGTCGGCCCGGTACAGGGTCACCACGCCGATCGTGCTCCCACCGGGGTGCATCGGGATGGCCCAGACCGTCAGCGGACCCGCGATGTCACCGGCCAGCTCCGTGAACATCGGGAAGGGACCGCCGCGGTTGCCGTCGACGTGGGTGACCACGGTCCGTCCCTCGCGGAAGGCGTCCTGCCCCGGTCCCTCGCCCAGGACGTCCTGCAGGTCCTCGATGCGTGCGGACGTGCCGTTGGACGTGCTGACGGTGAGCCGCTCGGGCCGGGTGGACGAGAGCGTGATGGCGCCCCCGTCGGCGCCGAGGATCTCCACGCAGGCACGGCACAAACGCACGGGGAGCGGGAGGTCGGGCGGACTCGCCGCGAGCGAGCCGGCGAGGCGCGCGAGCACGGCGCTCCGGTTGCTCACGGGCTTACCTCCTTCGCGCGCGCACGCCTGCTCCTGGCCCCATCATCCTCCCCGCGTGGAGCCGGCACCGGCGGAGCGCACCGTCTCTCCGGCGCGGAATCTGCACATTTCAGACGAACGGAACAGGGTGCTGTCACCCACGTTCGGTTCTACGCTCTTGACAAGAGCGAGACGGCGACGTATCGGATCCTCTCCTGGGTTCAGGAGGGAGCCCACGACCGGGGGATCTCTCGTCGCCGGCGGGTGAGGAGGGACGATGACCGCACAGACGACCCGGGCGGGTCGCTTCCGGTTCACGCCGACCGCCGACCGGTGGTGGTGGTCGGACGAGATGTTCCGCATCCACGGCATGGAGCCCGGGGACGTGGTGCCGACCCGGGGACTGTTCCTGTCCCACGTCCACCCGGCCGACCGGCCGAGGGTCGCCGAGGCGATCCTGGCGCGGGGCGACCTCGAGGCGCGCAGCTGCGAGTACCGCCTGGTCGACCTGTCCGGCGTCGAGCGCGAGGTGCTGCTCGCGCTCGCGAGCGAGGGTCCGGGCGGCTCCGTCGGGAGCTCCGGCTTCCTCGTCGACTCCACCGGCGCCCGTGAGGCGGCGGTGGCCTGCCGCGTGAACGAGCAGCTCGACGTCGCGCTGGCCTCGCACGCCGTGATCGACCAGGCCAAGGGCGTCCTCATGCTCACCTACGGCGTCGACAGCGACAGCGCCTTCGCCATGCTGCGCGCGAGCTCGCAGCAGCACAACGTGCGCCTGCGTCAGCTGGCCGCCGACGTCGTGTCGGCCGTCGAGTGCGGCCTGCCACCGCGCGCGCGGGAGTGCGTCGACGAGTCGGTGGGTGCCGTGCTGGCGGGCGCTTGCGTCCCACGGCCGCCGTCGGGCGGCGTCGCGCCGCTCGGGCTGCACATGGAGGGCCACGCCGACGTGCCGACGCTGCGCGTGGAGGGCTGCGTCGACGTGTCCACCAGGGACCAGCTGGCGTCGGCGATCGCCATGCTGGTGCTGCGCGGACGTGAGGGTGGGCGGGCCGTCGTCGACCTGCAGCGCGTCCATCGCGTCAGCCCGGCCCTGTCCGAGGTCCTCACGACCGCGCTCCGGCGGGCGGCCGAGCAGGACGTGGTGCTGACGGTCGTGGGCGGGCGGCCGCTCCCCCTCGCGCACGCCGGCGCTGTTCCCCGACCTGCGGGCGTGCGGGGCTGACGTCACTCGGGCGGGAGATGCAGCTCGCGCAGGATGCGCCTGGCGACGTCACCCAGGGCGAGGTGCTCCTGCGTGCTCTCCGCCCGGAGCATCGCCAGCGCCTGGGCCGCGCCGCAGTCGTGCAGCGCCATGGTGGCGCCGTCGGCGCGGTCGACGTCGACCTGCGCCTCGAGCGAGGCCAGGAGCCCGTCGTCGGCGAACCTGCCCCGGTTCGGCACGACGGCGTCACCGACCGACTCTCGGGCCAGCAGTCGCGGCGGCCCCGAGGTGACGACCCGCGCGTCGCACTCGACGTGACGGCGGGGGCCTCCCCGGCGCACCGTGCGGGAGGGGACGGGCGCCCCTACGCTCAGGCCGTGCTCCAGCGCGGCGGGTGGCGTCCGGCGGTCTGGCTCGCGGTCTGCGTCGTGGCCGTGGGCGGCTGCGGCGCGGCCCGGCCCGGTGCCACGGCGGCCGACGCCACGGTCGAGACGTTCTACCGTGCGGTCTCCGCCGACGACGGAACCGGTGCGTGCGCCGTCCTCGCGCCGGCCACGGTCGAGACCCTCGAGGACGACGCCGACGAGCCCTGTGCCGAGGCCGTCCTCGACGGCGAGGTGGGCGAGACGCTCGCCGAACGCGCCGAGGACCCGCGCGACCCGTCCGCGCGGGTCGCGGGCCGCGCGGCGCAGGTGACCGTCGCGACCGACGTCGTCTTCCTGACCATCTCCGGCGACCACTGGCTCGTCACCGCCGCCGGCTGCGACGCCCGGCCCGACCGGCCCTACGACTGCGTGCTGGAGGGTTCGTGATGATGCGGCTGCTGTTCTGGACCTGCCTCGGCGGCGTGCTGCTCGGGCTGGCGTACTGCCTCGCGCTCGGGATCCTGCACCGATGAGGCGGCTGCGCGAGAACAGCCTGACGCTGTTCTTCGGGATCATCTTCCTGGCGGCCCTCGCCGGCCAGGCGATCTCCGGTGTCGCCCTCATGAACGAGGAGCAGGTCAGCGCCGGACTCGACCCCCTCACACTCGGCGAGTACGTCACCACCTCGCAGTTCGCCGTGGACGTCACCGAGAACTGGCAGTCGGAGTTCCTGCAGTTCCTGCTCTACATCGGGGCCACGGTCTACCTTCTGCAGCGCGGCTCGCCCGAGTCGAAGAAGCTCGACGAGGCCGGCCGCGAGAGCGACGAGGACCAGAAGGTCGCCGAGTACTCCACCGACGACTCCCCTGCCTGGGCGCGGGTCCGCGGATGGCGGCTGTCGCTGTACTCGCGGTCGCTGGGCCTCGTGATGGGGACGATCTTCCTGCTGTCGTGGCTGACCCAGTCGGTCACCGGGTCCGTCGCCTACTCCGAGGAGCAGATGCGCGACCTGGCGGACCCGGTCAGCTGGACGCAGTACCTGCTGCTGCCCGACTTCTGGAGCAGGACGCTGCAGAACTGGCAGTCCGAGTTCCTCGCCGTCGCCAGCATGGTCGTGCTGTCCATCTACCTGCGCGAACGCGGTTCACCGGAGTCCAAGCCGGTCGGCAGCCCGCACGACGCCACCGGGGTCGAAGGCTGACTAAGGGCGGGTGATCCGGGCGCGCCGACCCGCATCCGAGTGGCGTGCGTGGTGCATCCGGCTTAGCGTCAAAGCGTCCGGTCAGAACGCTCGACCGGCCGACCGTCGTCCCGGCACAGACACGTCGCCGGGCATGGGACGGGTGCGGTGTCGCCGTTGGGCGCCGTCACCCCGGTGGCGCGCCGAAGCGCTCCGGCCCCCGTGCAGACGGTTGCGCGACAGAAGGTTCGCGCCCCTTGCCGATCCCCCGCAGCGTCTTCGCCGCTGCGGAGATCTTGTGCACCCCTCGCACGACACCCGAGAAGAGGCCGACACCATGACTGACGACTACACCAGCAGCTATCCCGGCGACCAGAGCGGCGCCGGGACCTACGGCGGCACGGACGGGGACCAGCTCGGCGCCGTCACCTTCAGCACGACGGACGCCGGCCAGCGGACCACCGGGACCACGGGATCCGCCGGCACCACCGGCACCACCGGCACGGGCAGCACCGCCGACACCGCCAAGCAGCAGGCCGCCAACCTCAAGGACCAGGCCGCGGGAGCCGGTGGGCACCTGCTCGACGAGGCGAAGGGCGAGGCCGCCGCCGTGACCGACGAGGCGCGCCGCCAGCTCAGCGACCTGTGGTCGCAGACCCGCACCGAGCTCTCGGACCAGGTGGGCACCCAGCAGAACCGGCTCGCGGGCGGCCTGACGTCGTTCGCCACGCAGCTCAACCAGATGGCCGACGCACCTACCGAGCGCAACCTCGCGACGGACGTCGTCCGGGAGGTCGGCGACCGGGCGGACGCCCTGGGCCGCTGGCTCCAGGACCACGGTCCGGACGAGGTGCTCGACGAGGTGCGCCAGTTCGCGCGGCGTCGTCCCGGCACGTTCCTGCTGGTCGCCGCCGGGGCCGGCGTGGTGCTCGGCCGCCTCACCCGCGGGCTGAAGGACGCGCCGTCGACGCCGTCGAGGCCGTCGGTCCGGACACAGCCGACGGAGTCCCTGCCCGTCTACCAGGACGTCGTCGAGGAGCGCCCCCGGTTCACCGACGAGCTCGCGACCCCGGTGCCCAGCTCGAGCACGTGGGATCAGCGATGAGCGACTCGTGGGACGCCCCACCGCGCCAGTCGGTCGGTGACCTGCTCGGTGACGTCACCCGCGACATCTCGACGCTGCTGCGCCAGGAAGTGGAGCTGGCCAAGGCCGAGGTCCGGGAGTCCGCCAAGCAGGCCGCCAAGGGCGGGTCCCTGTACGCCGGTGCGGCGGTCGCCGGGCACTTCGTCCTGCTGTTCCTCTCGGTCGCCCTGTGGTGGGCCCTCGGCGACGCGCTGGACTCGCTGGCCTGGTCGGCCGTGATCGTGGCCGTCCTGTGGGCGGTGATCGGCGCGGTGCTGGCCGCCCGCGGCCGCGCCGAGTCGAAGCGCGTGGCCGGCCTGCCGCAGACCACCGACACCGTCAAGAAGATCCCCAACGCCCTGCAAGGACACGAGGAGAAGAACTCATGAGCACCGATCCCGACCAGATCCGCGCCGACATCGAGCGCACCCGCGCCGAGCTCAGCTCGGACGTCGACGCCCTCAGCGACAAGGTCAGCCCGACCCAGGCCGCCCAGCGCCAGGCAGAGAAGGTCCGCACGAAGGTCGCCGACGTCAAGGACCGTGTCATGGGCGGCGTCTCGAGCGGTGCTGACACCGCCGGGTGGGCCGCCTCGAGCGTGGGCGACAAGGCGTCCGACCTGCCGCACGCCGCGACGGACAAGACCCGGGGCAACCCGCTGGCGGCCGGCCTGGTCGCGTTCGGCGCGGGATGGCTGATCTCCTCGCTGCTGCCCAGCACCCGGCAGGAGCAGCAGCTCGCCCAGTCGGCCAAGGACCAGGCCGCGCCCCTGGTCCAGGAGGCCAAGGAGGCGGCCCAAGGAGTGGCGGAGAACCTGCGCCAGCCCGCTCAGGACGCCGCCGCCGCGGTCAAGGAGCGGGCCACCGAGGCCGGCGCCACGCTCCGCGACGAGGGCCGCTCGACCKCCGAGGACCTGCGCGCGCAGGCCGGCGACGCCACCGAGACGGTCAAGGGAGCCCACGCCTCGGACGGCGCGCAGTCCACGGGCTACTAGGAACCCTCGCGGCGGGGCACAGCGCGGTGCCCCGCCGCGTGGTCGCAGTGCACCGACCACGAGCGGAGGACACGTCGATGACGCACGACACCCGCAGCACGCGCAGCACCGAGAAGGCCGCCGCCCCTGCTCCCGAGGACCCGCGCAAGCCGGACTCGCCGGACGACATCACCCGACCGTCCTGGCTGTACGTCCTGCGCAAGACGTTGCGGGAGTTCCTCAAGGACCAGTGCACGGACCTGGCCGCGGCACTCACCTACTACGCGGTGCTCGCCATCGCCCCCGCGCTCCTGGCCGTCGTCTCCGTCCTYGGCCTGGTGGGCGACCCGCAGAAGATGGTCACGGACGTGCTCAAGATCGCCGGCGACGTCGGCGTCTCGTCCGTCGACGACACGCTCAAGCCGATCCTCACCCAGCTCACGCAGGCCCCGGCCGCCGGCCTCGCGCTGGTGCTCGGGCTGGCCCTCGCCCTGTGGTCGGCCTCCGGCTACGTCGCCGCGTTCAGCCGCGGAATGAACCGGATCTACGAGGTCGACGAGGGCCGGCCGATGTGGAAGCTGCGCCCGGCGCTGCTGCTCGTCACCGTGATCCTCGTGGTCATCGCGGTCGCCATCGTCGTCGCGGTGGTGCTGTCCGGCGGCGTCGCGCGGTCGATCGGTGCCACGATCGGGCTCAGCGACGTCACGGTCACCGTCTGGAACATCGTCAAATGGCCCATCATCGTCGCGCTGGTGGTGGTCGCGATCGCGGTCCTCTACTACGCCACCCCGAACGTCAAGCAGCCGCGCTTCCGCTGGATCAGCCTGGGCGCGATCGTCGCCCTCGTCGTGTGGGTGCTCGCGTCGCTCGCGTTCGGGTTCTACGTCGGCAACTTCTCCAGCTACGACAAGACCTACGGCTCGCTGGCCGGGGTCATCGTGTTCCTGCTCTGGCTGTGGATCACCAACCTCGCGCTGCTGTTCGGAGCGGAGCTCGACGCCGAGGTCGAGCGCGGACGCCAGCTGCAGGGCGGCATCGAGGCCGAGAAGACCATCCAGCTCCCGCCGCGGGACACGCGCGCGAGCGAGAAGAAGCAGGCCAAGCAGGAGGAGGACGTGCGGCTCGGCCGCGCCCTGCGCCAGTCGCGCGGTGCCGCGGACCCCAAGGACAAGGACGCCTGACGAAGGAGAACTCATGTACCTGCACGTGCAGCGGCTCATCAACGACATCGCGGCCGACGAGCCGGACCCGGCCGCCGCCAACGCCCTGCAGGAGGGGCTCGGGGGCCAGTTCGGCGAGATGCGGACGATGATGCAGTACCTGTTCCAGAGCATCAACTTCCGGGGGCCCAAGGCCAAGCCGTACCGCGACCTGCTCCAGGGCATCGGCACGGAGGAGATCAGCCACGTCGAGCTGATCGGCACCACGATCGCGCGGCTGCTCGACGGGTCGCCGCGGTACAACGGGAAGAAGTCCGACCCCCTGGACGAGCCGGGGTCGGGCGGCGCGACCCCGCTCGAGTCGGCCCTCGACCAGGGCAACATCCACCACTACCTGGTCGCCTCCCAGGGCGCCCTGCCCGTGGACGCCGCCGGCAACCCGTGGAGCGGCTCCTACGTCTACAACTCGGGCAACCTCGTGCTCGACCTGCTCTACAACCTCATGCTCGAGTCCACCGGCCGGCTGCAGAAGTGCCGGATCTACGAGATGACGTCCAACAAGACGGCCCGCTCCACGATCGCCTACCTGATCGTGCGCGACCAGGCGCACGAGAACGCCTACGCCAAGGCCCTGGAGACCCTCGGGGTCAACTGGGCGTCGGTGCTGCCGATCCCGAAGACGAACGCCGAGAAGTTCCCCGAGGTGAAGAAGCTCCTCGACCTGGGCCTGCAGAGCAAGCAGTACAGCTTCGACCTGACGGCCGCCTCGGAGGCGGGGCGGATCTTCCAGGGGATGTCGCCGTCCAAGGACGGCACCGAGCTGGACGCGACCGAGCAGGCGCCGGCGGGCGTGCCGATCACGATCGCGGAGGAACGGTTCGAGGAGTTCTCCCCCGGCCTCGACACCGACCTGCTCGCCCTCATCCAGGCCACCGCGGACCTCGAGATGGCCGAGGTCCAACCGTTGTACGGGCCGGTCCCGCCGACGGGAGGAAAGGAATCGTGAGCGACACGACCCTCAGCGGCTACCGGGTCCTCGCGATCGCCACCAACTACGGGGTCGAGCAGGACGAGCTCGTCGTCCCGGTCGACCACCTGCGCGGACGCGGGGCCACCGTCACCATCGCCGCCGMGTCGACCGACCCCATCCAGACGCTCGTCGGCGACAAGGACCCCGGCATCGTGGTCCGGCCCGACACGACCTTCGGCGAGGCCGGCGGGGACTACGACCTGCTCCTCATCCCCGGCGGGACCCTGAACGCCGACTCGCTCCGGCTCGAGAAGTCGGCCGTCGACATCGTGCGGCAGTTCGCCGGCTCCGGACGCCCCATCGCCGCGATCTGCCACGGTCCGTGGGCCTTGGTCGAGGCCGGCGTCGTCCAGGGCGCGACCCTGACGTCCTACCCGTCGCTCGAGACCGATCTGCGCAACGCCGGGGCCACCTGGGTCGACCAGTCGGTCGCGGTCGACGGCGGCGCGGGGTTCACGCTCGTCACGTCGCGGACCCCCGACGACCTGGACGACTTCCTTCCTGCCGTCGAACGCGCGCTGGCCGGCACCGTCGAAGACAGGTGAGGCTCGCGTGCGCGTCATGAGCTGGAACGTCTGGTGGCGGTTCGGCCCGAGCTGGCGCGCACGCGAGGCCGCCCTCCAGGAGGTGGTCCGCCGCGTCCGGCCCGACGTGCTCGGGCTCCAGGAGACGTGGCGCTCCGCCGACGAGACCCAGGCCTCGCTGCTGGCCGAGCGCCTGGGTGGGTACGGCGCGTTCGAGCGCAGCAGCATCCCTCCGCTGCCCGATCCCGTCGAGTCGCCGGACCAGCGCGACATCGACATCGGCGTCGGCCTGGTCAGCCGGTGGCCCCTCCTGCACGTGCGGGGTCACCCCTTGCCGGCCACCCACCGCGAGCCGCCGACGGCGCTCGTCGCGACCCTCGACCACCCGCTGGGGCTCCTGCATGTCATCGTGGCGTGCACGGAGTGGGAGCCGAGCTTTCGCGACGACCACCTCGCCCAGACGACCGCGCTGGCCGCGCTCATGTGCGACCCGGCCTTCGACGGGGACCTGCCCGTGCTCCTGCTGGGCGACCTCAACGCCCGGCCCGGCACGCCCGAGGTCGACGCGGTCGCGTCCGTGGCCGTCGACCTCTGGACCGCGGGTGGAGGGGCGCAGGACGCGGTCACCCTCAGCTCGTCCACGCCCCACGCACCGCTCGAGGCGGTCCGCCAGATCGACCGCCGGATCGACTACGCCTTCGCCCGGCCCGGACACCCGGGCGCGCGGATCGTCGCCTCCCGGAGCGTGCTCGCGGGCACCGAGCCGATCAACGGCACGTTCCCGTCGGACCACTTCGCCACGGTCAGCGACCTCGACGAATACGTGCACGCGGGCCGACGGTAAGGCCGTGCCGGCAACCGGGTGGCGGCCCCGTCCGGGGGATGCGGCGCCGGGGTTTGTGGCGTAGAACGGATCGCATGTTCGAAGAGGGACAGCTCTACGCCCCCGTCACCGCCGACGAGGACGGCACGGTCCGCGTGCACCTGGCGGACGACCACCCCGGCGCGAAGGACGAGGAGTACCGCCGCCGCCGGGACGAGATCGCCGGGCCGGCCCTGACGTGGAGGCCCGGGGACCCCGTACCGCGCGTCGAGTACACGGACTCGGAGAACGAGATCTGGCGGATCGTCTGCCGCCAGCTCACGCCGAAGCACGAGCGGCTCGCGATCCGCGGCTACCTGGAGGGCAAGGAGGCGCTCGGGCTGCCGACCGACCACGTGCCCCAGCTCGACGAGGTCAGCGCGGGCCTCGACCCGCTCAGCGGCTTCCGGCTGCACCCGGCCGCGGGGCTCGTGCCGCTCGACGTCTTCTACGGGTCGCTGGCGGACGGGGTCTTCCACTCCACCCAGTACCTGCGGCACCCGTCGCAGCCGCTCTACACGCCGGAGCCGGACATCATCCACGAGGTGGTGGGGCACTGCAATCTGCTCGCCAACCCGGCGATCGCCGAGGTCAAGCGCCGCGCGGGCGAGGCCGCCCGGCGGTGCGAGACGCCCGAGGGCCTGCAGTACGTCGCGGACGTCTTCTGGTTCACCATCGAGTTCGGCGTGATGTACGAGCGGGGCGAGCTGCGCGCGTACGGCGCGGGGCTCCTCTCCTCCTACGGCGAGATCGAGGAGTTCCGCGGTGCCGACATCCGGCCCGTGGACTTCGACCAGATGGCCACGCTGGCGTACGACATCAGCCACTACCAGCCGATCCTGTTCGCGTGCGACGGCATGAGCGAGCTCACGGACCGGGTGGCCGGGTTCTTCGCCGAGTTCGACGACGAGACGGCGGCCCGACTGGCCCGGGACACCGCCCGCGCCTGACCTGCTCCGGCGTCAGGCCACCGGCTGCCGGGACCGGACGAGCAGGTGCTGGCGGAAGAAGGCGGCGAGCTCGTCCGTCGCGTCGAGCGGCAGGACCGCGGCGACGTACTGGTCGGGCCGGACGACGACGACGCACCCGCCGCGGTCGATGCCGCGCGCCGCGAAGATGTCCTCGTCGGGGTGCGTCGCGAAGACCTTCTCGTAGTCGACCAGCCCGAACGGCCCGGTGCGGGGCAGGAAGAGCGTGGGCACGGTCGCGATGTCCACGTCGACATGCCGCTGCTGGTAGACCGCCTTGACGTCCAGGACGCTGTCCAGCTGCGCGCCCTCGGGCGTGTGGGCGAGCACCGGCGAGTCGGGCGAGCCGGCCATCCACCCCGCCCACGCCGACAGGGCCGACCCGTCCCGGTCGGCGAACGCGTACACGCGCCACCGACCGTCGGCCCGGTGCTGGTGCCCCAGGTGCAGGGGGTTGGCGTCGGCGACGCGGACGACCGGGACGGACTTGAACCGCTTCCCGACGGGCAACCCCGTCGCGAGCTCCTGGTGAGCCGCGTCCGCGACGATCATCGAGGGCTGGTACTGCGTCATGAACCCGAACAGGAACTCCGTGGTGCGCACGTAGAAGTCGGCGAGCCGGCCCGGGTCCCCGAGCTCCTCCGGCGTCTTCGCCATCAGCGAGGACCACTCCTTGTCGAAGTCGATGAGGTTCTGCGCGACCACCTGCCGCTCGGCGGAGTACGTGGCGAGCAGGCCCTCCGGGCTGCGGCCCGACAGCACGTACCCGAGCTTCCACGCGAGGTTGAACCCGTCCTGCATGGACACGTTCATCCCCTGGCCGGCCTTCGCGCTGTGGGTGTGGCAGGCGTCCCCCGCGATGAACACCCGCGGGGTCCGGCTACCCGACTCCTCGACCGGCACGTCGTCGAACCGGTCGGTGAGCCGGTGCCCCACCTCGTACACGCTGTGCCACGCGACGCTGCGTACGTCGAGCGTGTACGGGTGCAGGATCTCGTTGGCGCGGGCGATGATCTGCTCGATCGTCGTGCTGCGCACCTCGTGGTGCCCGTCCGGGTCGACCTCGCCGAGGTCGACGTACATGCGGAACAGGTGCCCGCCCTCCCGGGGGATCAGGAGGATGCTGCCTCCCGCGCCGGACTGGATGGCGCACTTCAGCCGGATGTCGGGGAAGTCGGTGACGGCGAGCACGTCCATGACACCCCAGGCGTGGGCCGCGGACTGCCCGTCCATGGTGCACCCGATCGACGTGCGCACGCGGCTCCGGGCACCGTCGGCGCCCAGGACGTACCTCGCGCGCACCACCTTCTCCTGCCCGGCGTGCTCCCCCGCGGTCCGCACGAGCGTGACCGTGACGTGGTCGTCGGACCGCTCGAGCCCGCGGAACTCGTAGCCGTAGTCGGGCGTCATCCGGCTGGGTGAGCTCGCCATGCTCTCGGCGAAGTAGTCGAGCACCCGTGCCTGGTTGACGATGAGGTGCGGGAACTCGCTGATGCCGCTCGGGTCGTCGGCCGGGCGCTCGCCGCGGACGATCGTCGACGGGTCGTGCGGGTCGGGGTGCCAGAAGCACATCTCGGTGATGCGGTAGGCCTCCTCGGCGATCCGACCGGCGAAGCCGAAGGCCTGGAACGTCTCGACGCTGCGCGGCTGGATGCCGTCCGCCTGCCCGATCGGCAGCCGGCCGTCGCGCCGCTCGACGATGCGCGTCGTGATCTCAGGGAACTGGGCGAGCTGCGCGGCCGCGATCATCCCGGCGGGGCCGGTACCGACGATGAGGACGTCCACCTCGTCGGGGAGCTCGTCGGGCCGGTCGAGGCCGACGCCGGCCGCGGGCTGCACACGGGGGTCGCCCGAGACGTAGCCGTGGTGGTGGAACTGCATGGGTCCGACTCCCCTGACGTCGATGTCGAGGTTGACGGATCGTATACTATCCTCCCAGAGCCGCAACGACGCTGCTGCGGTCGACCTGGTCCGGGAGGCCCTGCTCCATGCCGACGGTTTCCGCGCACGTCGCGGTCACGCTCGCTGCCCATGTGGACCACGTCTTCGGGGTCATGGGCAACGGCAACGCCTACTTCCTCGATGCCCTCACCTGCCAGACCGCGGCCCGGTTCACCCCCGTGCGCCACGAGGCCGGCGCCGTGGTCGCCGCCGACGCCTTTCACCGGACCTCCGGCCGGCTCGCGGCCGCGACGACGACCTACGGGGCCGGGTTCACCAACACGCTCACCGCGCTCGCCGAGGCGGTGCAGGCCCACGTGCCGCTCGTCCTCGTCGTCGGCGACGAGCCGACGTCGGGCCCGCGCCCGTGGGACGTCGACCAGATCGCCATGGCCTCCGCCGTCGGCGCCCGCACGTACACGGTCGGCCGCGCCGACGCCGCCGCCACCACCGTGATCGCCGTGGAGCACGCGCTGACCTACCGGGTGCCCACGGTGCTCGCGATCCCATACGACGTGGCGACGCTGGACACCGGCCCCGTCCCCGAGACGTCGGCGCCGCGCCTGCCCGCACCGCTCGCCCCGCGCGGGGCCTTCGCCGACGGCGTCGTGCGGGACATCGCGGCGGCCCTCGCGACCGCCCGCCGCCCGCTGCTCCTCGC